>CBERPN010000007.1:0-40449 GCA_965524675.1 uncultured bacterium
GGTCGTTGTGAGCTCTCAGCTCTTCCAGGCCGAACGCCTTGATCACTTCGAGCAGGCGGTAGCGGGTGGCGCCGTCCTCCACCGAGCTCGCTACAAGCGATCGGTCGACCAACTCGCCGATTGCATCGAGTAGGTCCCATTCATCTAGGCCTCGGTCGGCCAGGACTTGTTGCGCTAGTTGCACGCCGAACGGACCAACAAAGATCGCTAGTCGGCGCAATACCTCCTGCGACTGATCGTCGAGCAGCTCGTAGGACCAGCGCACAGTAGCTTCGAGGGTCTTGTGTCGATCGGGCGCCCGGCGGTTGCGCGCCGCGAGAAGGCGGAGCGGTTCATCAAGCCTCGCCGAAATCTCAGCGGGCGTCATGGCCCGCATTCGGGACGCTGCCAGCTCGATCGCCAACGGTAGGTGGTCGAGCCGAGTACAGATCTCGGTGATCGTCGCAAGTTCGCCATCGGTGGGATTGAGGTCGGGCCTTACAGCGAGAGCCCGCTGGAGGAACAACTGCGAGCTTGCTCCATGGCTGCCCGACAGAGGACTCACTGGAACGACGTGCTCGCCCACGATGCCTATCGCAACAATGCTGGTGGCCAAGATTCGCGAGGTCGAACCGGTGCCGAGCAATTGCTCGATAAGATCGCCTGCTGCGTCGAGCATGTGCTCGCAGTTGTCGAGTACGAGCAGCACTTCATGGCGGTCGAACCAACGCTTGATTGCATCGACGACGGCTATTTCAGGGCTCACCCGTAGCCCGATCGCATCGGCAACCGCGCTGGCGACCACTTCTGGATCATCGACTGAGGCGAGCGTCGCCATGAAGACACCATCGCGGAACTGGTCCGCCAGTTCAGCTCCCGCATGGCTTGCGAGCCGGGTCTTTCCAACTCCGCCCATGCCGACCAATGTCACGACTTCTTTGCTGAGAACTAGGGCTGTGAGTTCAGCCAGCTCCATTTCGCGCCCGACGAAGCTGTCTTGCGGCACAGTGAGGTTGCCCGACATACGCTCCGAGCGAAGCGACGGGAAGTCACCCGATCCGAGCTGCCAGAGCGACACTGGCTCGTCGATCCCCCGCAGAGTGAAGGATCCAAGATCGACCACGTCCTGCTCTGAGCACAACACTGCAGTTTCGTCTGAGAGGACGGTCTGGCCACCATGCGAACAGGTAGCGATCCGGGCCGTACGATTGACCTCGACGCCAAAGAATGCGCCGTTCCTGCGTTCGGCTTCACCGGTGTTAAGCCCGATACGGACATTGATCAGCTCGTCGTCAGCCATTGTGTGCTGTATAGACCGAGCGGCCTCCACCGCATCTAGAGCCGACCCGAACGCCCCAAAAAACCCGTCTCCGCCGACGCCGAAGATGTAGCCACCGTGATCCTCGATCGTCCCACGAACTTGGATGTCGTGATTAGCCAATGCTGTTGACATCGCGCCGGAATCGCGTTGCCACAGCTCGGTCGAGCCCTCGATATCGGTGAACAGAAAGGTCACCCGGCCGAGCGGCATCTGCCGCTGAGAATCCCCACTCTCGCCCGCCCCGCTCATGTAATCGGCAAGCGTACCGGTCGTGGGTGTCGGCGTCGACCTACCTTGCTGGGTCGTCGCGGGAAGGCTCAGTCTCCCGAGAGTGGATGCGGTTGAGACTCTCCGATCACGAGCCGATCAACGAGCTCGTCGGCCTGGGCCTCGAAGCTGCGGTCTTGAGTCGGGGTGGCTGCCCGCATTCGAAGTTTTCGCCAGCAAGCGCCGCTCCGTACGCTACGGAGACGAACGATCGGCTCAGCGTCATACACCGCCAAGGAATGGCCGCTCGGAGCGTCCGCCGATCCAAGATAGGGTTAGCGAATTGATCTAACATCTCAGAATCGAGCATCGCAACGACTGGGATGAACACGCGCAAAGCTGGGATCAAGACCCTGCGCCCCGCGCCTACGCAGCAGCCGCGTTCTCGTCGTTGCAGGAGTTGCTGAAAAACTACGGGGCCGCGCTTGCCGGAGCTCGAGTACTCGACTTTGGGTCCGGTACCGGGCTGCTGACCGAACATCTGGTCGCCGCTGGTGCGACGGTCCATGCCGTCGACACTTCGCCAGCAATGATCGAGGTCCTCGACGCGAAGATTGCCGAACAGCGCTGGACCAAGGTGACGACCAGTGCAGAACGACCTGCAACCACACCGCAGTACGACCTGATCGTTTGTTCGTCGGTTTGTTCGTTCCTCGACGACTACCCGGCGACGGTCACGGCGCTTGTCGCCCTAATACAACCCGCCGGGCTCTTTGTGCAGTGGGACTGGGAACGAGAAGACGGCGACACGCACGGCCTCAGCAAGGCCGAGATCAACAGCGCTCTCACCGACGCGGGCCTAATCGGGGTCTCGGTGAACGCCGGGTTCTCGATATCGATCGACGACCAGACCCTGTCACCGCTCATGGGCTACGGCCAGCGGCCGCACAATGGATAGCTATCCCTCAGGACACACGCGGACCCAACCGATCTCAAACAGTGGAGTTCGGACTCTCGATGCGTACGTGTTCGGCGATGATACTGATCAGCAGAACCGCATCGACTAGGAGTAAGAGTACAAAGCCGTCCCATGAGCCGCCGATTACCGCTAAGAAAATGATGGCGGCGACAGCGGCTAGGCGTTCCTTGGCCACCCTCCTAAAGGCCCGTGCCACGGCCACAACTATGCCGCCAAAGAACATTCCCAGACCCACGGCAAACATGACCCGGAACTCAACTTGCACCGAGTCCTTTGGGTGCAGGAGGATCTCTTCGGCGGCTGCGGCAGTGGCGATTACACCGGCCACAATCAGGGCGTGAATCCAGGTGTAGATGTCACGAGCAAATTCCACTCGGTCTCGCCCGTCGAGTGACTCTGCCCGGTATTCCATGGCCGGAAACACTCGGTCGAAATAGGCCCACCACAGCAGACCAGCCATGATCCCCGCCGCGGTTAAGCCAAGAAGCGTCTCGCTGGGCAAGCCATCTTGGCCTCTCAGTGACTCGACGACCGGGATTCCAATCGCCACGACAACCTCACCGAGCGCAATGATGATAATCAAGCCGTGACGCTCGGCGAAGTGGCCGGTGCGAACTATCCAATCTCCCGAACCAGCGGCTACCTGAGAGCCGAACAACACGAGCACGAATCCGGCCCACAGAGTTGGGCGGAGCCAATTATCGGTGAACCCGCCGCCGATGAGAAAAATGATCCCAACGAGGTTGGGCCAGCCGAACGAGACCACCGATCGGAACTCTTCAGAACCAAACGGGAGGCCCCAAAGCTGTAATCCGATGGCCATGAGAATAATGACCGAGGCACAAATCGCAAACGTCGGCCCACCCGAGTCGAAAGCGAGAGGGCATGAACCTGATCAACAAGGCAATGCTCTCTTGTTTAATCCGCGGTCGACGAACAGCTAATCGCTAGCGCGTGTCGGCTAGGGGCTGATCCGAGCGTTATACAGGTCGGATGGTCGTCGCCAAACTGGTTGGGCTCGCGCTGTCGCCAGCATGGACTCTTGCGCATCTTCGTTCGAGGTCCGTGGCAGTCTGGAGCAGATCTCGACTGCCTGCGATTGTTCAGCAGCCTCTGTTCGCGAGATCGGCAGGAGAAGGAGATCGCGCTGTGATATTGCTCCACGGATTGGTGTCGACCGGTGACGTATTCGGCGCCGGGTTCGACAGAATTGCTGAGAGCAATCGACTGGTCGTGCCCGATCTGCTGGGCTTCGGCAGATCCCTAGATGAGGATCGCCAAGAGTTTGCGACTGTCGATCACCTAGACGCCCTTGATGAGATGGCATTACAGGCTGACCTGATGGACAAGCAGTGGGTTATCGGCGCCCATTCAATGGGCTCTGCGTTGGCCCTGGCATGGGCCAACCGCCATCACGACCGTGTAGATCGCATAGTTTGTTGGGGCGCGCCGATCTACAGCTCGCCGGAGGTAACCCGGTCCCAAATTTCGGGAAGCCCGATGGCTCGACTGTTCGCGCTAGACACCGCGATAGCGGAACGCGCCTGCATGATCTCGTGCCGACACAGAACACTGGCCGGTTGGGTTACTGCCGCGGTCCAACCCAATCTGCCTCTTGCCATAGCAAGAAGTGTGTCTCAGCACACTTGGAGGGCGTATCGAGATGCGATGAACAACCTGGTAATCGATACCGACTGGAATCGACTGCTCGCTCATCTCGACCAGAATGAGACAAGCGTGAAACTCATCTGGGGAACCGAGGACAAGGTCGGGGACCTCGATTACGCAAGATCGATCGTTCAAGACCTGGCGCACTCGACGGTTAACACCGTTGACGGTGCCGACCACCACCTACCGATGACCCACCCTCGGCTTTGTCGGGAGCATCTCGCTTAAGGCCAGCATGGTTCGGCGTTAGCGTCGGAGCCAACAACGTCGTTGCCGTACTCAATCTGTCCCGACCATGCCCCTGGCACCCGCACAGAACGAGCCGGTTGCCAAGCCACGATCCTGGCGACCGGGTGACCATTGCGCGCGACGATTACCTACGCGCCCTGTTCTGCCTCGCGGATTAGCTCTGATAGCCAAGACTTTGCCTCGTGGGTGTTCACGATATGGATAGCCAGGCATACGTGTATGCTTAACGTATGCCTGATGCTACTCAAGAGAAGCCGAAACGCAAAGCGATGTTCCTGAGCCCCGAAGCGCTCGGGAATCTGAAGACAACGGCTTCTCGCCGACGGACCGAACGCGAGGCGATGGAAGAAGCTCTAGAACTGCTCGCTGCGCGCGACGCCCAAATGGATTCCATGCAAGAGTTCATCGACTGGGCGTCGGCTGAATGGGGCGAGCCGACCAGCGAAGAAAAGCAACGAGCTGACGAGATCTGGTCGAACCGTTGATCCTCGATGCCGGAGTCTTCATCGGCCTCGACAATCCGTCACAACGCCGAATAATCCTTGCGCTGATCCGACAAATGCAAGCCGAAGGTGTCAGCCCTACCACCAACGACGCAGCGCTCGCACAAGCATGGCGAAATCCCGCTGAGCAGGTGCCGATGGCGATGCTGGTCAAGGCAACAACCGTGTACCCGTTCGGTGACCCCAGGGCCATCGGCCAGCGCTGCGCCGCCACCGAATCGAACGATGTCGTCGACGTTAGCCTCGCTGTGCTCGCCGACCAGCTAGACATGTCAATCCTCACTACCGACCCGACAGACATGGCCCGGCTCGGCGTTGGCTTCCAGGTGCTCTGATGCACCCATCCCCAGCGTTCAAATGAGGAGCTTTGGCCGCTCGGTAGGATGGCCTGATGCGAGCGCTCTACCCCAACTCCCTCAACATCGAACTCATTCGCCTCCACGCACACGGGTTGGCGTCGATCGCTGACGAAACAGGACCCGATGCACTCGTGCCCACCTGTGGCGACTGGACACTCGCAGACCTGACCTGGCACCTGCTCGAGGTCCAAACCTTCTGGAGTTGGATCATCGAGAACCGTCCCGCCTCGCCAGATTCGTACACGCCGCCGCCTCGCCCTCCCGATGCCGAACTACCCGACGGATTGCGAATTGTCGCGAATCGTCTCGTCGGAGCACTCGACGACCTCGAGCCCTCGGAGCCAGCGTGGAGTTGGTCGGGCGACCATACGGTCGGGTTCACCATACGACGCCAAATACACGAGGCACTCGTGCACCATATCGATGGGGTTCTTGCCGCCGGAAATGAAATACCTGCGATCGAGCCGCTGCTCGCCGCAGACGGCGTCGATGAGATGGTAACAATCATGGTGGCCCACGCAGATCTCGGCGATCTGGCTGTTGAGCTAACAGCGACCGACACCGACGACCGCTGGTTTCTCGGGACCGGTAGCGAGGGGGTACCCATAGCGGGAGACGCGACGCCGCTGAACCTCTGGCTCTGGGGTCGAGCCGATGCCGGCACTCCCAACATCTCTGGCGATGCCAGCGCAATCACACGATTGCGTGAAGTGATCATCAGCCAATCCCAGTAGGTTCAGGAACTCCCAGAGCAACCCGAACTCACATGATGGGTCTTTGACGGGTCGCTGCCCACGGCTCTGCCTTTGTACACGTGGCCTCTTCCCAAATCCGAATTAGTGGATTGCGCTATGTTGGCAGCTGGCGGGTGCCGGAGGTGGCCGACCCGGCGAGGTGCTGACGAGAATTGTTGCGAGGTCTGCAACACTTCGATATTGCTCGACGTCGTTGGGGGTGATGGAGGCAATACAGCGAAGCAACGGGGCCCCGAGACGATCGAGGACTTGTTCCATGCCGAGTATGTTGGCATGGTGCGTCTCGCGTACACACTCGTTGGCAACAACGCCGAGGCAGAAGAAGTCGTCCAAGACAGTTTTGCCGAAGTGCATCGCCGCCTTGGCGAGATCCGACAACCGGGCGCGTATCTCCGAACGACCGTCGTGAGTCGATGCAAGTCGTTGCTCAGAAGGCGAAGGGTCATGAATCGTCATGCTCCTCACCCTCCCGGGGACCTTCCGAGCAGCGCTTGCGAGCTCTGGGACGTGCTCAACAAGCTCGACGAAGATAAGCGGGTGGCCGTGGTGCTCCGGTACTTCGGTCAGTACCGGTCATCGGAGATCGCGCTAGTCATGGACATCCCCGCAGCAACAGTCCGGTCACACGTCAGGCGCGGTTTGGCAGTCTTGCGAAAGGAGCTCGAACAATGAGTCGATTTAGCGAACGGCTCGAACGCGATTTGCGTCACATTGCCGACAAGGCGACTCCATCTTCGACCGCTTGGGAGGCGATCCAAACCCGGATCGAGGAACAAGCGGACCACCCCGAAGTGGAGATCACAATGCTAGAGCCAAACCCCAAACCCGACCATCGAATCCGAACGCTGATCCTCAGCGCTGCGGCAATGCTGCTCATCGTCGGAGGTCTGTACGCCGCCCTTGGCGGCGGCGATGACTCCCGTCTTCGCATAGCCGACACCCCAACGTCGACAGCAGCGCCTGCCACCACGACACAATCGGTCGCCGACAGCGTCGACACCCCAACGTCGACTACTGCGCCCACCACGACCCAGCCGGTCACCAATGTCGACAGGATCGAGATAGAGGGGAGCATCGACGTCGCTATGGCCGATGGCGAGCTCGTCGTCGGTAGCGGAACCGGCATCTTTGACGTAACGACCGGGGCTGAAGCCCTCGGATGCGCGAGCGGAACCGTCGAGGAGACCTATAGCTTCCAAACAAAGGTGATCAAGGTAATGACCTGCACCTCGGGAGCCAGGACTGGCACCTTCACGATCGATGCGGGCGGCGGGCTCCCCGGAGGCGCCGGGCCCGGCAGTACCTGGGAAATTCTCGACGCCACCGGCGACTTTGTTGGACTCACCGGGAGCGGCCCCTATGTTGGACGAGACATCTTGCAAGACGAGGTGCACTTCCCGAACCCGATCTATATCTTTGAACCCCAAAGTGAATACTCCGACACGATGACCGGAGTGATCGAGTTCGAATGAGTCCGACACAAAGTTCATCGAATGCATTGCGATCCTGTGATGTTGGTTGGAGGCCGCGAGCTCGAGTCCGTCAAACCAGTTCTCACTCGCCACGATCGCAAACTCCGGCTCCTCGCCGCAGCCGTTTCCGACTTCGAGAGCCAGTTCGGCGAGATCACGGCCGAAGAGATCGTCGGCCAACAACGTCTCGACCGCGAGCGGGCGACGATCGTTCGCTGACACCGACGCGGCGCCGAGGGCGAGTCAGCATGAGCCTCGTCCTCGACACCGGGGCGCTCGTTGCACTCGACCGGGAAGAACGGCGGATGTGGGTCCGATTGAAAGCTGCGCAACTCGACGGCGACCTGCCAGTAACCCACGCCGGGGTACTGGGCCAGGTGTGGCGAGGCGGGCCCCGCCAAGCCCGACGATCTCAGGCGCTCACCGGCATCGATTGAACCTCTGGCTCTGGGGCCGAGCTGATCCCGGCGCTGCCAACATCTCTGGCGATACCAGCGCAGTCAGACGATTGCGCGAAGTGATCGCCAATCAGGCTCAGTAAAGATGCCTCAGCGCGGGCCGTTAGACCGTGACGAATTAGGAACATGGTGATATCATTAGATATCACCGGAGGTTGCAATGACCGACATTCTTATCCGAAACGTCCCGGACGATGTACTGGCAGCGATCGACGCCAAAGCAAAGCGGGTCGGACTCTCGCGAACCGAGTACCTCCGGCGCACACTGGAGCGCGAACGGGTACACGATGCTCGCCCAATCAGCGTCAAGCATCTCAAACAGGTCGCGACACTCAGCAAAGACCTCGATGATCCCGACGTGATGTCCGGCGCCTGGTCGTGACCAGCTGGCTCATTGATAAGTCGGCGATTAGTCGGCTGCATCTCGCTAAGAACGCTACGGAGTGGGTGGAAAGGATCGAGCGGGGCCTGGTTCGGATCTGCACGGTGACGCGGCTCGAGGTCGGCTTCTCAGCTCGTACCGCAGCCGATCATCGCGCCCTGGTTTACAAGCCTCCACTCGCCTCGATGCCCGTCGAGTACCTCACACCCAAGATCGAGGACCGGGCAGTCGAGATCCAATCGGTCCTAGCTGACCGCGGTCAGCACCGGGCACCATCTATCCCGGACCTGTTGATCGGAGCGACCGCAGAACTCGCCGAGCTCACCGTGCTACACCTCGACAAGGACTTCGAGCTGATCGCACAGGTAAGCGGTCAACCAGTCGAGCGCCTCAACGTCAACTGACTAGTGACCTGAGTCTTAAGTTCGGTGAGTATTTCGGCGTAGCTAGCTCATCAATCATCCGAAGTGAGGGTCTCAAGCCGGTGTGCGAGATAGTCCCGCTCGACCTGATTCACACACATGTCGAGTGCGGCGCTGTACGAGGTTCGGGCCAGATCGATGTCGTCAGCCCGTCGAGCTAGATCGGCGCGAACAGCGTGCAATCTGTGGTCGTTGGGCAATGACTCATCGAGCTCGCCCAGCAGTGCCAGTCCAGCATGCGCTCCTTCGGTCTCGGCCACAGCGACGGCGCGATTGAGTCTGACAACGGGTGACCGGGTCAAGGCCTCCAGGCGAGCGTAGTGAGCAGAAATTGCCCGCCAGTCGGTGTCGGCGGCGGTCGATGCTCGTGCGTGCTCCGCCGCGATTGAGCCCTGCAGGCGAAGCTCTTCGACATAGCCCTCACTTGGCGCCAGATCGGCAACCAATTCTGCGCCCGCCCGTTGCTCGTCTCGCTGCCAGAGCGAACGATCCTGGTCGGCGAGCGTGACCAGTTGACCGCCACACAGCCGAGCGTCGCGACGCGCATGTTGAAGCAAGAGCAAGCCATACAGAGCTTGAATCTCGATCGCGTCGGGCACAAGGCGGTGCAGTACCGCAGCCAGTTCGACCGCTTCACCAGCAAGCTCGACCCGCAACAAGTCTGGCCCTTGACCGGGAGCGTACCCGGCAGTGAACGCGAGATAAACCGTCCGGCAAACGTCACCCAGCCGCGTTCGCAGTTCGTCATCGACCGGCGACGAGAGTGGGATGCCGGCAGTGACGATTTTCTTCTTCGCTCTGGTGATCCGTGCTGCCATCGTGGAGCGCGAGACCAGAAAGAGTCGTGCGATCTCCTCGGTAGAAGTGCCGATCACGAGCCTAAGCGCAAGTGGTGACCTCGCCTCGGGATGCAATGCCGGGTGGCAGCACAGCAGAATGAGCGTCAGTCGCTCATCATCGAGGTCGTCGAAATCCTCAACGTCTGCTGGTCGAACCCAGTCTCTGCCAACGGCCAGCATCGGCGCCTTCCGCCCAGCGACCGCCTCGGCGCGCAACCTTCCGAGGATTAGCCGGTAGGCCGTCGTGTAGATCCAACCGCCCGGGTTGGGCGGCACGCCTTCTGGGGGCCAGCGCGCACTAGCGCGGGCGAATGCCTCGCTGAGCGCATCCTCTGCTAAATCGAGCCGACGCGTGCGCGCCACAAGCAGTGACAGCAGACGGCCCCAATCGGCCCGATAGGTCTCGGCTATGACCCGATCAGCCCATATTGACGACGGGTCGGATTTCGATGTCATAGGCAGGCAGGCTTCGGCAGAGTTCGGTCATCGTATCTAGGTCTGGCGCGTCGATCAGGTAGAAGCCGCCGATCTGCTCGGTCGCCTCGGCGTACGGCCCATCGGTGATAGTCAACTCTCCACCACGGGTACGCAACGTAGTGGCGGTCGAGCCATCTTCGAGCGCTTCACCGCCGAGCATCTCGACACCCGACTTCTCCCCACATGCAGCATCGAAAGCCCCGAAATTCTCCAGAACCGCCTGCTGTTCTTCAGGGGTCAGCTGGTCCCAGGGCCCAACCTCACCGTCGCCCGCGAGCATCACAAAGTACTTCATCGAGGTTCTCCTTCTTTGTCTGCGGCGACCGTCGCCGACAACACCATGACGCGTGAACTATCACAGAATCGACAGACCGGCCAAACAAAGTTGAAGATACCGAACAGTCTTGGCAAGGATGCTCGGGCCACGTACCCATCAGATCGCTGCGATGCGTAGGGCACCCAAACGAATCGCTCTCACCAATCCTGGTCGCCGTCGCCAAGGATCATAAAGAGGTCCTGAGCGTATGCGAGCAGACGAACGACATCGACGTGGTCGACCCGCTCGAAATAGAACCAACCGCACGGAAACCCAGTGACCCGGCGGGACCTCAAACCTGGGACATCGCACAACTCGCCGATCCGTGGCGAACCTGAGCCCGGCATGCGTTCGATTGCCCGCAACCCCTCGATCGCTGTATCAAAGAACCGCCCACCAAGCCGGTCTCCGCCCTCAGACCGGTAGTATTTCGTCCGCTCAACTAGGTCGGCTTCGGCGAGTGGACGAAGCCGAGCATCACTCACGCCTCGGTGCCGAGCGCCCGACCACGAAGCTCTCCGGCCACGTCGTCGGTTAGCGCGCGACTCTCGCCAGACTCAAGCCCGTCTGCGATCAGCAATCGAAAGCGTCGGGCAGCCTCGCTATGTTGATCGCGCCGGATCAGATCGCGCAGATACTCGCTGGTGTTGCCGTACTCCCCGGTACGAACGCGTTGCTCGATGTAGGACTGCAAGGACTCAGGGAGCGCGAAGCTCATCGTGTTCCGACTCATCCCATAATTCTGCACCTATTATCAACTGTTGTCAACATTTCGCCGCTTTTACCACAACCCGAAACGCCCCGCCCGTACATTTCTTGGCAAACTTTGCCAAGCGGCTAGGATTTGGGCATGGCCACGATGAACGTGTCAATCCCCGAGAAGCTCAAGGCCTACGTCGACTCCCAGGTGCAGGACGGAGACTACGGCTCGACCAGCGAGTACATCCGCGAGCTCATCCGGAAAGATCAGGACCGTCGAGAATTACGAAACACTCTCCTTGAGGGAGCCTGCTCCCCAATCACCACCAACATCGACGAGACCTACTTTGCCTCCCTGCGAAACCAGGTCGAACCCAGCTAATAGATCATCACTGTGCTTACAACCCTTCGCTTACTCGCCGCGGCCGACATCGATGCCGCACTCACCTACTACCGAAGCGAAGCGGGACAGGGGATCGCATCCGATTTTGTCGATGACCTCGAATCCGCCATCCGCCATATTATCAATCACCCACTAACCGGTTCGCTTCGCTTTGCCTACGAACTGGAGATTCCTGAACTACGCAGCTGGCCGCTGAAGAAGTACCCAAACCTCGTCTATTACGTCACCGACGAAACCAGCATCGACATCTGGCGGCTACTACACACCCGGCGCGATGTTCCGGAGTTCCTTAACGTTGAACCGCCGGAATGAAACGTGAGACGCCCTCGTCTAGTAACGCGAATCGCTGAGCGGCCGGTCGGGCGTAGCGATGTTCACGCCGACGCGGTGCCGAGTTGTTTCCAATGGGGAATGTCGCAGAACTCTTCGACCATTCCGTAGGGATACGGTGGCAATCCTGGCGCCGACACCACTGTGAGTTCAGTGATGTCTTTGGCGGTTAGCTCAACGGTTTCGGCGGCCAGGCTGTCACGAAGCTGATCGACGGTGCGCGCGCCCAGCAGTACCGAAGAAACCATTGGCCGCGTCAACAACCAGGCGATAGCGACTTGGCCCATCGACCTGTCATGGCGTTGCGCAACGGATTGAACGACATCGAGGATCGTCCACGTGAAGTCGGTGTTGCGGCCGTTGTACGCTTCGACGCCCCGGTCGGGAGCCTCACCCAGACGTGACGACCCTGTTGGGCGTTCATCACGCTGATATTTGCCGGTAAGCCACCCACCGCCGAGCGGCGACCACGGCGTGATCGCAATGTCGTGGTCGACACAGCACGGCAGCACCTCAAGTTCGATTCCGCGATCTAACAGGTTGTACTGCGGCTGCATCACACACGGTGAGATCAACCCGCCGTGTCGAGATTCGGTAAGGATCTGAGCGAGTTGCCAGCCGGTGAGGTTCGACCAGCCAATCGAATGAATCTTCCCAGCCCTAACCAACCCAGCGAGCGTGTCGAGCGTTTCGACCACCGGCGTGTGCTGGTCCCAGCCATGCACGAAATAGACATCGATGGCAGCTATTCCGAGCCTGTTGAGGCTGGCATCGACACTGCGCACAAGGCTGCGCCTTGACGCGCCCGCCGAGCCCGCGGGTGGCGCAAACCTACCCTTGGTGGCGATCACCACGCCGTCCTGGCCCCGATCCGCGAGCCAACGACCAACAATGCGCTCAGACTCACCATCGGCGTACACGTCCGCCGTGTCGATCAGAGTCCCACCAGCCTCAACAAAGGCATCGAGCTGGGAGAACGCCTCGGCCTGGCCGGTCTCAGCTCCGAAGGTCATCGTCCCTAACGCGAGCCGCGACACAATCGGCCCGGTTCGGCCCAACGGTGCGGTCGACATAGAGCGGGAAGGGGATGTGGAAGATGAACTCGTCATGACGAACATCCAACACCTTGGAGCGCACTCCAAGTCAAGCCCTATCGTTGACCCCATGACCACACCCGAAACGGCGACACCCCACGACCAAGAAACCGGGTTCTCCATCGCCGAGGCCAGCGCAGCCACCGGCGCCACCAGTGACACGCTGCGCTACTACGAACGCGCCGGAATCATGCCGCCCATCAGGCGCAGCGAAGGCGGGCAACGCAGCTATAGCACCGACGACCTCGGATGGATCACCTTTGTGCGGCGCCTACGAGCGACCGGAATGTCAATTCAACACATCGCCAGGTACACCACCATGGTGCGACAAGGCGACGGGACGATCACCGAACGGCGCCGCTTCATCGAGGACCACCGGGCCACCGTGGCCGCTGCCATCGACGAACTTACCGGTGTTCTCGGAGTGCTCGACCGAAAGATCGAACACTACGAAGCCGCCGAACAAGGCATCGACTTCGATTGCAGCGAACAACCCCTCCGCTACACCAGCCAACTCTCATGAGTGCCTCGAGCCCATTGGCACCATCCCCAGCAGACGAAGAACGGTTCAGGTATCTATAGAACTAGGACCCGGACATGCAGCGGTTCAACTGAGCTCGATGAACTCCAGCGATTCGAGGATCTCTTCAGTCTGGGTGACAATCAGCGGAAAGGCTGTTTCTAGGTCGTCCCACGCCTCGGCGTTGATCATAAGCAGACCGCGCTCGGGGTGTTCGAGCAACCATATCTGACCAAGCGGCGGGGCCCACCAGCCACGCTCATCCTCAGGGTTGCGCCTCAGTAAGATCTGAGATGTCCGGCCACCTATATCGAATACTCGCGCCTCAATACCGCCGATCGTGACCGGTTCTGTCTCGGTCACCTCGGTATTGCTCTGGACCAGCAGTGCCACGAGGCCTTCAGTTGTTTCGAGTATGTTGCCGTCCAAATCGACCGGATTGGTGAGGAACTCCGTGTCGGCTGGCTGGCCTTCAAGCAGAATCCTACCGAAGTTGCCGGTTTCCTGAGTCACTGTGATGTCTGCTTTCGGCTCGATTCTGATGCCTCCGAGCAGGGGCACTTCAGCGGGGCCGGCGGGGAAGCGGAGAATTGGGTTGGGGGCGATATCGCCGAACGCGAGGGTCGAGAGTATTCCCTGGGCGGTATCGAACCACTCGCTTTGTGTCTCGCTTCTGATACCCACGATCACTGCCAAGGGCGCTTGGTCCTCTTGCTCGACAACCCAGATCCGGTACTCCGCGCCCGGGTTAAGGGATTTCGATTCGACAAGTTCATTCGTGCCGAAGTTGACGCAGACCTGAGGATCGTCGCCGCACGCGCTCAGTTCGACCTCGAGGTCAACGCGGCTAGCGACGAGACCGCCGAGGGTCGTTTCTTGACGGTTGGACGCGACAACCCCGTCAGCGAGATTGTCGAGCCACCCGGCGAAATCCTCCGGAGGCCGCCCGGCTGCTTGCCCCTCGAATGGCGCTCCTGGTTGGACGGGATCCGACAGGGCTGACAACCGCATGAACACAATATCTCGGTCGTCCGGCCCCTGGCTGGTCGGATCAGACAGCACAAATAGGGCTCGATTACTTTGGACGAAAAGCGGTTCCTCGGAAGTAAAAGAGAAGGCCGTTCCAAGCGTATCGACGCGGTAGGTGCCAGCCTCGAGCGATGAGAACTCCCGGGTTAACGTGGAGGCGTCGCGAACGAAGGTCGCTGGTTCTGCGGCCGCGGTGACGATGGTCGTAGTGACAGTCGGCGTCGTGACAGTCGGCGTCGATTGCTCCGGTTCGCTAAGAGTCTCGAGCTTGTCCTCTTCGTCGCCGCTCAGAACAGCGAAGCCCGAAATCAGGATGATCGCCGCCGCGACCCCTGCCAGTATCAATCGTGTCTTTGCCACTGCCTGTTCCTTATCATTGGGCCGGAGGTTGACCGCGATGACCAGTTCGTCATCTGGGGCAATCGCCGACTTAGCAATCTCAGCCGCTACTCGCTCGCGCAGGTTCGCCACGAAGTCGGGTGAGGGACCCTCACCTTTTATGGAAAGCACCTCTAGGTCAAGATCATCAGCCATGACGGCCTCCTGTTCCCGCCACGCCGGTATCCTCGTCAAGCTTCGCCCGTAGATCTCGCCGGGCCCTCGTGACCAAGCCTTCGACCGATTTCACCGATCGATCGAGATGCTCGGCCAATGCGGGCACCGTCAACCCGTCGAGGTAGTGGAGTGTCAACACGAGCCGATAATCTACGCTCAACTCGTTGAGTGCGCTCTCGACCCGGAGCCGTTCAATCAGTTCGGCGTCGTGAACGTCGGTCTCAGCCGCACCAACAAGCCGGAGCTTGGCCTCGTATCTGGCTTGGCGTCTGAGCACGTCGAAGAGACGGTTCCGGGCGACCGTCAGAAGCCAAGCGATCGAGATCGTGCTCGGATCATCTGTGCTACGGAACGCCGTTATGAAAGTCTCCTGGGTGATGTCCTCGGCAAGGGAGTGATCTCGACAGCGCCGATGAACAAAGCGGTAGACCTCGTCAATATGGGCGTCGTACACGCCCGCTATCGCCGAGGCCGGCTGGGCCCCTGAGCCCCTAGCGGCTCGGGTTTCGCTCGGTTCCATTACTCACTCAACGATCGGCGCACGTAAATCCCCTCACAAGATCCGTGTACTCAGTCAACCACAGTGATCAAAGATGGGATCAGGTCGCTACAGCAGCGCCGCACTGCCGTGAACTGCCAGGAGCTTTCACGCTTTGAGGGGATTTCGGTACGCCGATCGTTGTACCTGGTGATGGGCGAACCGTTTCATCGATCAATGGATGGAGAACAACATGTTTGGAAAGAAGATCGGTAGTGCGTTTGTAGTGATGGCACTCTTTCTTGCCACCGCGGTATCAGCCGCTTCGGCAGACCGAACGCAACAAGGCAACGACAAGGCATTCCGCTCCGAGATGCTGCCGGTAGACCTGTTCTACGGCGGCCTCGGCAACGAATTCACCCTCTTCGTAAGCTTCACTGCCGAAGACGCCTGCAACGAAGTCCCTGCCCAAATGGCGCGAGCAAGAGTACGCGAACGCTCCGACGGAACGCTCACGGTCAAAACCCGCCGGAACCGCGGCATCGACCTGTACCTCTATGAGTTCGACGGCGACGCGTTCGACTTCATCGATGCCACCTGTGAGGCTATGTTCGACGACGACCCAACAACCCAACCGCTGCAACCGATCGCCGTTGGCAAAGGCTGGGTAAAGGTCAAACTCTCCGGCCTCGACAGCCTCGACGACACAGGAGGCTTCCATATCCGCAACACCGCCAAAGGCAAAGTAACCGCCGAGGACGGAAGGACCTGGAAAGTGCGCGGCAATGCAAGCTTTGACCTCCACGAAGAGGGCTTCCCACTCGGCGACCCCGCCGACTTCCAAGGCCTACGAGTTAAAGAAATCCGCAGCGCGCGGTAACCCAACCAACCAACCCGGCCGCGGGGCCAATGCCCCCGGCCCGGGCTCGGTTACGACGTGAACCGTGAGTCTCGAATGGGTTTCCCCCGCCTGGGAATCTCCATCACAATGCTACGCTTTCCATAGCGATCGAGTTGAACGAGAGCCAGGCAATACGAAAGCCCTTTGAGCGTAGACATGGAGAATCAATCCTACGAGATCAGAGATGAGCGGTTCCGTCGAAGCATCAAGGTAGACGAGCCGATCGAACAGCTCTGGACCGGCGGCAAGTGGGTCGAAGGTCCCGTGTACTCGCCAGCGTTCCGCTGCCTCATTTGGAGCGACATCCCCAACGATCGCCGATTGCGATGGGACGAGTTGACTGGAGCGGTCGGCGACATTCGTAGCGGGCTGGGCTGCTACACCAACGGCTCCACCTTGGATCGCCAGGGCCGCATCGTCGCCTGCGAACACGGAACCCGCTCGGTCACCCGCATCGAACACGACGGCTCGGTGACTACGCTAGCGAGCCACTTCGATGACAAACGGTTCAACAGTCCCAACGACGTAGTGGTGAGATCGGATGATTCGATCTGGTTTAGCGATCCGGCCTACGGAATTGAGTCGGACTACGAGGGGTTCCGAGCCGAACCGGAACTAGACGGAGAACACGTCTACCGGGTCGACCCAGACACTACAACGATCACCCAAGTGACGAGCGACTTCGCCTGCCCAAACGGCCTGGCTTTCTCCCTAGACGAGCAGACGCTCTACATTGCCGATTCGGGTGGTACCCGGTATGCGAGCGGGGAGCATCACATCCGGGCATTCAAAGTCGCCGCCGACGGCGGCCTCTCGGGCGGAAAGGTATTCGCCACCTGCGAAGACGGGTTCTTTGACGGCTTTCGACTCGATGTTTCTGGGCGGATCTGGACCAGCGCACGCGACGGAGTTCATTGCTACGACCCCGATGGGTCGCTCCTCGGCAAGGTCTACGTGCCCGAGGAAGTGTCGAACCTCTGCTTCGGCGGCCCGAAGCACAACCAACTGTTCATCACCGCGTCAACCAGTGTCTATTCAGTGCTCCTGCCAACCACCGGACACTCGACGATCTGAGATGGTTGAGACGATGGCCAATTCAGAGACGCTGCCAAGCACTTTCGTCGTTCGCTGACGTGAGCGCGATCTCCGGGGTGGGTGTTCACCTGCAACTCATCCACCAATCGAAGTCGGTGAGGACGATGCCGACCGAGTGTACTCGCCGTCGTCTCCCTCTCGTTCTATCGAGCCGCCGTAGCTAATCACGTCTTGACCGGAACGATAGGTGCGGATCAGATCACCGAGTTCGTCGAGTTCGCTGTCGAACTCGAAGCCGGCAGCACGGAACTGATCACCGTATTCGACAACCCAGTCGCGACTGGATCCGTAGTAGCGGCCTCGCATGTCGACGGTAACCCGGTCGCAGCCGACGCCGACCTCGCCATCAATCTCTTCGAGGAGTTCTGGAGGAGGGAACGATGCTGGCCAGTCGGTCGGGATCTCCGTAAAGGGCGTATACACGCAGGTAGAAAAGTCGCAGTCATCGCGACAAGCATCTCACCTAATCGCTTCTCAGGCCCGGCCTTGACATTGCGGCGTCGACGCGCCGGAACATTGGTCTGGCGAGCACGAACAATGAGCCAACCGTGAACGCGGCTCCCAGTGACACCCATTGCGGTCCCCACGCTTCTGCCACTAACCCACCGAGCATTCCGCCTACGGGTTTCATGCCCCAGCCAATGAATAGGTAGGCCGTCATCATGCGGCCGAATACCTCATCGGGTACCAGTCGCTGACGGACCGTGGCACTCACGATGTTCCAAGTCGGATCGGACACACCGTTTATCACAGCAGCAACAAAAGCGATGGTGGCGACCGTCGTCAACCCGAACAGCAACGCGCCGATCGTGAAACAGACGATGCTGAAGCGCATGCTCGTCGCGTGACTGGTACGGCGAATGAAACGTGCGACAAAGAATGTCATTATCACCGACGCAACGGCATCGACACTCAACAAGAGCCCAAACCCGATCCCACCGAAACCAAACCGCTCGGTCACCAGGACCACAAAGACCGCGTTACCGGCTGCTCCCACGAACGAAAAGGTGGCCACAGTCAATGCAAGCGGCCGCAAGACCGGGTGGCGCCATACGTAACGCAACCCCATCGTCGCTCGCTCCAGAAATGCGGTCGCCTCTTCGGCCTGTGCTGGTTTGAAACGACCGGGTATGCGAGTAAGCGTTCCAACGCTCGCCAGAGACATGATCGCTGCACCAGCAAACGGCAACCATCCCTCGATTTCGAACAGCACCGCCCCCAGAGGTGGGCCGACGAAGGCATTCGCCACTCGCTGCGTTGCCATCAGCCGCGCGTTGGCGACCTCGAGTTGGTCTGAACGCACGAGTTCGCGAACCAACGCGGGCAGACCGCCATCGGTCATGACCTCGCTAGCCCCAATCAGGAACGACGCACCCATCAGAACTCGAATGCTCGCGGCATCGGCGAGGACGGTCGCCACCAGCCCACCCAAGACGAGTGCCCGAAGCATCTGAGCGGCGACGGCGATCCAGCGACGATCAAACCGGTCGAGCACCACACCTGCTGGCAAGCCAATGATCAAGAATGGTAGATATTGGAACACGGCGACCGCCGCGACCAGGCGGGCATCGCCAGTGAGTTGGATCGCCAACAGAGGCATTCCGACGAGGCTCAGACCATCGCCCAAATTCGACGCACTGAACGCTGACCAAAGCGTCCAGAACGGGCGCCCCAATGCCTGGTCGCTCATGGCCTCGTGCCTACCACGGGATGGCCCGTGCGATTGATGGATGTCTCGATACGCGCATTCCGATTGCCCCTAGATTACGTCTTCGCCCACTTTGCTCGTGGTGTCCAGAGTTGTGAATCAAAGTCGGTCTCCATCTCGACGACCCGCAGGAGTCCGGTGAACGGAAGCGTTCAGGCTCCATGTTGGCTGATGAAAACAAGGCTCTAGAAGATATCTCCATCGACCGATGAGATGAGTCGGCCCCGGAATCCGAGCGTTCTGATCTCGTCGGCGAGCGACTCTCGTGAATAGGCGTCACCATCCAAGAAGCCCTGCTCATGGTACAAAGCGACGGTCTCCACGCCTGTCTGTTCCTGCAGCCGAATCAAATCGCTTGGTATGAGGTGGTAGCGCTTGATCTCGGCCGTCTTCTCTCGCAACTCCCCGCCCCACGGTGCCGCCCCAAGGTGATCTTCCGACACAATATCAGCCAAGAATAGGTCTGCGCCGCGGACCGCCTCAACCAGACCATCGCTGTAACAGCCATCTCCGCCAATCACCACAACGCGGTCGCTCGTGGAGAAGCGAAACGCCCAGCAATGATCGAGCGGGGCGTGGTCGGTCTCGAGAGCTTCTACCACGACGTTGTCATCCTCAAAGACGACTCCCGCAGCCGCTATCTCATGGCCGGTAGCCCTCCACCCTTGGGAGTTGTGACCCGATCTGTGCCATGCCGCATCGATGTCAACCGCATAGGCTTTCAGGATGTGGTCCACCATTTCGACCACCCCTGGAGAGCCGTAGATCTGCTTTTCACGCCGTGAGTTGAACTTGTAGCGACTCAAGATGAACGACGGCAATCCAACTGTGTGGTCGCAATGGAGGTGGGTTAGAAACAGGTGCTCAAGATGCGCTAGGTCGAACACTTTCTCCAGTGATCGATGGTGCGTAACGGCGTGAGCGATGCTGCGCCAGATCCCTTCGCCAGCATCGACGAAATAGGGTCGCCCACCGGCGACAACAGCAACGCATGGTCCCCGGCGAAGCGGATTCGGAAACGGGTTCCCCGACCCGAGCACGACCACCTTCGTGTCGTGTTCTGGTTTCGAGAAGTCAGCGGGAGCCCGGTCATAGTGCGCCAGCAAGTACTCAGCTCGGTTAAACACATTCGCCACACGGAGGAACCTACCAGAAAGGGAAAACCGCCGATCAGCATGGAGTTGACCCAACCTTGATGGGTGCCTGCGGTCAGCCTCCCGGGTTGACGTATGGTTGAGTAGGAGTCCGACCGTTTCAGGTGCCCTCATGAGATCAAGGAACGAGCCACTTCCGGAGATCGAGATGATCTGGGAAGCTAATGGCGAGCTGAGTCAAGAAAGTCGGAACGCACGAGTTTCCACGGACGGACGCCGTGTGACTTCTGCCGCAACTGGGCTGATTGTGGTGGTCGCGGTCGCGGCACTGACGAGTTCGATATTTGGCGGCAGCGCTGATCAAGCGACGCCGCCGGAAGCCTTCACTCCAACCGAAGATCGGCCATCGCTACCTTCAAGATTCACAGAACTCGACAATGCGGCTCGATTGGAGGCATCGGTTCTAGCCGAATCCCTGCCTGACGGCTTAGTGGCCGCCGAATTGTTCAGGGCGGATCCTGGCCCGAGAACACTGCGTTCATTGCTCGAAGCGGTAGGCGGCTTCGAAGGTTTACTTCTGGGGACCGCAGAGGGTGCATTCGACGTGGTCACATTCGACCCGTCAGACTCCGATCGACTTCTGGCGTCAAAGAGGTCTAGCTACGGCCCCGCCGAGAATCAAGCCGAGAACCAAATGTGGAACATCTCCGGCGGCGACGTCTACCAGACCCCGTTCGCTCCAGATTTCGCGCATGATGTTGCTCACTTTAACGCCGATGGCACCGTGGCAGTGTGGATCAACAGTGGAAACACCACGGCGTTCGCCTCGCGAATCGTCACGCTACGATCTGGCGTCGAGGCGCTCCCCTCGGACCCGACCTACGCGTCGAGATCGGTCATTGTTGACGGTACGTTGTTCGCTCTGACAGGCAGCGAGGATTACTACTCGACGGATCGGCACTTCCGCTCGTTGATCGCCGATAGGGGCGGCGATGTAACGGTCCTCGACTCCGGCGAGCGTTGGTCGTGGATCGACAGCCCTCAAGAGGATGTCGTAATCTCCTACCCCGTCGACGATGGCGGAACGACAGTGTGGAACGTGGGCACGCTCAAACGAGTCACGGACCATCCATTGGCGGGCCATCGGTACCAGCGGCTCAGCGTCAGCGGTGATGGCCGAACCGCGGTGGGAGTCACCTACGACAACCACCTAGAGGTCTTAGACGCAAGGTCAGGTATCCCGAGACGCCAATTCGGCTCACTGAACCCAGAGGGGATTGCGCGGCCAATCACCCTTAACCACGATGGAACGATAGCGATCACCGTCGACTGGGACGGGACGGTGAGTTTGTGGTGGGTCGGACATGATCGACCAGTCGCAGTCATCGAAGGAGATGCTGGACCAGCACGCGTCCTGGGCGAGCACCGAGCACCACGTACATCTTCCGCAGTAGAGCCGGCTGCGCTACGCGTCGCGGTGAAACGAACAGCCACGCCTGAGACACCAACTACGTGGCAAATCATCAACACCGACCCCAATAGTTGGGTCGAACGAGGTTGCGAACTCGCTGGCCGACCCCTCAGCTCCGACGAGCGCCGCGGTCTCGGACTGGCCACAACACCCCCAGTCTGCGGCTGACCCGAACGACTGGGTCAGCGAAGGTTGATGCCGCGGAGGTAATTGGCCTGTCCGATGTGTTGGAGGCAGTCGTCGGCGACGCTGACGAGCCGCACCCCCATCGTCACGGGTGGGTCGTAGCGCTTATCGATGATCCGGTCGAGGTCGGCCGACGTCAGGCCGCGAAGCCAGGTACGAGACCGGCTGTCGACCGCGTCCAGATATTCGAGGAGCGCGTCGACGCTCTCGGGCCTCACCCGCGCGACGTCGTCGGGACTGTGGCCCCATCCGATGTTGTTCGGGTCGGCGTCGAGGCCAAACCTTTCGGCCCAGCCAGCTTCGACCCAGACCTGCTCACTCTCGAACAGCGCCGAGAGATGGTCGTCCTGCACGCGAGTCAGATGCCACACCAGCCACCCGATGCTGTTCGCGCCATCCGGAGCGAGCCGAAGCGCTTCGGCATCTAGTCCCGCAACCGCCTGCTTGGCCAACGGCACGACACGGTCGTACATCTCGATCAATACCTCGGAAGCATCCATCAGCTCAGTCAAGCATGCTGTGTCGACCTATGGGTGCCCGGTGGTCCGGCGGCAAGAGAAACTAGTCGGAGGAGAGGGACGAGGTGCTCACGACCTGTGCAGCGAGGCGTGAGAATGGGCCTTGGAACTGTTGTGACACCTCGATCGCGAGCACCATTGAATCCTCCGTACGCCCGATCTCCACAATGCGGTTGTCTGACCCGGCCCAGAGGGCAGCGCCACTGGTGGAAGGCCCCCAATCAAGGCTTATGCAGGGCTCGCCCACCACACACGATCGGGCAGCGAGCGCCTCATTAGTAATTGACACATCCAAGCGAGTCGTGGCCCGCCCATTCACCAACACTCCGATCTCCTTCAGGTTCACCTCACTGGATTCGGCTAGTGAACGCAGTAGTCCCTCCCAGTCCGACAGCTCCATCTCCAGAAGCATGAGGTGGCCCGAGGAACCTTCCGCCTGGCCAGCCAACGCCAAAATCAGCTGTCCTTCGCTCGCTGCGATGACGACCAGCCCCTCGGGCGCATCGAAAGACACTCCCCCCGCGATGCCGTCCGCATTCTGTTGCCCGGGTAGCAACAACGCAGGCAGGTCGGTTCGGTCCAAGGACAAGCCTCCGGATGCCGGTGGGGTCGTGGTGTCAAGGCGCCCGCCGCCGTCAGGGAGCACCAACATCGCGGCCACGAACACCGCTGCCACAGCGGCCACCCAGCCAAAGGCGCGACGCGAGGCGATCGAGCGCCGCGATGTATCGCCCAGCGAGACAAGCGTGATGACTTCGGACTCGTCCTCTGCTGGCGCGACCGTCGAATCATCGAACGTGGCGAGTACGGATCGCCTGATCATGTCCCGGTTGGGCGACGTTCTCGTCGTGTCCGCCTCTACCGCCTGCAACAACCTGCGCACGTCTTCGTCTTTCGGATCATTGAACATGGTGCTGTCCCCAAGCGGTGGCGAAGCTCCGACGGGCTCGAGCGAGCAACGACTCGGCCGCCTGGTAGGTGACATCGAGATTACTCGCAACCTCCGACACCGAGTGTTCATCGAGATACCGGAGTGCCAGGACCGCTCGCTGCCGCTCCGGCATCGAAGCCAAAACGGCGAGAACCTCGTCGGCGAGGACCGATACGCCAAGCGGGTCGTGGTCCTCGCCACCCGTTTGACGTTGCTCGACCAGACGTTGGATCCGCTGCCGCTGACGCTGATGGGACCGCCATTCGTCGACCATGCGATTCTTTGCCACGACGAACAGCCAGGGTCGGGTAACTTCGTGGTCGCGGCCGGACGCGAACAGCCGCGCCGCAGCCATGAAGGCATCAGACACTGCATCGTCGGCGGCCGCACTATCGCCGGTCCTGGCCAGACAAAAGCGGTAGACCGCGTCGAACTCTCGGTCGAACAGGTCGGCTAGATGCCCGCGATTCGCAGCGCACTTCTCCATCGTCAGTTCGTCACAATCGGAAAGGCCCTTCATATGCTTTACCAACGATGCCACAGGCCCGAATCTGTCGCGCTCGACTGTACCCAGAAATCTTTTTGCCTGGCGCGACAGATCCGTCAGCCCCACAACGTTATAAATGGGGACTATACAAAGGGGATCTCTTGCTGGGGAGCGCGTGTATTATGTCGACGAGAGTATTGTCACACGAGTGGCTAGCGAGAGTATCTACATCATCCAGGCTGAGGTTTGGGGTTGTGAACTTATTGGCCGTCGTGGCGCTCGGCGCGATCGTGGCCGGTTGCGCTTCCGAAAAGACTGTCCGGGTCGCAGACCAGGAGCTGAAGCTCGTCACAATCGACCCAGCCGATGACGACACAGAATTGGTGGAATACACCAGTTCGGTGTTGGGCGGTGTCCGGTTTTCAGTCGACCCGGCGCACCATCTCTATACGAGAGGCGACACTATCGCGATCTCTATCACCGATCCGGCTGGCGAAGCTGCCTGGGAGGTAGCGTCGATCAGCCTGGTGACCCAGACAGCGGACGGCATACCGATCGAGTCGGTTGAACAGGTTGTCGAGCTCTTAGCGGCCGCACCTTCGGCCGTAGTCACTTCAACCGGCACAGCAATCGAGGTTCTGGGCCACCACCTAGCGGGCTATGAGGTGCGAGCCGACGCCTCAACCCGAGATCACTTGATCATTGCGGCCGACAGGGCGGGCAGCCCCGCGGCTACCCTTTTCGGCTTCACTCCCAACGCTCGAATCTTCCTCGCCGAGACTCCCGCTGGCGTGCTTATCGCGGGCAGTGGAGAGGCGGACGAAGTGAGCAACATTGAGGCAATCGACGTCGCGCTCGGCACACTTCTGGCCACGATCGAGGCAACCGGCGGCGGTGTGGAAGAATCGTTACCCCAAGCCCAGACGCTGGCGCCGAACGAGGTCCAAGAATCGAAGGCCCGAGGGGAACTCGACCCCGCGGGGCCGACGGCGCTTGATGCTCCGTTCTCCCCGGTAGAGCCGGGTACATACCAGCTGGCCAACTTTGGTCCGACATTCACACTCGACTTTGACGACGGGTGGTTCACTCAACCGAACTTCCCGGGCTTCATCGTGCTGACCGCTGCGAACGGCGGCGGACCAAATGATCGAGACTTGGTCCTTCTAACCGGCCTCGTCGACGTAATGCCGATCGCCCCCGGCCCCGTGGCTGCGGGCGAACCGATTTCGGTTGTCACCGCCGACCAAGTGATCGAGGCCCTGGGGGCAGACATCGAGATCACAGGAAGGGCGGAGGTCGATCTCGACGGCGTCACCGCGACCCGCTTCGACATACGGATCCCCTCCGATGCGCTCTGCACTCAAGCTGACCCGTGCGAGCTCGCGTTCCGCACCTCGTCGGGAATCGTGAAGCGGCTGAGTCCAACCCACTCTCACCGTATCTGGTGGATCGAGGAAGGCGCCGAGGGGCCATCGATGATCATCGCCGTGGCGCCCCACGACCACGACTTCCTAAACCGCGCCACAGAACTTCTCGACACGATTGAGTTCACATCGTGAGGGCCACGCTGGCTTCGAGATGGTCCTCGCCAAGCCTACGTATTCTTAGGACCTGCGGGGTCGGATAGACCTCGGCCGAGAATCCCTCTCTTTGGGAAGCGGCGATGAGTGTTGACTCGGCCTCCATTTGGCGTTGGACCACCTCTGGGATTTTTGGCGCGACGTCGTGGGGAATGACCACCGCTCCGTGTACGTCCGCATGAACCAAGTCGCCCGGCATCACATGCATCCCATGAACGGTGACGGGAACGGCGTATTCGACTTCGTGGACCCAGGCGTGCGATGTGCCGACCGATCCATGAGGGCTGCGAGGACCGGATAGTCGCTGTCCGGGCGTAGCCGACGATCGGGCGAGCAGAGCGGTCGAGAACAAAGAAGGGAGACACGGTGTAGCCCCAACCCCGCCTTTCAGGAGCCGCCGCTTCGATGGCGTTGCAGATGGTGGGGGTATCGATATTCGCAAGCGCGTCGAGCTCACTTTGATCGAGCATGAGACGGAGCGTACTGAAGCTGCGATGTTTCGATGTGTCGCGGTATTGAACCGAGCGGCGTGCGTTCGGGACCTGAAATCGATGCGCACGAAATCCCCGCGACAGATTTGGCATCCGCCGATCGTTGTAAGAGGAGATGGGCGAACCGTTTCATCGATCAATAGATGGAGAAGACTATGTTTGGAAAGAAACTCGGTACAGCGTTTCTAGTGATAACGCTCTTTGCTGCCATAGCGGTGACGACCGCTTCGGCAGATGAAACACAGCAAGGCAACGACAAGGCATTCCGCACCGAGATGGTGTCGGTAGAACTCTTCTACGGCGGCCTCGGCAACGAATTCACCCTCTTCGTAGGCTTTACTGCCGAGGACGCCTGCAACGAGGTCGAAGAATCGATGGCGCGAGCGAGAGTGCGCGAACGTTCCGACGGAACACTTACGGTTAAGACGCGTCGGATCCGCGGCATCGACTTGTTCATGTATGAGTTCGACGGCGATGCGTTCGACTTTATCGATCAGACCTGTGAGGCCATGTTCGACGACGACCCAACCACCCAACCGTTGCAACCGGTCGCGGTTGGCAAGGGCTGGGTGAAGGTCAAACTCTCCGGCCTTGACAGCCTCGATGACATTGGAGGCTTCCGCGTCCGTAACACCGCCAAAGGCAAAGTAACAGCCGAAGACGGAAGAAGTTGGAAAGTACGCGGCCACGCAAGCTTTCAGCTCCACGAAGAGGGCTTCCCAGACGGCGACCCCGCCGACTTCCAAAGCCTACGAGTCAAAGAAATCCGCAGCGCCCGGTAACCCAACCGACCAACCAACCACGCCGGCGCCCGCCAAACACCTCCCAGAGCGGCGCCGGCCTGGCCAGGTCCAACCGCTAGGCACCTATGGTGAACCGATGAGTCTTGTAGCAGAGGATTTCGTCGTGCCCGTCAGCTTTGATGGTCCCGGATTCCGGATGGAACCACTGGGACCTCAGCACAACGAAAGAGACCACGACGCATGGATGTCGAGTATCGACCACATCCGCGAAACCCCCGATTTTCCAAACGGCACCTGGCCCACCGCGATGACTCTCGAATCCAACCTCGCCGACCTGGTGCGACATGCCAAGGACTTTGACAATCGTTCTGGGTTCACCTACTCGATTCTCGATGGCGACAACGTGATCGGCTGTGTGTACATCTACCCCTCGCGAACAACAGACGCTTCGGTAAGTTCATGGGTACGAGCAAGCCGTGCCGAGATGGACATCATCACCTCAAGAACCATCTCAACTTGGCTCGAGACCGACTGGCCATTCACAACCATCGAATACCGAGCTCGGACTAGCTCGCGTCGCAGCTGACCGTCGCAATGATCTACCGACGCGCCTCAGCGGCCACCGCCGTCGACGAGGAACTGTTGGGCAGTACAGGCGGCGCCGTCGTCCGCGGCTAGAAACAAGACGATCTGAGCGAACTCGGCAGCGTAGATCCGGCGCTTGATGGCCTGGTCTTGAAGCGTGCCTTGCTCACCCTCGGGGCTCCACCATTTGGTGAGCTGCCGTTCGGTGGCCCCGACTGGTAGTCGCCGGTCGATGCACTGATGTTTCGGGCCGAGTCGATCAACAGTCCTAGCGCTAGCTCGGCCGTCGACGCGACAAAGCTCTCGTCAGCGCAGGCGACGAGTACACCGTGAGCACTCGCAGCGTCGATATCGATCGTGCTGATGTCCACGGCGCACCGCAGAAACGCCACCAGCTCCGGCATGCGTTCGAAAACCGCGGCGTCGCCCGGCGTCGACCGATGGGCCACAATCACGTCGCAGCCCCGGGCCGCGTCGATAAGTTCTGGAGTTGTTAGATCGCCACCGCTGAGCGCTTGGATGACCCCGAGTTTCCGCAAGGATGTCGAGGCCGGTATCCCCATGGGTCGGGTCGGCGGCTGGACTGTACAATAGCCGGAGTCCTCGGTGCCAAAGACGTCCTCGCTACCTGGGACGACAAGATTGCCAAGCTGACCGGGTCACATACTCGGGTCTAACCGAGCCATGAACGACCTGCTACTCGTCCACGTCGTGCAGAGTGGCGCTACGCAACCCATCACTCAATGGGTATGTTGTCTTCCAGATGGGTGATATCTATCTCTGAGCCGTACTTCTTCTTGATTTCTGCAAGCGCAACATCGCGCTTCCGGAAGAAGTTCTCACTCCCAATCTTGTCGTACAGTCCGGACCGTTTCAACATATCAACAACGGCGAACTTGGCTCGGGTGATGACAAAGCGAATACCCGCTTCATTCAGACGTTCCGCCATGTGGGTAAGCATCTCCTCGCCGGTCGCATCGATCTGATCAATCCCGACCAGATCCAAAATCAAGACCTTCAAACCAGGCTTATCCGCAACGGCGTTCAAGAGCTCGCGTTCGAGGTAGCTGGCATTGGCGAAGTACAGATCACCGTCAAAACGAAAGAGCGCCACAGTTGCGCTGGTCTCTAACCCCAACCTCTGAGCGTCTCGATAGGTGCCGTCGCTATCGAGCGCCAGTTCTGCGAAATGCGGTCGCATTGTACGGAAGATGTAAAGCGCTATGGACAGCGAGATTCCAATGATGATGCCCCATTCGAGATGAGGAGCGAACAGCAGCGTGCCCAAGAACACCACCAGCGCTACTAAACCGTCGTGGGGGTTGACTTTCCATGCGTGTATGAGGGGCCGGAACTGAATCATTCCAGCGACGGCGACAATGATGACCGCAGCCAAGGTGGCCAGTGGAATGTAGAAGAGCAGATCTGTGAAGAAGACCAAGGTCAACCCCACAATCATGCCCGACACAATCGCGGTGAAACCCGTCTTCGCTCCAGCGTCATAGGCCACGGCAGTACGGGAGAATGAACCCGACACGGCGTAACCCTGGCTAACGCCAGCCAGAACGTTGGCCAGGCCCTTTCCCACCATCTCTTGATTGGCCGAAAGGTGTTGCCTGGTCTTACCTGCTACGGCTTTCGCTATCGAGAACGCCTCGACGAAGCTCAAGATCGCAATCATGAACGCAGGCAGCAGCAGCGCCTGAAGATCGCCGGGCTTGATGCTGGGGAAGACGAACGCGGGCAGGCCCGAACTCACCTCACCGACGATCTTTCCCCCACGGGTCTGAAAGTCAAACCCCCAGGACAAGACGGTGGCCAAGACGACCGTTACCAGAATTCCAGGAAACTTCGGGGCAACCCGTTTCAGAACGATCAATAGGAACAGCGAAACGAATCCCATTAGCACCGTCGCAGAATGAGACTGCGAAGGAATCGCTCGAAGCAGGTGCCACAACGTTTCGTACAGATGCCCACCCGAGTCATTCTCGATCCCGAACAGCTTCCCCAGCTGCAAACTGCCAATGACAATGGCTGCCGCATTGGTGAAGCCGACAATCACCGGATGCGAGAGAAAATCTACGATCAGCCCCAGCCTCAGGAAGCCGAGAAGTAGTTGAAACACACCGGCTAGAACGGCCAGCATCGCGGCGTAGGCAATGTATTCTTGGCGCGTTAAGTCCAGAGGAATCAGCGCTGCGGCAGACATGAGCGAGATGATCGCGACCGGACCGTTTTGCAGCTGCCTCGACGAGCCAAACAACGCCGCGACGATTGGAATGAGGAACGCCGAATAGAGCCCCGTCTCCGGCGGTAGCCCAGCGAGCTGAGCATTAGCCATCGCCTGAGGAATCAGAACCAGGGCCACCGTGATTCCCGCCAGCACATCGGCCCGTAGAATCGCTGGGTCCTTTAGCTCGAAGATCCAATCGAGGAATGGGGTGAAGCGACGCCGAGCATCACGAAACAACCCGTCAAGATACGTGCTCATGTTGGCAGGTGGTCAATCTGGCTCATAATTGTGAGGTCAACCTGTCCTTGGGTCTGCGATCCGCAACAACCGTACTGCTTGAGGGAAGTCGAGTTGCTTGCAGTAGGAGTAATACTGGTATGATTCCTACTCATGAGAGTCACAGAAAAGGGTCAGGTCACGATTCCAAAGGAACTCCGCGACGCGCTAGGAATCGGCGCTGGCACAGAGGTCGACTTCGAGCGCAGCGACGACACGATCCTTCTTCGCAAGTGTGCCGACAAGCCAACACGCGGCCGCCAGCTCGCCGAACGTCTACGGGGTCGTGGCGACGTTTCCATGACGACCGACGAGATCATGGCTCTGACACGGAACCGCTAACGTGACATTTGGAACCCTCGTCGACAGCAACGTACTGTTGGACATCCTGACCAACGACCAGACGTGGTCCGAATGGTCACTGGAAGCCCTCGCTCAGACTGCCGATAGGGGGCCGCTCTACATCAACCCGGTAATCTACGCCGAGGTGTCAATCCGCTTCTCTACCGTGGAAGCGATCGAGGACGCGCTTCCCTCTCGAGACTATCGCCGCGAACCCCTCCCATGGGCAGCCGCCTTCCTCGCCGGAAAGGCATTCGTCGACTACCGACGCAACCAAGGCACCAAATCGTCGACGCTCCCCGACTTTTTCATCGGCGCCCACGCCGCAGTCGCAGAACTCTCACTTCTCACGCGAGACACGAGCCGATACCGGACCTACTTTCCGACCGTCGAACTGATCACACCCTGAAGCTGCTCATCGCGAGACGAACCATTCAGTGCCTGAGCGCAGGCTGGCCGGTGGGGCCCAGCCGAAGACTGGTCCGATGCAGCACGGTGAGATCTGGTTCGCAACCACAGCAGGTGGCGATCGCCCCGTCCTGGTACTAACAACCGTCGACCATGGAGCCCCGTCCGCCTGCGTTGTAGACAGTTGGTCCGCAAAAACAAAGAGCCAGTGTGCGACGGTTGTCGGTAATGGCCCAATCAACACGGAAACTTCCAGCAATTTCAAAATCCCGGGCGCTTCAGTTGAGCCGTCGACCCATCTATACCGGTTGGAAGGTCGTCGGTGTCAGCGCTGCTTTGTGGGCGCTGCAGTCGATGCTGTGGATGCAAGGCTTCGGCAACCTTGCCGTTGAACTACGTCGACAGTTCGGCTGGTCGAAGACACTCTTCTCCGTCGCATTCGTTGGAACCCGCACGGGAAGTGCATTGCTTGGTCCACCACAAGGTGCGGCTCTGGCCCGCTGGGGGACCAAACGAATAATGCGGATCGGTGCCGTCTTTGTGCTTCTGGGGTTCAGCGGCATCGCAGCGACGCAGACCAAGACACATTTCTTCGTCGCATTCTCGGTGGCGGCACTCGGGATGGCCTTGGCGGGCTTCTTGACGATTACCTCGGCAGTGGTGCAGTGGTTCGAACGCAAGCGGGCACAAGCTCTATCGATGCAGACGATGGGCCTCGCCCTCGGCGGGTTCGCGGGACCGCTCCTCGTTGTAGGTTTCGCCCGGTTCGGGTGGAGGCCAACCATGTTGGGCGCAGGCATCCTTCTCACGGTGGCTATATTTTTTGCCTCTACAATTATCAGTACTGATCGGTCGGCTTCGAATGAACCTGTAGATGGCATTCCGGCGGAGACGGTTGAATCTTCCCCAAAGGCTGAGGGAGTCACCGATGTGCACTTCACCGCACGAGAAGCAATGCGCACCCGGGCGTTCTGGATGATCTCGATGGGTCACGGCTCGGCACTCATCGTTGTCAGTGCGACGATCGCTCACATTGCGCTGTACCTCACGGAGGACCGAGGATTCGATGCGAAGCAGGCCGCTGTGATCGCCAGCATCATTCCGGTATTTCAGCTTCTTGGCACCGGCCTCGGCGGGTATCTTGGTGACAGAGTCAACAAGCGACTCATCGTTGCAGTTGCCATGTGTGCCCATGCGACAGGTCTGTTACTTATGACGTGGGTCGACAGCTACGTAAGCATTGGCGCGTTTGTTGTGCTTCACGGCTTGGCGTGGGGAGCACGCGGGCCACTCATGCAAGCGATCCGCGCCGACTATTTCGGTACTACACACTTCGCGCAGATCATGGGGTGGTCGTCGATCGTCATCACCCTCGGGGTCGTGGTGGGGCCACTGCTAGCGGGTGTGCTCGCAGACGCGACAGGGAATTACCGGCTTGGCTTCACAATCATCGCGGTCCTCGCTCTGGCGGGCAATATCTTCTGGGCACTGGCATCACCTCCCCCCAGTCGTTCGCTGTAGACCGCTTCATCGTCAACAACGAGCAGCCGTTTATCCGGTGACTGCAAATTCACCCACTCAGAATCAGCGGTCGATGCGCCCCCAGTCACTGGCTCGGTCACGGTCGTTGGGATTCCCTGGCGACACACCAGGGCCTAGCTGCTGTACCGCGGCCGCTCCAGACACCTTCGCCCTTGGCAATAAGCACCTGCAGATCACGAGCTCGACGCCCCCCTGGTCGAGCCACCGAGCGACGAGTCGGCACGCCGGTCTATGGCGTTGGCGGGTCGCTGCAGGCCACATCACAGTTCAGAAATAGAGATCGCAGATTCTGTGCTAGACAGAGCTACAACCAAGACACGGAGTGCCCGGGCCTCACGTGGGTGCACCGCTCACCGTGGGTGCACCCACCAAGCCCGCCCCCGCCGAAGGATAGAAATGCGTGAGTCCATCGAGCCCAAGTGGGTTGACTGCTTCGAGGAGTCATTCCGTCTCTCTGGGGTGTCGGCCGGTGATCTGGTCGCTATCTTAGCCGAGAGCACGAGCCGGGATGTCTTGGTCCAATTGTCGGAGCGGGCGCTGCATCGCATCGGTGCTCGCCCGATCCGGGTCACCGTTCCCACGCCACCCCTTCGACACATCGTTCCTGTTCGTTCAACAGGGGCGACGTATTCGCTCGACGATTATCCAGAAATAATGCGGGCGCTTGGTTCGTGTTCTGTCGTGGTCGATTGCACGGTCGAGGGTCTGCTACACAGTCGCGCCCGCGACATACTGCTGAATGCGGGTGGGCGGGTCTTGATGATCTCCAATGAGCATCCGGAGGTACTCGAGCGCTGCCAACCCGATCCCGATGTTCACGCTTTGGCTTTGGAGGCGCTGGTCCGACTAGACGCAGCGAGCACGATGCGGGTGTCGTCGGATGCTGGTACCGATCTTTCGGTGGATATCACTGGGGCTCCCAGTCGTGGGGGCGGAGGCATCCTCGGCTCCGACGACAAGGTCGCCTACTGGCCGGCAGGTTTGTGTCTCTGTTTCCCGCTCCCGAATACAGTAAACGGGACGGTAGTACTCGATGTCGGCGACGTCAATCTTACCTTCAAGCGGTACTTCGAGTCGCCCGCGACATTGCGAATCGAGAACGACTATGTGGTCGCTATCGAAGGAGAAGGGCTCGATGCGCAGCTCCTGCGGTCGTACTACGAGGGCTGGAATGACCCATATGTCTACGCAATCTCTCACGTTGGCTGGGGGGTGAACCCCGGGGCTCGCTGGGATGCCCTAATGATGTATGACAAAGCTGATGTCAACTGCACAGAGCTCCGGGCCATCGCTGGCAGCTTTCTTATCTCGACCGGTGCCAACGAGTTCGCCAACCGGTTCACCGATTGCCACTTCGACTTTCCTATGCGGAACTGCGACGTGTGCATCGATGGGGTGCCGGTCGTTTCAAGGGGCAAGCTGCTCGACACTACTGCCGGTTCTTAGGGGCGCCGGTGGCCGATATTAGCTGGATTGAGGGCACACCCCGAATTGCTTGTGAGGTGAGTGGGACAGGGCCACCGGTTGTGTTTCTTCACGGCGTGGGCGGGAATCGGCGCAACTGGGCCTACCAGACGGCCCAGTTGAGTGACACGTACACCACGGTGGCCTGGGACGCCCGCGGCTATGGGGACTCCGATGACTACGAAGGCGACCTAGAGTTTTCGCAGTTCGGTGATGACTTAGCCCGGATGCTGGACCATCTCGGGATCGACTCGGCTCATCTGGTGGGTCTGTCAATGGGCGCCCGGGTCCTGATGGACTTTTTCCCTAGGAATCGCGACCGAGTGGTCACACTCACCTTGTGCGACTGCTTCTACGCCTACCAGACCGCTCTGACTCCAGAGAAACAACGGGAGTACGTCGAATTCCGAGAGCGACCCCTCTTGGAGGGGCGGACCTTCGCAGATCTGGCTCCCGCTCTCGTCCAATCGCTGGTTAGCCCAAGGTGCTCCGACTCCGTTCGAGCCGAGCTTCACGACAGCATCCTTGCCCTGCGAGCCGACTCGTACTTGAAGACCATCAAGGCGTCGGTAACCTACGATGCCAGCTACAACCTGGCCGACATCGACGTTCCTGTTCAACTGATCTTTGGCGCCGAGGACGCTCTCACTCCACCGTCGATCGGCGAGGAGATGCTGGGTATGTTGTCCAACGCGAGACTCGCTGTTCTCGATGGGGCAGGGCACCTCAGCAATCTTGAGCGTCCTACCGAGTTCAACACAGTTCTGCGAGGGTTCCTCGACGACCACGCGGATCTTTCAACCACCTGACCCAGGGAGGTCGAGTGCTCTTCTTCATCACCATGATTGATCGGCCTCACAGCGAGCAGGAGTGGGCAGACAACGCCGACGACCCGCCACAGAAGGACACCTAAATCATGATCAACGCGGACGAGCCCCTTCGCTCAAGGTATCCGATCGTCATTGCCGGAGGTGGGTCGGTGGGTCTATGTCTGGCCGCCGAGCTCGGCTGGCGGGGCGTGCCGTGTCTGGTGGTTGAGGAACGAGACATGCTCAACGACCACCCCAGGGCGAACGCTGTGGCAAACCGAACCATGGAGTACTTCCGACGCTGGGGGATCGACGAAGCCGTCACCAACGCGGGGATCCCCCCTAGCTCACCAGCCGAATACCTGTGGGTCTCCACTCTTGACGGAAGCGAGATCCATCGACTCTCGCTCCCACCATACGACGAGCTGGTCGCAACCCAAAAAACCGGCGACTATGCGAGCGAAGAGCACAGCTGGTCGCCGTACCTCAAGACGATCACGGGACAGAACGAAGTTGAAGCGGCAGTTCTCGACTACGTCTCACGACTTCAGGAGGTCGACTATCGATTTAGCTGGCGACTCCTCGAATTCGAAGACGACGGTAATGGCCTCACCTGCATGGTCGAACAGGTAGCCACCGGGCGGCGCGAACAAGTCGATGCATCGTTTCTGGTGGGGTGCGATGGTGGCCGCTCGCTGGTGCGTCGACAGCTTGGCGTCACCCTCGAAGGCCGGGCCGACTTGGCATCGTTTGTGTCCATCTACTTCCGGGCACCAGGGATGATCGATGCCCACGGTCTCGGACACGGCAATATCTTCTTTCCGCTACACCGGGACCACCGAGGCTTCATTCTTACCTGGGACGACGACAAGACCTACACGTACCACCTCGTGCTTGACGAGGGTCAGAATTGGGCTTCAGTCGATCCTGTCGAGGCGGTGAGAGCAGTTGTCGGAGCGGCGATCGACGTCGAGGTCCACTCAGTACAACCATGGACCGCCCATGCGCTGGTGGCCAGCGAATACCGCAAAGGCCGGGTGTTCCTCGCTGGCGACGCGGCCCACTTGTTCAGCCCCACCGGAGGGTTCGGGATGAATACCGGTATCTCCGATGCAGTAGATCTAGCGTGGAAGCTAAAAGCTGACCTCGAAGGTTGGGCCGGTCCCCGGATGCTGAACAGTTACGGCGACGAGCGACGTCCCATCGGGGTTCGGAACACGACCGAGGCCGCCGACTGCTTTGACCGCCTTTTTGCCGTGATGCAGAACGGTGACGAGCTAGACGAAGAGAGTGACGCGGCCGACGTTCTTCGCGCCAATCTAAAGGCTGACCTCAAAGACCAAGAGAAGCTCATTTCGTCCTCGGGCACGCTCTTGGGTTACCGGTACGACGGTTCAGGCCTAGTGGTACCCGATTCCACGCCCGCCCCGCCCGACGATCCCCGCTGCTACACCCCGGTCGCCCGCCCCGGTCATCGGGCCCCTCACGTCTGGCTGGAGAGTGGAGAGGCCATCTATGACCTGTTGGGCCCCGACTTCAATCTACTCATCCTGGCCGGGACTTCGCACGACGTGGACCCAATCGTCGCAGCCGCCGCGGCGCTGGGGTTACCCCTCCAGGTCACCGAGATCTCGGAACCCGCTGTCAGAGATGTCTACCAGGCAGACCTCGTGATGATTCGCCCCGACCTGATGGTCGCCTGGCGAGGCCACCACCCGCCGTCCGACCCGGCGGCGTTGATCGACACGATCCGCGGGGCCTGAACCATACGAACAACACACCCGCTGAGAGACGTAACGACCTATGGACCGAAAGCCCACCAAGGTCCAACGTTGAACAAGCCGACAAGCTCGAGCCCACACGTCGAATAGTGGATCTGCTCAACGTCACAACAGATCATCTCGCCGTTCCTCGAACGCTTACGTGTCAATCGTCATCACGCCGTTTCTCGCGCTGGTCAGAGCAACACTGGAACACGACGTTCGCTACAGCCGCTAGCTTCTGGGGGGCTCCTCAATGTCACCGCATTTGCATCCACTACAAGGTTGATTTCCATGACTCAGAACCCATCCGCTACTGAACTCAAGTTCGGCATGAATGCATCAATAGCCGATGAGTTTGCTGACGCCGCAACCCTGGCAACGTTGGCCCACGACGCTGAGATTGCGGGCTGGGACGGGTTCTTCATCATGGATCATCTCATTCGACGAAAGCCTTGGAAGCCCATGATCGACCCCTGGATCGCCCTCACGGCCATCGCAATCGCAACAACCGATATCGTCGTCGGGCCAATGGTTACGCCGCTGCCCAGGCGACGGCCGTCGGTCTTGGCTCGCCAGACCGTAACCCTCGATCAACTTTGCAAGGGCCGGCTCCGACTTGGTGTTGGATTGGGCGCACCCGATGACGAATTCACCCGGTTTGGCGAAAGCGCCGACCCCAAACGGCGAGCGCGGGTCCTCGACGAATCGTTAGAACTCCTGCAGTTGTTGTGGTCGGGAGAACCAGTCACCTACCACGGCGAACACGTTCATGCCGAAGATGTCCACTTCCTGCCAAGACCCCACAATGGGCAGATCCCTATCTGGGTTGCGGGCGGTTGGCCATCAAAAGCGCCGTTCAGGCGTGCTGCTCGATATGACGGCGTTTGGCCAATCAGCGGGGATCGAAGCGATTTGTCTATCGAGGATCTAGCTGACTGCGTTGCTGCGATCAACCAATACCGAGAGCTGGCCGGAACCTCCGACAAGCCGTTCGAGATCTGCTACACGATGGGAACCCCGATCACTCCCAACGCCGAGTCGATCGACAAGATAGGAAGAGCCAAAGAAGCTGGCATGACCTGGTGCATAGAATCGCTCGACACCACAGAGCTCACCTTCGACCAGATTCGTGAACGAATCATCGCTGGCCCGCCTCATCAATAGCACCCGAGGACACCTCGATGGGTGCGGTCCGGTCTCGCCCAGGCTGGCGGGCAGGGGGCACGAGTTCGATTTCATGTAAAACCCTATGCGTGTACTGTCCCTAACGCCACGCTAGCAAGAACCGACCGGAAAGCGATCAATACTGTGAAGGATCGGACCGATCCAAGCTCTTTCTTTCCTGCCTTTGTTCTTAAGGAGCCCGATCCCTCGCTGGAAACTCCAGTTGTCATCGATAGTCCCCACAGCGAACGCATCTACCCCGGGGATTTCAACTTTGTCGCGCCGAAAGAACTCCTTGAACAGCGAGGAAGAACTGTTGGTGTGAACGACTACTTTTCGGGCGGTGATCTGATAGTCCAGCATGGCAAACCCGAGACCGGACGCCATGCAATCATGATCGAGATCAACCGAGGAAACTACTTGCAGGAAGTTGCAGTCGAAAAGAGCGAAGGATTCGAAGAAGTGCAGAACGACCTAAAGGCGCTGATCTTCAAACTCTCAACAGAGTTTGAAGAAACCTAGATCGAACGAGACGGAATCGAGGCTTGGGGTTACCTAGAATCCGGAATAGGAAGGACTGATGATGAAAGACCACTTCAGGACCCAGGCCGGGCAATGCCTTTCTCGACGACGCTTGCTGTACCTAGCGGGTCTCGGCAGCAGCGGTGCGGTGCTCGCCGCCTGCGGAAGCGACGCACTAAGAGTCGTGGAGGGCTCCACATCTTCGACTGTCGTTTCAGCAACGACGCCAGACTGCGTGCTTACGCCTGAAGAGATTGAGGGACCTTTTTATACCGACCTCAACCTGGTCCGTAGCGACATCACCAACGGCAAGTCTGGTTCAGCCCTCGACCTAAAGGTCACCGTCGTCGATGCGACCACGTGCGCGCCGATCCGTGACGCCACAGTCGACATTTGGCACGCGGACGCCTTTGGTTTGTACTCAGCGTTCACCGGCCAAGGCGACTCTGCTGATATTGACACCTCCGCCGAATCCTTCCTACGAGGCGTGCAATCAACCGACGCTGACGGCATCGCGACGTTCACCACCATCTACCCCGGCTGGTACAGCGGTCGCACTACTCATGTCCATCTAAAGATCCACTTCGCCGATCGAACGCACGTAACAACTCAACTCTATTTCCCCGATGACGTCACCAACACTGTGTACTCCAACAATGACGCCTACGCCGAGCGCGGACCCAAGGACACCTCTAATTACGACGACGGTTTCAGCGCTGCGCTCAACAGCCTTCGCATGACCCTAAGTGAATCCGCCACCGGAAATCTCGCCACCCACACAATCGGCATCGAAAAGGCATAGCTCGCTGTCGCTGAGCTAGAGCGTGGCCTCAAGACGGACGTGGTCGTTCTCGATCCGGTTGTTCGCGTACGCGCGCTGACGTGCACCGCGTCGTGAATCAGCTTATCGATTACGCGATGGTCGAACCGATTGCTGCTTTCAGCCCCGGTTGGCCTAGTGTTTTTCGAGAGTCGGCTGCAGCAACGTCGGATCCTCCGAACGAGTCGACGGCCGCGCCCACTACCGCGCCGACTACCACTGAGTCCGCACTCGAACCGGGGCCGTTGTGGCTTACAAGTTCCCCGCTGGTCTGCTCGATCTCGACTGAATACAACAGCCGACACAGGTGCAAGCTAGCTCGATTGCATCGGTGGTCATGATCGAACCAGAACCGGCGTTCGTCGAGAGTCCCGCCAGCGTCCCAGCGGTCCTACTCATCCGAGGAGAATGTGACGAAGACGTGGGCCAAGACGCTGGCAAGGTCCGAAGTGTAATGTGATGGTGAACAGCCGCTTTACTACCCGCAGCTCGCTATCGCTGAGCTAGACTGTCACCTCGATGTGGCCACCTCCGGCGCAATCCCTAGACACCCGGCAGATTGACTCATGACCACCGAGCCCCGACAAGGTGAGGCTACGAAAGCGGAGTCAACGGACCCGCTACTGCAACCGTTGACGATCAGGAAACTCGTCCTCAAGAACCGAGTCATGAGTACAAGCCACGCCTGCGGTCTTGAGGACGATGAGATGCCAGGCGAGCGGTACCAGCGCTACCACGAAGACAAGGCCAAGGGCGGGCTGGCCTTGACCATGTTCGGCGGGTCGTCGAACGTTGCCGTGGACTCGCCGAACATATTTCGCCAGCTGTCCGTTGAATCTGACCGGATAATCCCGTATCTGACGCAGTTCTCGGAGCGAGTCCACTCGCACGGAGCAGCCCTGATGTGTCAGATCACACACCTGGGTCGTCGCGGCGACGCGCACGCCGGGAACTGGCTGCCCACGATCGCACCTTCACCGGTTCGAGAAACCCTCCACCGCAATGTGCCAAGGGCGATGGATCGTCATGATATCGATCGTGTGGTTTACGCCTTCGGCGCTGCGGCGCGGCGCTGCATGCAGGGAGAGCTTGACGGCATCGAGACTCTCGCTGGCGCTCATCTCATCGGCCAATTCTTCTCGACCGAAGTCAATCGCCGTACCGACGAATTCGGGGGAAGCCTCGAAAACCGAGCCCGTTTCGCGTTGATGATCCACGCCGAAATCCGCCGCCAGGCGAGCGACGATTTTGTGGTGGGCATGAGATTATCCATCGATGAAGGTCCGGCCAGTCTGTCGCTCGAGGACGCCATAACAATTGGCCAAATTCTGGAACGAGAGGGAGCGGTCGACTTCTTCAATTTGAACGTTGGCCGAATGGATACAGAACTCGCGCTGGCCGAACAAAACATGCCCGGCATGTCGCAACCATTAGCTCCATTTCTATCTGCCGTTGCCCAATTCAGTTCCGAGGTTGGCGTGCCGATCTTTCACGGAGCGCGCATCAGCGATGTAGCTAACGCTCGTCATGCGGTTCGCGACGGAATCCTCGACATGGTGGCGATGACTAGGGCTCATATCGCCGACCCCGAGATCGTCAACAAAATCGCTCAAGGAAAAGAGGACCGCATACGTCCGTGCATTGGTGCTTCTCATTGCCTGGACAAGAAGCCCCATTGTCTACACAATGCCAGTTCTGGTCGGGAGGTAGATCTCCCTCAAGTTGTGGAGCCGTCAGGCGGTCCCGTTCGCAAGGTAATAGTTGTCGTCGGTGGTCCCGCTGGTCTCGAAGCAGCACGCGTCGCCGGTGAACGAGGTCATCA
>CBERPN010000008.1:0-39020 GCA_965524675.1 uncultured bacterium
GGTGGCGCATGGTTTCGCCTTCATTTCGGGGACGAGCTCGCGTCGGCCGGACAACAGCTTTGTCGGGGTTGAGGTCGACGAGCTTGGCACTACCTCGCTCGACATCGGCGCGCAGACCACTGCTGTTCTTCACAACATCGAGAGGATCCTCGATACTGTTGGGCTAAGTCGAGCCGACCTGATCGATGCCACCGTATTCCTGGTGAATATGAACGACTTTGCTGGTTACAACCGTGCCTGGGCCGAGTTCTTCTCATCGGTCGAAGAGGCACCAGCACGTACCACGGTGGCGGTCCACCAGCTACCGCACCCGCACATACTTATTGAGATCAAAGCCGCGGCGGTCACACCGCCACAATGACTAGTAACAGGATCGACGTGCATTCGCACTTCTACCCGAAGCTCACCCAGAAGCAGGGGGAAGTCCTCGGGCTAACGGCCATACCGTGGTTGCGCGATGACGGCGACGGTACGGGCTTCATGATGTCGGGCAACCAAGAGTATCGGCCGGTTCAGGCACCGCTTTGGGATCCGGTTGCTCGTCTGCAGCAGATGGATGAACTGGGTGTCGCGGTGCAGGTCATCTCGGCGACGCCGATGCTGTTCTCCTACGATGCCGAACCCGCCGTCGCGGTCAACTGGGCTGCGCAAATTAACGACATGGCTCGCACGATGTGCGAAGCCGACCCGGCACGCCTTCGCTCGCTCTGCCAAGTCCCTCTGCAAGATGTCGATCTGGCGTGCATCGAGGTCAGCCGAGCGATGGCGACCGGCCATGTTGGAGTCCACATTGGCAATCACGTGTGCGGTCGCAACCTTGACGATCCTGAAATCGTGCGGTTCCTGCACTTCTGCGCGGATAGCGATATTCCGGTGCTGGTGCATCCGTGGGACACGATGGCGAGCGAGCGCATGCCGAAGTACATGCTCGCTTGGCTGGTGGGAATGCCAGCCGAAACCCATCTGGCGATTCTCTCTTTGGTGCTTTCGGGAGCATTTGAACGACTGCCCGCGGAGCTAAAGATCTGTTTCGCACATGGCGGAGGGAACTTCGCGGCGCAGATCGGCAGGGTCGACAACGCCTGGCACCGACGCGACATCGTGCGGGCCGACTGTCCGAATCCTCCATCGAGCTATGCCCGGCGTTTCAGCGTCGACTCGGCCGTGTTTAGCGATGATGCACTCCGCCATCTGGTGGCCGTGATGGGCGAAGACCGGATTCTTATGGGTTCTGATTACCCGTTCCCGCTCGGAGAGATCCAACCCGGTGAGCTGATCGATACCTCGTCCCACCTGTCCGATAATGCGAAACTGAAGTTACTCAGCTCAAACGCCGAAGCCTTCTTCTCATTGGTGACACCAACATGACCTCGATCGATTTCACAACCGGACCCGAAACCGCAGCTGCTCTCGACGCCGCCGATCCGCTAGCTGCGATGCGGTCGCGGTTTCAGATTCCACCGGGGGCCGATGGCAATCCGCAGATCTACTTAGTGGGCAACTCGCTCGGAGTGGCCGCCACTCGCACCATCGACTACGTGAACGCAGAGCTCGAACGCTGGGCGCAACTAGGTGTCGCCGGTCATGCAACAGCCAGATTCGGATGGGCGAACTATCACGAACTTCTCACTGACCAGATGGCCGCCATCGTAGGAGGCCTCAGCGACGAGGTGGTGGTGATGAACTCGCTCACCATCAACCTTCATCTACTGATGGTGAGCTTCTACACACCAACTCCCGAGCGACACAAGATCCTCATAGAGGAACACGCCTTCCCCTCCGACCATTTCGCGGTCGAGTCACAGATTCGGATGCGGGGCTTCGACCCAGAAACATCTTTGGTAACGGTGGGGCCCCGACCGGGGTCGCACACCCTCGACCCCGGCGACATCCTGGCGGCGATTGCCGAGCACGGCCCCGAACTGGCGCTGGTGTTGTTGCCGGGTGTCCAGTACTACACCGGCCAGGTGCTGGCGATGGCTGACATCACACGAGCCGGGCACGGTGTGGGAGCCAAGGTGGGGTTCGATTTGGCCCACGCGGTTGGAAACATTCAGCTCGACCTGCACGACCAAGGTGTCGACTTTGCAGCCTGGTGTACCTATAAGTATCTCAACAGTGGGCCGGGTGGGGTCGGTGGGGCGTTCGTGCACAACCGTCATATCGCCGACCCGAGCCTTCAGAAACTGCTCGGTTGGTGGGGAACCAATAAGGAAACCCGGTTCGAGATGGAGACGGTCTTTGAGCCCATCCCCACCGTCGAATCGTGGCAGGTAAGCAACGGCCCAGCCTTGCTCTTCGCTACGTTACGCGCCTCGCTCGACGTCATCGACGAGGCCGGTGGTATCGGTGCGATGCGACAAAAATCGATCCTCCAGATCGAGTACCTTGACTACCTTCTCGACAACGTGATCGGTGGCCTGGTCGAAAACATCACGCCACGAGCCATCGACGAGCGCGGTTGTCAGTTCGCATTACGAGTAACCACTCCCGACGTCGACGGCCGCGCCGTCTTCACCCAACTCGAAGAAGCCGACGTTGCCTGCGACTGGCGGTATCCCGACGTGATTCGAATCGCTCCCGTACCGCTCTACAACAGCTTCGACGACATCTACCGCTTCATTCAGATCCTAGATCGCCTGCTCTAACCGCTTAGGCGTGAATTTTGGGCAAAGGTCTGTCCCCGTTTGCCGTTCGAGAACGCGCGTGCGGTGGCGCTCACCCTCCGTCCCGGGTATATCTTCGCCGTCTAGTTGTATATACTTGCGGCATGACCAAGCGATTGATTGACGTCGATGATGATGCCCTCGATGCTGCGCGCTCCCAACTCGGCACCCTCACGATCAAGGACACCGTCAACGAGGCGCTGCGTAATGCCGCTCAACAACGCAGTGCTCAGCTCACCAAGGCGCTCTCGGTTCTGGCTGACACGGATCTGAACGATCGTTCCTCGGCCTGGCGTTGATGTTCCTGCTCGACACGAGCGTTCTTACCAGACTTCGAACTCCGTTGGTCCTCGATCGAGTCGAAGAACTCGACAGCAACGGCCTCGCTCGCACGTCGATGACCGACCTCGAGATTGGATTCTCGGCCCGCAATGCCGACGAATGGGATCGTCTGGTCGCAGCGCTCGGAGCGTTCCGCCAAATCGACGTCGAAGCACATCATTTCGACCGTGCACGACAGGTCCAGCGTCTACTTGCCGCCGATGGTCTCAAGGGACGCAAAGTACCCGATCTCCTTATCGCAGCTGTCGCCGAGGCCAGGTCGCTCACTGTCCTGCACTACGACGCAGACTTCGACCACATCGCCACCATTACCGGACAACCGACTCAATGGGTCGTCGAGCGCGGAACGATTGACTAGTCGAGGGCCTCCCGGCAGGTGGTCATAGATGACCGGCATCCTCCCAAGCAGTACTCGAGTTTGTCCTACTGCGTAGCGCTCGATGACAGGACAACTCGCGTCACCCACGCCTACGAGTTCACCTTTCGCAAGCCATTCCGATGGATCGAGCGTCGCATCGCCGAACCACTCGGTGATGAGATTGAAGAGGAAGTCACACGCCTCGCAGAGATCATTGGCAAAGAAGACTCCACCGAATCCTGTAGTTGAGGGTCCTTTTGCGATTGAACAGCGCTCTGCTAACCCGAAATTGCGAGGATCACCCAGGATTATCCGGCACCAGCCTCACAATTTCGGTTGGTTAGCCCTGGTAGAGCGAGCCGGTGGGTGTTGCGAGGAAGGCGTCGAAGTCGATGTCTTCTTGTTTCAGAAAGCCTGTCTGGGGCAGAGTTTGGTCGCGGACCATTTCTATTACCGCTACCACCGAGCATGCGGTGGTCCAGGCGATTGCGGTCCGGTGTTTACCGGCGACCTGGCGGGGGGTGAAAGCCCGCACATATTCGATTCTCCTCGGTCGTTCTTCGATGATGCCTTCGGCGGCCACGTGTACATAGACCACGTCGTCGTCGACCGGTGGTTTGGCGTGGGTGAGGATTTCTCCAGCGAGGTCGCGGCGTTCACGCATCAATAGCTCATGAAAGAAGAAGTTCATCAGCCGCATATGACCCGGGTAGCGCATGGTTTTGTAGTCGAGGTTGTCGACTCGGCCCAGGTAGGTTTCGCACATGGTTCCCAAGCCACCCGACGTCGTGAAGGCTTCGAGTTGGGTGCCATCGACGTAGATGGTCTCGCGCCACTCCATCGGCGACACCCATTTGCGAACCCCCTCTTCGATAACCTCACAGTCGTTGAGGTACTCGTTCACCACGCCCTCGGGCGACCAGTTAAAGGCGTAGCCCATGAGTCCGGTGGGGTTCTGGGGCAAGGCGCCAACCCGCATGCGAATCGAGCGGCACGAGTCGAACGACTCGATCTGAGAGGCGGCGACAATTCCTACGAACCCTGGTGCGAGCCCGCACTGCGGAGCCATCAATGCGGTGGAGGATTCTGCGAGTTCGCGAACTCGCTCGGTGGTACCGACATCCTCGGTGAGATCGAAGTAGTGGGCGCCGAGTTCGTGAGCGGTTTCGGCTACTCCAACATTGAGGTGGTAGGGCAGACAAGACAACACCGCGTCGCTGTCGGCTAATGCGGCCTTGAGTGCGTTGCGGTCGGCTACATCGGTGTCAAGGACCGGGAACGAGTGCTCCTCGCGCGGGATCCGCTGGTCGTGGCCGGTTACTGAGAAGCCAGCTTCGTTCAAGAACTCTGCAGCTAGTAGTCCGACTTTGCCCAAGCCGAGCACTGCCACGCGTTCAATCATCTTGGTCATATGTTTACCTGCTGCTGGGTGGGTGACGATGTTTTGATTGCGGCATCAAGAGTATGGGGAACTATCGGCGCTACGACGATTGTGTTGAAACCGTTATCATGCCGATCTGTCCGCGAACGACTAGAGAGACTCAACAACATGATCTTCGGAAGCGACAATCAAGGGGGCGCGTCGGACGCGGTACTTGCCGGACTCGCCGATGCATTTCGTTCCACCGCATCCGCATATGGCACTGATGAGTATTGCGCGGCCGCCGAAGAGAAGCTCAAGCAAGTCTTCGATACCGATCTCAAAGCCTTCTTCGTTGTGAGCGGCACCGCTTCCAACACCCTGGCGCTGTCGACGATGACCCGGCCGTGGGAAGGCATCATCTGTCACCACCAAGCGCACATCATCCTTGACGAGTCGAGCGGCCCGGCGCTGTTTAGCGGTGGTGCCTCACTGCTTCCGGCACCGACTCGTGAAGTGAAGCTCGATGCAGCTGGGCTGGCCACAATGTTGGAGCGGCTACCGAACGAAGTGCCTCACAACATTCGGCCCGCAGCACTATCGATTTCTCAAGCCAGCGAATGTGGGCAGGTGTACACGCCAGACGAGGTCAGGTCGCTGACCGAATTCGCCAAAGGCGCCGGACTGTCGGTGCACATGGACGGTGCGCGCTTCGCTAACGCCGTCGCTGCGCTCGATTGCCACCCGGCCGATGTTTCAGCGCGGGCCGGCGTTGATGTCTTGTCGTTGGGTGCCACCAAGAACGGCGCGGTGGCGGCTGAGGCAATCCTGTTCTTCGACAAGGATCTCGTGATCGACTTTGAGTATCAGCTCAAGCGCACCGGTCACCTCGTCTCCAAAGGCCGCATGTTTGGGGCACAGTTTGTGCCGTGGTTGGCCGATGAGCACTGGCTCGACTTGGCGACGATTGCGAACGACATGGCGAAGCGGCTCCGCGGTGCCGTCGATGGGTTGCAAGGAATGCGGCTCGCTTTCGAAACACAATCCAACGAGAGCTTCATCATCCTCGACAGGGCTCTTTTCGCGGCGCTTATGGACGCGGGTGCATCGATGTATGACTGGTACCCCGACGCGTTGCCCCCCGGGGTTGAGTGTGGCGACGATGAGATGTTGGCCCGTCTCGTCACTTCATTTGCTACGACCGATGCCGAGATTGACGAGTTCGTTCGCCAGGCCGCCGACTTGGCGAGCTGAAGCTAACGCTTGATCTTGGCCATCTCAGGATCGTAGAGCGGGCCGAGCTGCAAGGTGCACGGCACCCGTTCTGTCGCCACCTCTAATTCGTAACTGCCGGCCTTTAGGTACTCGGCGTCGACCCGATCCTTGTTTCGGACATATCCCAAGCCGATGTTTTTGCCAACGGTGTATCCCCAGCCGCCGCTACTTAACCAACCCACAGGTTCTCCGTCGCGGAAGATGGTCTCTCGCCCGAGCAGCGTCACATCGGGATCGTCGACGGTAAAGCAGGCAAGTCGCTTCCTCGTTCCGGCCGCGCGCTGTGTTTCGATGGCTTCGCGGCCGGTGAACTCGATGTCGCTGTCGAGCTTGACTGCCCAAGCCATGCCCGCTTCGACGGGGGTGTGGTCGGGGCCGACGTCGCTTCCCCACGCTCGGTAACCCTTCTCGAGGCGCAGGGATTCGATGGCCCGATAACCAGCGTCGATGATTCCGAACTCAGCGCCAGCAGCTATCAAGGCTTGATAAACAGCGACGGCCTGGGCTCGATTGATGTGCAATTCCCAGCCGAGTTCACCCACATAGGTGACCCTCAAGGCAACGACCGATGCTTCGGCGATGTTCATAGTTGTCACGCTTGCGAACGGCAAAGCCTCGTTCGAGACGTCGCTGTTGGTCACCTGTTCAAGTACCTGGCGCGCACGCGGTCCCATCAGGCTCAGCACGGCGAGTTCTTCGGTGGCGTCGTCGATCCGTACTTCGGATTCAGTGAAGCCCTGCCTAACAATGCCTGTTGAGATCCAGTGATAGTCACGGGTTCGAAAACCGGTTCCGGTGACGATGTAGAAACTGTCTTCGGACAGGCGTGACACGGTGAGGTCAGCCTCGATCCCACCTCGATCGTTGAGCAACTGGGTATAGGTGAGGCGTCCGGCCGGCTTAGCGATGTCGTTGGCGCACAACATCTGTAACGCGGCCTCTGCCTTGGGTCCTTCCACCCGAAACTTGGCGAACGAGCTTTGGTCGAAGATCACCACCCGCTCTCGACATGACTGATGCTCCTCGCCAACCGCTTCGAACCAGTTCTGGCGGCCGAACGAGTATTCATCCTCGGCAACCGCTCCGGCACGGGCGAACCAGTTCGGTCGCTCCCAGCCAAGTTTTGAACCAAAGCAGGCTCCCTTATTCTTCAGTATTTCGTATAGCGGCGACCGCAATCGAGGTCTGGCGCTGATGTGTTCTTCATGGGGCCACGACATGGTGTAGTGCTTGGCGTACATCTCGGCAGTTCGGGTTCTCACCCACTCGACGTCGCGGTGTACGCCACCGAACCGGCGGATGTCGACCGGCCAAAGGTCGACCGGTTGTTCGTCCGCGATGACCCATTCGGCTAAAGCCTTTCCGACTCCGCCGCCCGCGGCAATACCAAAGGCGTTAAAGCCAGCCCCCACATAGAAGCCCGCTACCTCGGGTGCCTCACCAAGGATGAAGTTGCCGTCTGGGGTGAAGCTTTCGGGCCCGTTGATAAGGGTGCGAACCCCCACTGTTTCTAGTGCTGGCATTCGTTGGATGGCCTGGGTCATCAATGGTTCAAAGTGATCCCAGTCTTCGTCTAGAAGCCGGCCGTTGAAGTCTGCTGGAATCCCGCTCTGTGCCCAATGAAGAGGGTTGGGTTCGTAGCCACCCATCACGATTCCGCCCACTTCCTCTTTGAAATAGACCAGGCGATCGGGGTCGCGCAGGGTAGGGAGGGTGCCGGTAACCCCATCGATCTGTTCGGTGACGATGTACTGGTGCTGTAGCGACACGAGCGGAACCGATACCCCGGCCATTTCGCCGACAGCCCTTGCCCACTGACCTGCACAATTCACGACCTTTTCGCAGCCGATATATCCCTCGGAGGTATCAACACCGCTGATTCGGCCCTCGTGTAGATCGATGCCGGTTACGTTGCAGTCCTCGATGATTCGTACCCCAGCCTGACGAGCGCCCCGAGCCAGTGCCTGAGTGATATCGGACGGGTTGGCTTGACCATCACCGGGGAGAAACGCTGCCCCAACAACGTCAGAAATATCGATGAGAGGCCAAAGCTCTTGAGCTTGCTGTGGTGAGAGAATTTCGATATCGAGGCCGAACGACCGACCCATCGTGGCGCTACGCTGCAACTCGATCAAGCGCTCTGGCGAACACGCAAGGCGCAGGCCGCCGTTGCGTTTCCAACCGGTCGCCAAGCCGGTCTCCTCCTCTAACCGGTCGTAGAGCTCGACGGAATACTTTAGGAGCTCGGTCACATTGCGCGACGAGCGAAGTTGTCCCACCAATCCGGCTGCGTGAAACGTGGACCCGGTGGTCAGCTGTGCCCGTTCCAACAACACGACATCGCTAGCTCCAGCGTTGGCGAGGTGATAGGCGGTTGAGCAGCCGATTATTCCGCCACCGATTATCACTATCGCGGCCTGGTCGGGGAGTGCCACCACTAGCGGGCTTCCAAGGAGGCGTACTCGGCTTTGAACCGTGCGAGGTAGTCATCGGTGTACGACTCGTAGTCGAAATCCAGTGATGAGTGGTCTTCTTGCACAAGGCTCCAAAGGGTTTCACGTAGCAGCGACGCGCACTTCATTGTCTGCAGCGAGGCTGTGTCTTGGGGCTGGACCGATCGATCGAGGTAGGTCTCCAGCAGCAAGGTCTGGTCGTCGAGGCACAGTTCGGCATTGCTGGCTAGGTTAGCTAGGTCGAACATGGCCGAGTTCCAGCCAGCGTATTCCCAGTCCAACAACCAGAGCGAGTCGCCATCGTCAAGAAAGTTGGCCGGTAACAGGTCGTTGTGGCAGAACACTGGCTGGATTGGTCCGAGCAGTCGCTCTAGCCGCTCATTCTGCTTGCCCAACTCGGACAACTGGTTGGTAAGGCGGCCTCCGGCTGCCGCATCGATGTAGCCACGGCTGACCTGGAAGACCCAAAACATCAGGGTTGCACCGCGGAGCTGGTTCGCCATCTCGTCATGACATTTGCGGGTGAGTTCGGTTACGCGTCGCAGCATTTCAGGTTTTGCGATGTCGTCGCTGGTGAGCGTCTTGGCTTCTACGAACCGCATCACCATCGCACCGGGTTGGTGATGAATGATCTCGGGCGAAAGACCGCAAGCGTGTGCCGCTCTTGCCACCACCACCTCGTGGCTACGGACAACTCCGTGCAACGGGAGATCGTCGCCGATCCTCACCACATAGCTGTCGTCACCATCGCGCACTACAAAGTTGGTGTTGGTTATACCTCCGTGCAACGGCTCAGGTACGACCGGCTGTGTCCAGCAGGTCAGCCTTGTCGCGAAGTCCATAGCTGATTCACGATCGGTCATTGTTGCGGTACTCCGATGTAGCGAGCTGACCAATCATCGCACGCCGCCACGAATTCCTTGTCGAAGTCGGCGGTACTGAGCAATAGGCCCCAGAAGCGATCGCTAGCATGCTCGTGCGGAAAGAAGCGCATCTGCACGCTAGACTTAGTGCATGCGAACGACGATCGAACTTGACGAGGACACCGAGGCTGAGGTTCAACGCGTCCGCCGGGAGGAGAACCGCGGCGTGAGCGAAGCGGTTAACGAACTCATCCGTCGAGCCATGATTCAACGAAAGCTTCCCGATCCGTTCGTACCGCTCACTCACAAACTCGGACTCAAAATCGACGTTTCGAACATCGCTGAGGCTCTCGACTACCTCGAGGGCCCCGAGTCGCGCTGATGCTGGTCGACGCGAACATTCTGCTCTATTCGGTCGATGAGTCCAGCCGCTTTCATAGAGCGGCCACCGATTGGTTGACCACCGCGCTCAACGGGCCACGAAGGGTAGGGCTACCTTGGATCTCACTCACCGCGTTTCTTCGTATCGTCACAAACCCTCGGGCTTTGGAACAACCACTCGCTCCCGTAGAAGCGTGGCAGACTATCGATGGCTGGCTCTCGGCTCCGGCGGCCTGGGTTCCAGACCAGGGTGCTGGGCACCACGAGATCCTTCGACAGCTCACAGTCGATCACGACCTTCGCGCCGGGCTGGTCACCGACGCCGTGCTTGCCGCACTTTGCATCGAGCATGGCCTTGAGATTGTCAGCGCCGATAGCGACTTCGCTCGCTTCACCGAGATCACTTGGATCAACCCAGTGGCTGCCTGAGGTTGGTCGCGGATCAGCCGAATCGGTACCTAACCTCTTCGACGGTGGTGCCGCCGAGTTGTTCGATTTGTTTGGCTCCGTCGGCTCGCCAGCCCTCGCGCTCATAGAAGCGACGGGCTCTGTCGTTCCCTGTCGCTACCCAAAGAAAGCCTTCGTCAAACCCGAGTTCCGACAGCGATTCGCGACATGCGGTCAATAGCTTTGCGCCGACTCCGGTACCCCAGGCTTCGGGTAGCAGATTGATCAGAACCAGTTGGCCTTGGGTGCTAGCCATATCGGATTCGTCGGCTCGAACCAAGGCAATTCCCACGATCTTGTCGGCTGTGACTGCAACCAACCGGCGTGATTGTTCTGGGTGAGGATTGGTCTGAAGCGCCTCTTCCCAATTGTGGCCGAACTCTTCTGGATCGAGAGACTCTAGTTGTTCGGGCGACATGATTAACTGGTAAGCGGCCTGCCAAGCACGAACATGGACCAGCCCCATCGCTGCTCCGTCCCCCAGCACTGCCTGGCGGATGATGGTTGTCGGATCCATTGGTAAAGCATGAACAATAGCGCTCGTAGATGCGAGCGAGTTTCGGCGAACAACTTCAGTTGTCGAGCCTTAGTGCGTCTCTATCGATAGTCATGGAAGGTAGCGGGCGACGAGTACAGCGAGATCGGATGCCACCTGGATTTCGGTGGTGTAGAGGTTGCTGTGGGTGAGCCAGGCGATGCGTCCGGCATCTGGTTCGCCTTTGAAGGCTGGCGGCCACGCAGTGGCAGGCGTGTAGTCGTCGATTGTCATTGTTGCCCCTGGCTTGAGCACGACAGCGGGATCGATCGGGGTGTCGTAGGGATGCTTGCCGCTTCCGCCACCACCGTCGTGAACCAGCAGGTTGAACGGTCCGCGCTCGAAAAGCCCTGCCGCGTCGCCTGAGACGATCTCGACATTCGCATGTTCGGAAAAGAGGCCTGTGGCGGCCGCGGCGCGGTCAGGGTCGAGTTCATAGCTGATGAATCGAACATCGGGGTGGGCCGCCGACACCATCCAAGCGAGACCGGCTCCAGTTCCCGTGCCCGTCTCGCCAACGAGTGAACCAGGCGCGAGACCACCGGCGAGGACACCGAGGAGGCGTCCGATCTCGGGACGAACACACAGTTCAAACCCAAGATTGGTTGCTAGCTCGAGAGCTCTCAGGACGAGGCCCGGCACGACAAACGGGGTCGGTAGTGATTCATACGAAGCGGTTCCGCCAAGCGACATAGAAACAGTCTCGCGCAATTGCAGACAACAGGGGATAGACGAACGAAGCCGCAGTCCTGTGACCTGCGGCTTTGTGTCCGGGCTGGCGGGATCCCGAAGGGTTCTCGTGGAGCTGGCGGGAATCGAACCCGCGACCCCCTGCTTGCAAAGCAGATCCTGACTAGGCCTTCTACCAGGGGATATGCCTGTCGTCGCAGCTCAGAGCTGGTTTGACTCTCCCCGTTGCTCCCCGCCAACGACCGCCCGTGCCCTCTGCTTGGGGCACGCCGGGGGCACGGAATCATAACTCGACTTGCTCTACCGGATCGGCCCAGAGGGTCGCTCGCTTCCACATCAGGAATCGTGGCAGCTATCAACAGATACTAGCCGTACGATTTGACCCCATGAAATCGAAGAATGGATCGACCTGTCGACCGTCAACGAGTCGCAGCATTCGATCGCAACTAGGCAACCGCGTTGAGGTAGACACGTGGTGCGGCGACCTCACCGAAATCCCGACCGGGGAAGGGAAACTGTATCGAGCGATTGTTGAGGACCTAGCCTCGAAACGGCTGCCCGGGTTCGCTATAGGCGAACATCATGACGCGGCGTTGGCTAAAGCTGCGTTGTGTATGGCAGCCGCGACCCGCGGCGGCGACATTGCCTGGGGTGATCTTTCACTCCGATAGGGGCGGTGAGGGTGGATTCGATCGGTCGTCGCAACACCTTGATGTGGAGGTGTGCGATGGGGAGGCCAGCGGGATGGATGACAGAGTTGACGGGGCGGTCCCCGATGAAATCGCCTGGAGCGCCGTCGCATCGGCGTGAGAAACAGCGGGCGTTCTGGGTCGAGATAGCGACAGGGGTCACGACCGAGCAGGCAGCCGCTGCGGTTGGGGTGTCCCACCCGGTTGGTGCTCGTTGGTTCCGCCATGCTGGCGGAATGCCTCCTTTGGACCTTGCTGCTCCTTCGGGCCGTTTACTGTCGTTTGCCGAACGTGAGGAAATCGCGATCCTGAACGCGACCGGTGTGAGTGCCCGTGAGATCGCTCGACGACTTGGTCGTAGCCCGTCAACGGTGTCGAGGGAGTTGCGTCGTAACGCTGCGACTCGAGGCGGGAAACTCGAGTATCGGGCGTCGGTGGCTCAATGGAAAGCTGAGCTTGTTGCTCAACGGCCGAAAGTCCCGAAGATGGTCGAGAACGACCGGCTCCGCGACTACGTGCACGAACGTTTGTCGGGAGACGTCGTAGACGCTGACGGGGATGCCGCTGGGCCGCCGGGACCGGTGTGGCAAGGCCGCAACAAACCTCACAGCGGTGATCGCCGGTGGGTTCAGGGTTGGAGCCCTGAACAGATCTCGAACCGGTTGAAGGTCGACTTTCCTGACGACGAATCGATGCGGATCAGTCACGAAGCCATCTATCAGGCGCTCTATATCGAGGGCCGTGGCGGGCTCGAACGACACCACGTGACATGTCTTCGAACGGGCCGGGTGCTACGAGTTCCGCGCAAACGGAAACGACAGAAAGCGTGGGCTCACGTCACTCCCTAATCGTTGCTCAGCGAACGGCCTGATGAGGTCGAAGACCGGGCTAAGCCGGGCCATTGGGAGGGCGATCTCATCATTGGTCTGAAACGCTCGGCCATTGGAACCGTCGTGGAACGCACCTCGAGGTTCACGCTACTTACCCACCTGCCCAGAGAGGAAGGGTTCGGTCTGATCAAGCCCACGAAGAACGGCACACCGTTAGCGGGCTACGGAGCGAAATCGATGAAGAAGGCGCTCGTCGCCACAATGAGTCCTCTTCCCGAGAAGCTTCGCAGGTCGCTCACCTGGGACCGGGGCAAGGAACTCTCTGATTACGCTGCGTCACCGATGAGACCGGCACCCCAGTGTTCTTCGCTGACGCTCAAAGCCCTTGGCAGCGAGGCACGAACGAGAATACCAACGGACTGCTCCGCAACTACTTCCCGAAAGGAACCGACCTGTCACGCTGGACCGCGGAGGAGCTTTCGATCGTTGCCGACACGCTCAACAACCGGCCGAGGAAAGTGCTCGACTGGCGCACACCAGCAGAGGTCTTCAACGAGCAGATACGATCGCTGGAATTAGCCGGTGATGCGTCGACTGGTTGAATCTAAGTCAGTACACCGGCGAGGTGTTCGCTAAAGCCTGTGAGACGCTCAAGGTAACCCAGTCGATGGGCCGGGTCGCTACGGCTCTCGACAAAGCAGCGGCCGAGTCGGGTTGGGTCTGCATGGGGTATGGTCATGGATGCGAGATTGTGGTCTCGTGGAAAGATGATTGTTAGGCCTAGAAAGCATCCGGATGACTTCCGTGATGATGTTGTTTAGGGTTGCTCGTAAGGGCGATGGTTTCGATCTCACCGAACGTATTCAGGAACCCAAGAGTTCGCCAAACTGCCTGTAGTATGACCCATATTGCTCGTGAATTAAATCTTCCGTAAGGTGAAACGACTCAAGCGAGTACACATGCTCTCGAAATCTTTGGCTACGAATCTTTGCGATCAGCTCGCTAGTTCGCGTCGACTCAGGAACCTCAAGCCAGTTCAAAATATTGGCGACGACGTTCTCCAGTCGATTGGATGGGCCGAACAGTGTTACGTCTAGGACAGGGCATCGAATGCGCCGCCTCGCTGATAATGCACGGTCTATTCCAATGGCCCAAGTCTTGCACCACAGATCCCCTAATTCACTCGATGCATCCATGCCAGAGCTGATAGCACAAACACTTGTCGCCAATGAGCACCAAGAGGGTAATACATCAATGGGATCACGATGAAGCCAGATGAGTCGGGCGTCAGGATATGAATTTACTAGGTCTTCCAAGTGAAATAGATGGAACGGTGACTTGAGCAGCCAAGTAGGGGACCCGTCGGATGCCCATTGTAGGTGCTTTAGTACTACCTTGTGCTCGGCGTAACTCTTTGTCATCGAGCGTTCCACCAAAGACTCGACATACGTCGGAACATAACCGAAGCATGCATAAAACCACGAGTGAAACTGGGCTCTTCCAGAAAACAGTACACATTCCTCGGGAAAGTCAGGATTGAGCTCGTGCTTTGCCTGCAGATCTGTGTCTAGTTCGTTAGCAATACTAAAGAATGAGGCACATTGCCTTCTTCGAGATTGCATGGCATTGACATCGAACGGGAATATCGGCGATGGCGAGCGAACTTCCCAAGCAAGTGGGGCACGAAAACTCCGTTCACAGGACAAAGCACGATGCAGTATAGAACTCCCAGTTCTCGGTAGGCCAACTATGAAGACTGGCGTAACAATTTGTTCCTCCGCTATTGATGGAAACCGCGATCGATCGACGTGCATACTGGGCAGCACGTCAAGCCCTGAGCTGAGTAGAGTCTGGGCAGCAAATTCGCCAGTAGGATTCAGATCAGCCTCCGAATTCAGCGACGAAATTAGCTCAACTAGGCGGTCTCTGTGCTCAAATCCTAAGGTGGAGTATGCTTCATCTATATCGCCCAGCGAGAAGATCGCTTCATTGATGATCGTGTCGATGGTTAACACAAGATCTCCTGTGCTTTGTGGGGAGCACACGTAGAGTTTCAGTAAAGGACGGCTAGCCTCCCCGGCCTTACCCAATAGAACGCTTGGAGCTTCGCCGCTGACCCGAGAACAGCCAAACCAAGCGCGAGTGCTGCCTCAACCTGGGCAGTAACGTCGCCATCGTGTTCACCCGTGTCGTTGTTCACAGGCGGCGCCGAGATCCATGAGAAACCTAACGAGTCGAGGTCTTAGAATTTCGATATCGTCAGCATTGCCTGCGGCTCCATTCAAGACGGCGCTGTAGGCATATCCAGTCTTTGGGTCCACAAATCCAAAGGAATTTCCAAGTAGACCAGAATGGCCTACCGCGGACGACCCAATCGTTACACCAAAGTTGTGGGCAGTTAGCGATGTCATGAACCCGCCCGCAAAGTCGCACGTTCTCCGAAGAGTCTCGTCGAACTCTGGGCCGCGGTTTCGACCGAGCGCTGCACTCAAATATGAAGTCGATGGAAATCCGTCGACGTTCTCACCCGCTAGAATCTTACCTACCCTGCCGTAGAACCGCACCAAACCAGACGAACTAGCGAAGACGCGCAAGGCTGGGCGCTTAACTCCGCCAAAATGAGGTGCCGCATCCTGATAGGCCGGTATGGCTCGCTGAGGCAGGCCACGAATAGAGTACCCGATGTGCTTCATCGGCTCACGTAGCCTGTAGCTATCAACATTCAAGAAAATGGCATCCGCTAGACCCGCCGATCGCAGACGTTCTTTCGTGATTTCAGAAAACCTGCGCCCCTTCAGGAATTCGATAGCAGCAATAATGATATACATCCCGCCACACTCGCTGTATGACGACAGACCGCTCGGGATTTGAGTTAACGCTCGATCACGGGCTTCCTCAGATGATAAAAAGTGCGCCTCGAGTGAACTTGGATTGTTTAGCCCCGCAGAGTGATTCAGAACTTGTGCCCACGTGAGGGAGTCGAAGTGCGTTAGGTTGTGCAAGAGATCTGCCACTCTGTCATCAAGTCGGAGTCCAGCAGCTTCCGCCTCTGCTAGAAACATGCACGCAACGATCGGTTTCGCGGAACAATACTGATTGAAGATATGGGAAGACGAAAGTGGTTTTCCTGGGACGTGCTCACCTACAGCGAATGAGTGGACTCTCTGGGTCGCGACCTCACAAACCGAGACCTGCGCCCCAATGCAGTAAATGTGCTCTTCGCAAAGATCTCTAATGAATCGAAGGTAGTCCGCCTCAATCATACTCCGTACACCTGGGTGTTGTCTGTAATAGAGCGGTGAAGTTCTACTAGTTCAAGAACTTTGTGCCCAGCGTACGCGATCGACTCTGGAATACTGAATCCACCCGTCATGCGAAGCAGTCCGACGACTGTGCCTAGAAGGAGGTAGTCTCCGTCAATGTTGATGTGTTCATATACGTCAGTCAGTTGCAATCGGCCAGCAAGCCAATCAATAATGTCCACGCCTGGACCAGACACTCGAACATCGGGCCTTGTGGGTTCGCCGGTACTAAAGAGCGGGGTCTCTCCCGTGAGATCGGCGGTGACCCAGACAAGCTTGGATGGATCTAGGAACAGGCCGGTAAAACCTACTCCAAATATTATGGCAGCAGGTGGCAATGGTTCTTTGGGAGCGCCATCACTCAGGAGTGTGGGCCAATCGAACAGAGCTTCACTTCTATCGGATATGACTAGGGTTCTTGCGAGGGGGATCTCACCGCGCTGATAGCTCTGAGCGGCCTCGAGGGAGGACCAGCAAGTCGAGTACTTGATTGCCGGCTTCGTTGTCGGAAGATCAAACGTCTCTGAGAGTAGTTCTCGATCGTTCCAGACTCGGGAGGCGAGGATCGTATCTTTGTGATCAATCGAGGCATCTTCAGCTAAAACTCGTCTATCTTCATGAGTTCTATTAGATGTTTCGTTCATGACAGGCATTTAGTACAGCAACGTGTCCTACGGTCACGGAAACGCAACATACGTGAAAACGCCGCCGTCCTGATTCGCCGAAACCTTGACTTGATGCTTCCCGAACTCTAGGTCTAATGCCTCGTCGGACACAATGTAGTCCACAACAAAACCGCCAACTGTGCAGCTAGTAGAGGAAAAGCTCCCTTCAACATTGAAACCCCATCGCACAACATCCTCGCTAACTGGCGACCCTTCGCCTCGAATAATCATCTCAAGTATTTCGGTGCTATCAGTTGGGGCGGTAATGTGAGTAGCGACCACCTGGGCAAGATCGAAGTCTAAACCCATGGTGACAAGTTCGACTACGGGTTGATCCGGGCGGTTGAGATCTACGAACAATTGACCATCGGGCACACCTGAAGTTATCCGAATCGTAACTGATGCACCCGGACTCGATTTTAGATTCTGTACTACACACTCTGAGGAGTTGTTTGGGCCGCTCAACCAACGTGAGGCGACAACTCCAGTGGTAGCGACCGCAACTACGACCGCTACCGTTACAAGCAGGGATCGTCTATTCATCAAACCTGGGAAGATCGATACTTAGCCGCATTGCTTCCAAGATGTGCGCATGCTTTGTTTTCCACTCAGGAACAGCCTCTAAGACAAGCAACTCCATCTGAGTCTCATCTACTCGAAGGCACTCATCCCTTGCAGCAAGGACACCGGAGGATGGATCTGAGACTCCTTCGTCCAACTCTTGCTCTATCGCCATCGGACTATCGAAACTGAACCCACGTTCGGCCATGCAGCGGCGCCACTTGGCCTGCAACGCCGCCGCCTCGGGAGTGGAAGAGACTGCGAGGTAGAGTTCATCGATTGCATCGTCAAGGCTCTCCGCAATTTCTTTGTACTCCGTGATCGCGGCTGGCTCAGATCCCTTCGCTACGGCTGCAGCTACTTCGTCATTCCGACGCTGTCGCGCCTGACCATACTCGACTGCCTGATCTTCAGTTCGCACGCCGAGAGCATACGCGACGGGGTCGAAGGTGTGCTTGTCGAGCGCCCTGATCGTCGCCTTGTCATCAGTCGAGCCGATCAGCGCGTTCGCAGCAACGGGCAATACTGCGACTGCCAATATGACAACAAGAATTGCAGTGATTACGTTTCGTTTTTGTATCATTTTGACTCTTCTCCTAGTCTACTTGCAGGTAAACTCTGGTTGGACCGCGCTATCCGCAGAACTACTAGCACTCGCCCATCCGCTAGGCCAGTTATTGTAGATCCAGGCAACGGTGACTCTCGTCTTGTATCTGTTTGTCCCTGAGCGGCATGGCTGGCTGACGGTCTTTGACCAGTAGGTGGTCTGCCCATTGTGAAAAGCGCTTGCTTTTGTATGCCAACTGCACCCCCAAGCTCCGCAGACCTTCGTCTGTCCACGTACTGTCAAGCCGTCGACGCCGCAATACCAGTCGCTTCCGTTAGTCGAGAAAACGCCTTTCGTGTTTACTGAGCTGCCAGACTGATACGGCGTGTGGGGCACACCGCTCACGGTCACTGCTTGCCATGTACAAGCGGAGGCTGCAGAGGCTGATGCGATTTCGCGTACCCCAAATCCTCCCAACACTAGCGTCAAGATTATCAGATAGCGCACTGTCTGTCGTCTCAAAGGGTCCCCCTCGGGCTGCGAGAATTTCGATCAAACTATCAATGTTGTTGTATAAAGTCAACTAATGACACATAGGGAAGGAAAAATTACGAGCTGGCAACTCCCTCGCTCGTTAGGGCGTGGCAGCGGTTCGCAGGGATGAGGAGATCCTCGGCCCTGCCATTGGTGAGGTCGAGAATCTCATCCTCGAACGCCACGGCCAAACCGTCGCAGTCGAAGTCAAATCCATGACGAAGAGAACTGCCCGCCTGATGGGCAGCGGCACTTGCCTGACGACTCACAGCCCATCGCTCATGACCTCCCAGCTCCTGCCCTTCTCAATATCGAAGACTCGTCCCCCTAGGCCAACTAACGTGCGCGTCCCTGCGTTCGGAGCTGGGGCCGTCGGTAGCGACCTAGATGTAAGGTCTCTCGATCAGGCACACTCCATGCAGTCCCGTCATACTCAGGAGTTCGTTCTCACGGTTCGTGGCATGTCGATACGACGCGGCGATCATCGCAGATGCTTGCTGGCCGGTTTCGCCCCGGCCGACCCGGATGGCGTTGGTTTCCAAATAGGCGACACCGCGGGCGACGCCGGCCTCGAACGCGTCCTCGCAAAGCCGCCCGGTCGTGTCGGCGCCGGTTGCCCACAGAATTGACAGCGACTTGGGGGCGGAGAACGTCACGTCATAGTCCATGACAACCTGAGGCTGAGACCTCGCTGTCATAAACCGGGCGATCTCGGCACGGCTCACCATCCACTTGCCGCCAATCTTCTCAGCCGTCAAGTAGGTGCCCAACGACTCGGCAGTAGGTGGGCTAGGAATAGCGGTAGGTGGCTGAGACTCTCCGGTAGGTGGAGCTGTTTCGGCCTTCGGGGCGGCGGATTGGCGGGCGAGTCGACGCAGGTAGGACACGTCGACGCCCGCCAGGTTCGCGGCTTCGCCAATCCCAACCAGCTCTTCAGGTGGGCCGGGGACCTCGGCGCGCGGGTGGTTCTTTGCCCGTCCGGATGAACCGTGCGCCGACACCAGCTGTCGCCCAGTGAGCGGGTCTTGGCCCAGCAACACACGCGTGAACTGTTTCGTGGAGACCTCATCGCCTAGATCGGTGGTTCCGGAGCCGCGCCAGCGGCCATGGGCCTCCGCCGAGTCCGAATAGTAGCCGCCCGGTGCTGCGTCACGGCTTAGGCCAGGGGCATCGGTACCGATCGACCCGGCCCGCGACATGTCTCCGCCCACGCCGCCTTTGAGATAGTTCACTATCGCGCCAGCAGCCGCTCCGACGTGATCGGCTCGTGCGCCCAACGCCGTTACGCTCACATGCACAGCCGACCCATTTCGTCGTAGATGTTCACGCCCGCCCAGGGACACCAAGAAGCGGCTAACGCGACAACAAGCGTCAGCTTTTTGGCCGGTAGGTCCACCTACCGGAATTGCAGGTCCGCCAGGACCTGCAGTTGTGTCTCGGCGATTTCCTTACGGTAAGTAGGTGCTACATCTGCCACAAAACTCTCGTACTGCAGACTCGGGGGTGGCGTCGAAGACGCGGTGGTGGGCGGCTCGCGTGCCGTGGCCTTCGGGTTGGTCCTTGTGGCACAAGCTAGGTTCGGGGTCCTGACTTAGCAGCAAACGAGGAAGAATGAAGATCAGAGAGTTGAACTGGGAGAACTATCGCCGCTTGCCGGACGGAAGCATCAGTGTCCGAAACCACCTCGTTCTGGTTGGACCGAATGACAGCGGCAAGTCGAGCATTGTTCGTGCGCTTCATCTCTGTCTAGGAATGGCCCACGGACAGGTGTCTGGAGCCATTTCAGTTCGGGATTTCACCGACGCAGCCCTTCCACTGACGCTGACTGTGACACTCGATGAAATTGGTGCCGGTGATCGCGCTGCCTTTCCCGATGAGATCACGACAGGCCCACCTGAGTCCTTGGTCGTTGTGGTCGAGGCGACGGTGGACCCGGCGGACCCAGATCAAACGGTCGTTCGGCGGTTCTTCCCCGACGCCGGGCACACAAGAGCCCCGACGAAGGATCAGTTGGCAAATATTGCCTTCAAGTTCGTCCCGGCAGCGCGATCAATGCTCCGCGAGCTAGGGGGCGGCAGCCGCGGGGCCGTTCGATCGTTATTATCGGGGCTCGATCTGACCGCTGATGCAGTGGCACTTGGAGTCGCCTCAGATGCGTATCGCTCAGCGTTAGACGACTCGGCCGCGCTAAAGGGCTTTCGACGTGAACTCGCAAGGGCTCTGACGGAGGCTCTGCCTGAGCCGCTACTAGAGGATGATGTCCGCGTGGTTTCAGAGGCCGAGGTATTGAACGACCCCTTGTCCGGAGTAGCCGTGACGGTCGACGATGGCGGCCACAGCGTGCCCCTTTCGGAACAGAGTGACGGCATTCGGGCTCTGTCTGTTCTGACGATTACGGGGATGTCGCACAAGACGGCTCGAATCGTTGCTGTCGATGAGCCAGAGACCCATCTTCACCCAAGTGCGCAGCGTTCGATCGCGAAGTCGCTCCGCTCAGGCGTTGGGCAGAGGGTGCTCGTCACTCACTCACCATCGGTCGTTGGGCAGATGGATCCGATGGACATTGCTGCATTCCGTGCGGATCGACAGGTGCGACAACTTCCACCAGGAGCAGAAATCGCACGACACGAAAAGGCGATCAGGCACTGGTCGCACCGATTCATCGAACCCCTTACGGCTCGACGGGTGGTTCTCGTCGAAGGGGCTTCCGACCAAATATTGTTCGAGAAAGCGGCAGAACTCAGTGACTTGAACCTCGACCGGAACGGGGTTGCAGTCTTTGATCTTGGCGGAGCCGGACTGTTTGGTTTGGCCTACGCAGTCTTCGGTCCGGCGGGATTTGATATCCCGCTCAATGGTCTCGTCGACGAAGACGCTCGCGAGAAATGGGCGAAGGCCGTCGGCGTTCCCTCGGCGGACCTGGAGGCCGCCGGCTACACCGTGTGTGACCCCGATCTGGAAGGGGCGTATATCGACAGTCTGGGTGCCCCTGTTGTTACCCCAATGCTCTCCGCATCGCCGTCGATTGGCAAAAACATGCTTCTGAGGAGTTGCGGTGTCTCCTCGCTGGTTGACATTACGCGTGACGAACTATGGGAGTTCTGCAAAGGGCACAAAGTTCTTGCAGCTATTGCTATTTGTGATGCACTCACGCCGGCACAGGTTGTTTCGATAGCGCCGGTCAACGATCTTCTCCAACTGGTGAATTGAAATGGAGCCGAACCCAAAGCAGGGGGAGCTCGCCGAACTGCCTGTCGGCAACGTGCTCGTTATTGCACCGGCTGGATGCGGAAAGACGGAGGCACTGGCCACTCGGGCGCGCTCCGTCGTGGCTCGGGGTGATGTTGCGATGCCGCGGAAGATCCTCGCCTTGACGTTTTCCCACAAGGCAAAGGTGAACTTGGCTGCACGCATTCGTCTCGCCGTGGGCGTCGGGGCGTCTCAACGAGTCGCTGTGACCAATTTCCACGGTCTTGCTGCCCGCGTCGTCCGTGCTCATGGATCAGTCGTCGGAATTGCTCCTGACATCATCTTGCCGGAAGGCTCGTGGAGGACGCGGCACCGACGAGAACTTGGGGTGGACTACAAGAACGGTGACGAATTCGAAGGTGCACTTGCTGACGCGAAGCGTGGAGCATTTGACGATGAAGAGGTGATGGATCGGCTAGTCGCCACCGGCAATGACCTCGCGATTGCGTACGAGAAGCGGCTGCGTGATGAAGGGCGCCTGGACTACGACGACTTGATCAGACACGGTGCTCGACTCCTCGCAGATCCGGCGGTTGGTCGGCTTTACCGGGAGCACTTCGCCATGACGATGGTGGACGAGGTTCAGGACCTGTCGACTCTCCAATTCGAGATGGCTCGCTCAGTCGGAGGCGACACCGTTACGTATGCTGGCGATCCCGCTCAAGGCATCTACTCGTTCGCAGGCGCTGAGCCTGTGGAAGTCTTCAAGCGAATCCGGGCCCTGGGTCCGCACGTCGTTGAGTTCGACCTGTCATACCGGTCCGGCCCGGCGGTTCTCGGTGCTGTGAACGCCATCGCAGGACACATGGGCATGACAAAACTCCGCTGTGCGAATCCCGGTGGTTGGGAAGATCCGGGGAGAGTCATCAGTGTCGAGCGAAACGACCTCGATGAGGAGGCGGTAGCCGTTCTCAAGCACATCGCCAATATCTCCGCTGACCCCACGGTCACGATCGGTGTTGTTCACCGTGGCGGAAAGCGAGCTAGGACGATCATGGCGACGGCAACCGACTCGGGTCTCGCTTTCGAAGACTGGGGATTGCCAACGCATGCGCCTTCTGTCGTGGAGCTCATCAATCGCGAGGCTCGGCAGTGCCTCGCCGCAGGCGGCACGGACGAAGAGATCCTCTCGTCACTTGAGAAATGCTGCCGGGAGCTGGTTGAGCCTGGGGATGCGGATCTTCTTGATGAGTTGGCAGGCGCATTCGAGGTTCTTCGAACGCTCGTGGCCGACGGGCATCAGCTTGAAGCTGCCATCGCTTCGTGCCGAGCATCGGCGGCGCCTGGAGTGCCAGTGGCCCCAGGACTTCATGTACTCACCGCACATAAAGGCAAGGGTCAGGAATTCGATTGGGTCTTTGTCATTGGGCTCGAAGATGGCGTCGTCCCGGACTTCCGCACGAAGAGTCAAGAGCAGCTGGACGAAGAACTTCGCATCCTTCACGTCATGGTGTCGCGGGCAAAGTACGGACTTGTGTTCTCCTCGATCCGGACGATAACGACGCAGTACGGCACGAAGAAAGAAAAAGACCCGTCACCATGGCTCGAACTGTTGCGCAGCGCAGCGACCGAGGCCGATCACAAGTAGTTGCCAGTGGTCTCCGAGCGGGGCCTGGCAGACGGCCAGCACCGAGGGTGAGAATCTTGAGCTCTCACGGTCGATTCTCACGGAAAGGATCGACGCAGCGTGGCCGAAGTTCTGCGCCGACGGCGCCCCATTCGTTTTTCAGCACCCTGCTAGCCCGGTCAGTCGTGTCAGATGGGAACGCTGGTGGTCGGGCCAGTTTGCGGCTGGCCCGACCTTGGTGGGTGGGTTTAGAAGGCTTCTTCTCCGGGCTTGACCTCCTCGGTGCTGTTGTCGCTGTCGGCTGGTTTTCTGGAATCTAGGAAGATCGAGGTAGCTGAGATGATTTCGTAGCGTTCTCGGTTGTTGCCGTCGTTGTCGGTCCAGGTGTTGTGGTGGAGTCGTCCGGTGATGGCGACGAGTCGTCCTTTGGTGAGCCATTTGGCGTCGTTTTCGCCTCGGGTTCCGAAGCTGACGATGTTGATGAAGTCGGCTCCTTCGGTGCCGATTCGGTCGACTGCTAGGCGGTAGCGGCAGACGGGGTTGCCTTTGGGGGCGGTGAGTTCGGGGTTGGCGGTGAGGCGTCCGATGAGGTTGATCTGGTTCATGATGTTGTGTCTTTCTGTGTTTGGTGGTGCCCTTGGTGGGCTTGTCTGGGCGGCCAATAGCCCGACAGCGTTGAGCGGGCGGTCAAGGACGCCCGGAGGGTGAGCGAGGAGATTCCCGCGGACCTCGCAGGCCGAGCGCAGCGGTCCCGCAGGGGCGGGTGAGAATGCTGGAGCGGGAATACCGCAGTGGTCCTTTACCGGCCGCGGCTGTTGGGCAGCGTGTCGTTCCTGTCATGCACACAAAGGGCGACCAACCCGACAGAAGGGCGACGGCATGGGACACGGCAAACGTTCGGAAGCCTCCCTCTGGTAGAAGCGTGCGGTGTGGTCCTTGGCGGGCATTGTCTGGCGTCTACGTGCGGGGTCGGCGGTTGGCGCGGTGTGGGTGGGTTTGTCGGTGTTGTCGGATTCGGTATGGCGTTGACGACCTCGCTTGCGGGTAACCGTTGGCCTCGTTGGTAGTGCTGGTGACGGTTCGGCAGCTGGGTTGGCGTCGGCGGGTCAGGTCGGGTTGTGCCAGTCGTGCCAGATGTTGGCGGGGTGGAGTTCGAGCGCGATGGCGACGCGGTCGGCTTGGTGGTCGGTGAGTCCGTTGTGGTGCCAGCGCCACACGGTTCGGACACTCACACCAACCCGAACAGCGACTGTTGTGATTGGTGGGTGTGCGATTGCGTCTAGGAGTGGCGCTAGTGGCCAACGGATACCGGCGATGGTGGCGGTGCTCATACCGCCACCTCCTCGGTGGCGGGCTGGAAAGCCTGGAGGTAGTCGACTGCTGCTTGTGCTTTGGATGCGGTAGCGAACAGCGCTTTCGGGTCCGCTTCCAGAATCCTCAACCAATGAGCCAGATAGTGCGCGTGATCATCCCGCGGGGTCGCGGCGATGCCGAGGTGTGCGCAGGCGATGGCGGCGGCGAGTTCGGCGACGAGTTCTTCTCGGGCGTAGTTGGGTGATCCGAATGGGTGCGAGAGGTCGCGTCCGACCCGAGAGTGGTGGCCAGTTCTGTGAACATGCTCTTATCCGCACTTTTTCAAGATGTCAGATCAAGGGCGTCGCGAGGGGGTTCAGGTCGTCGGCGTTGGGGCCGAGCTGGATGGGTTGCGCGGCGCCTGTTTGGTGGTTGTGGCGCATGAGTTCGAGCTTGTGATCAGCGGCAGCGAGGCTGATGTTGAGCCCGTCGACTTCTCCGGCCCAGCCCTTGTCGTGGGCTTCGCTCAATCGGTCGAGGAGGTTGGCGTGGATCTCTTCGAGGCGCGGCAGCTGGTTGGGATCAGGCCGAAGGAGCGGGCAGCGCAGGCACGCGTGTTCGTGCTCGCATGGGGTCGCGTAGGCCCGGCCGCAGATCCCGAGCTCGACTTTGCGTTTCTCGAAGTGGGAGAGGAACTCGTCCCATTCTTGGTCGGTGACTTCACGGTATTCCTGGCTGGGGCGTTCGCTGCGGCGCCGAGCGATGAACGCCCGGTGGTGTTCGATCACGTCCCGGTCGTAGAGCGCTACGTAGCCCTGGGTGGTGTTCAGGTTGTCGTGTCCGAGGATCTTTGCGGCGATGTGCACGGGAAGACCTGACGCGACAGCTTCGGTGGCGAAGATCCGTCGGAAGTCATGGGGGGTGAACCGTGCCGGGGCGCCGTCGGTGTGAGTGATCTCCGCTTTTTGGGTGATGCGATGGATGAGCGTCCCGAGCTGGCCCGGGCTGAGCATGACGTTGGTGAGTCCCCAACGGTGTTGGAACAGGAACGGCAGCGGTGGGCTGTGGAGGCGTTCAGCGTGGTCGTAGCGTGAGAGCAAGGGGAGGCGCTCGTTGCCGGCTTGGACTCGGGTGATGATCGCTGCGAGGACCTCGCTGAGTTCGGGGCTGACGACGAGGAGCCGTTCCTTGTCGGTCTTTGATGGGGTGATCTGCAGCAGCGGGATCACTTCACCAGTGGATGGGAGGGTGTAGGCGACGAGGCTTCGGTGGGTGAGCTCGGTGAGTTCCTCGATGCGGACACCGGTGTGGCGTAGCACTTCGATGGCGGCCCACCCCCAGAAGGTCCGGTCTTCTTCGGCGGCCAGGTTGCGACGCCTGCCGGCGAGGTCATCGGCCCAGACCATCCCGGGACGACCAGCGCCGCCCTTGAGCGGGTCAGCGGCCAGCACGGTTCGCACGAGTTCCTCGCTTTCAACGACGAAGTGTTCGCCGTCGCCAGCGGCGCGTCCGGCGGCGAGCAAGGCCGCTGCGTGGCGCTGTTGGGCGCCCGCAGCGGCGATCAGTTCGGGTAGGAGGGGTGCGAGTTCGCGTGTGCGTTGCTGCATACGGGCCTTGGCCCGACTCTTCTGCTTGTTCTGCCCGATGAGGTCTCGGCCATGGACCGGGCAGGGTGCCGCCCAGCGGGCCCAGCGCGCTGGGTCCTCGATCGCCCAGTGGTTGAGGTCGCTGTAGAACATGCGAACGATGATCAAGATGGCGTTGGGGTCTTCTCGGCGTTGTCCGACGCGATGCTTGCCGTGGGTGACGACCTTGAGCCGATCCTTCCAGCGGCGGGCGACGGCTTCATCGAGGTGAAGCGAGTCGATGCCGGGCTCATGGAGCTCGAGATCACGCCAGAACAACATGGCGAGCTTCGATGCGTGCTGAGCGAGCGAGGAGTAGTCGAGTTCGGCTTGGCGCTCGTGGAGGTAGTCGATCAGCAGGTTGCGGATGTCTTGGTTCTCGATGCCGTAGCCATCAACCAGTTCCGCGATGCTGCGTTGCCCGACCCTCGATGCGGCGAACACGCTCGGCGGCGAGTCCGCCGGCAGGAACCCGGCGTCGATGAGGAGCCGATACCACAGCGTTCTTTGTTGGACGGCGTAGCCCTTCTGGGCCCGGTAGGCCTCTCTGCAGTCCTCGACGGTGATGTCGGCCAGGGTGCCGCCGTTGTGGATCAGCATCCGGGTGAGTTGTTGGAACGCCGGCTTCTGATCGTTGAGGGTGAACCCTGCGATGGCCTCACCGAGCGCGACGAGCTGATCGAAGCCCTCTCGGTCGCGATGTGTCTGGACCCAGCGAAGGGTTCGTGCTGAAGCGAAGCCGTAGAGCCAGCGGTAGCTGGGCCGAATTGCGTCGAGCGCGATCAACGCGCCGGCGCCCTCCAAGAGCAGCCGACGCTTCAGCGTGCTGCGATCTGCGAACCGGGCGATGTCGGTGTGGTCGGTCCAGTCCTTGCCGTGATCGTTGGTGCCGCTGTCGATCCAGCGCTGCTGCCAGGTGTCGCAGTCGAATCCGCCGAGCCAGTCCAACACCACGTTGATTGACGTCAAGCACTCACTCTGGTCTTTGGCCCGCTTGGTCCAACCGTCGGTGAGGACCTCAGAAGCGAACCGTTCGACAAGGTTGCCACGGTCCATTGAGGTCGCTGGCCAGCTCGTTGGGCGGGCCAGCGCCGCGAACGCGAGATCAGGTCCGTGGTAGCCATGCTCCAATGGACCCGTCGGCGACGGCCGAGGTTCGCGCCGTTGCCCGCGACCGCGCTGGCCAACGCCAGGGACCGTGTCGGTGTACACATCGATCGCTGCGGCCAAGTTGTCACGGTCGTCAACCATGAGCGGTTCGTCCCAGCAGGGTTGCCAACACGTCGGATCGATACCCCGCCGTAGGGGGCGATTCTACAGCGACAGCGCTGTCCTGTGGTGGTGTTGACGGACCCTGGCGATGACTTCGTCGTCGTCGGGGCGGACATAGATGGCGGTGGTCGACAGGTGCCGGTGCCCGAGCATCCATTGCACGTCGGGCAACGACACCGCCGGGTCGGTGATCATCCTGCGGGCCGCGGTGTGGCGCAGATCATGCAACGTCCATCCCGTTCCCAACCGGTCATTTGCCCGCTGGATGACCCGGCGCATCGCCGCGTAGGTCAACGGTCGCAGGGGTCCGCGCCGGGTGAGCCACACCTCGTTCACACCGTCGGGACGGTCGAGTCGTTGCTCATAGAGCCGCCACCACACGAACGCGTCTCCGGACGCTGGGAGCCACTGCAGCTGGCCGGTTCCCTTGCGGAACACGCCGATCATTTGCCGTCCGGGATCGACCCGATCGATGCTCAACCCCAACAGCTCTGACGCCCGTGCGCCAGTCGACACATAGAACGCGAGGAGTGCCCGGTCCCGGTCGTTGCCCATCGCTTCGAACAAGTCATCGAATGCCGAGTCCGACAAGCCCCGAGCCAGCGTCACCGGTGACTTCTGGCGAAGCGGCGCCCGGCGCTGCGACACGAACGGCTGCATTGGGTTGTGATGGGCATTCCGACGTTCACCCCGGCGGGTCTTCGCCGGTGGGACCGGGTTCACCAACGGTCCGTCGCCGGCATCTAGGCGTTCGCTGTAGAACGACCGAAGAACCGCCAGATTGTGATTGATAGTCGCTGGCGCATAGCCCGACCCTGCGACACGCACCCGTCCCGAAGCCACTTTCGGTGTGAACCGCAGCCACAGCACAAAGTCGCGGACCTCCACCCGCGTCGCCCGATCCCACTCGACACCGACCGCTGCCAGGAACCGCCACCAGCGCAGCAACGCCGTCGCATACGAATACAACGTTGTCGCCGCCGAGTCCGACGCCTGCAGCACCCGCAAGAACGAATCGATCACCGCGACCGGCTCGCCCGCCGCGTCAAGGACCGCCACCCCCGGCACTGCGTCTCGCCGCTCGACCGTGCCCGCCCGGGCCACCACCAGCCTGGTCACGTCGCGAGGAACCAGACCATCATCGCTCCCTGAGCCCTCAGTCACAGCAGTCCCCAATCCGTCAGCCGCATCCGATCACACAACCCCCAGACCTCCTGGGATGCTCGACCGGAAGGCCGAGATGGTGCGGATAACGGATCGTGCAGAGTCGTGGCGTAGAGCGATTCGGTGTCTCTGAACTGTTCGGGGGCGGGTAGTTCGATCCGGTCGGTGGTGGGGAGGTAGGCGGCGTGGTTGTGCCCGTAGGAGATGACCGCACCGGTAGCGGTGATCCATTCATCCGCTGCGGCGTCACGTTCAACCGCGGTGAGTGTCGGTGTGGTTGGTGGTTCCCAGCCGTCGACTTGGGCGACGTTGAACACTGAGAACACGACTGGCACCATCCGACGGCCTGCCATCTCTGCACCGTCGCCCTCTCCGTCGTTTTTGGGTGTCACCCAGCGGATGACTTGGGTGGCTTTCTCACCGCGGCAGACCTGGGCCCCGATCCCGGCCAGTTGCTTGTATGTCCCAAAGACCGACGTGGGGTAGTCGTTCTCAATAGAGGCGGTAGCGAGGTTCGCCCAGTTCGCTCCGCGGTAGGGCTTGTTGGTGACGGCGTTACGGACATCGAACAGGCTCGGGGTGCGGTGCCACGGCATCGACCATGTGCCGTCGGGGTCGGTGCGGATTTGTGTGATGAGTCGGGTGGCGATTTTGGTGGCGAGGTCGGTGTAGCTCATTGGTGATGCTCCATCTTTGGGTTCCCCTCCAAGAGGGGAAGCGCAGCGCTGCGCTGTGCTTCGATGGCCGCCGACCAACCGGTGCCGGGCTCCGGCGTCCACGCCTCACCCAGGGACCACAACCCGCACCACATCACTCACCCGAATCGACGGTTCCCGAGGGTTGAGGTCCGAACACGCCAACAGCTACGTTGGCGCGGCGAAGCCCCAACCGTGATGTGGGTTGGTGGGGCTTGACGACGATTAGTGGCCCGACGCCGGTTACCAACCGGGCTGTCGATTCTCGATGTCGTGACGGCTGCTAAGGGACGCTCTCGCTATGGAGTGGCCACTCTGCGTGAGGGCGCTTTGAAGTCGGTTTCTGTGGCCCGTCAGAGCGTCCAGGTAACACAGAGGTAACAGCCCAACCGTAAACAGGGGGGTGCAGTAGGCACGAGCGGGGAGTCGAAAACCCCGCCAGTACTGGGCAAACCCCGATTTCATGGGGCTGTGGGCAATGGGCTCGTCGGGCTCATAACCCGAGGGTGGCCGAACCGTCCTCGCTGTTTGGTAGGAGCTGGTCAACGGCTCGTGCGATCTCGGAGTCGCGTTCCTCGATGGCGTGCTGGTATCGCAGGGCGGCAACTGGGGACGCATGGCCTAGGCGAGCCATCGCTTCCTTGGTTGTTGCGCCTGCGATCGCGTTCAGCGTTCCGGCGACATGGCGAAGATCATGAAACGTGCAGTTAGTGCCGGTCTTGCGCCGGGCCGCTGCCCACTCGCTTCGGAAACGGTCTTTGGTGGGGCTCTCTTGAGATACCGGCTCTGTGAACAAGAAGGACTCTCTGTCGGCTTGGACGTACGTGTCGAGATGAGCCGCCAGCACAGCCGCTAGCGATTCCGGGAGAGCCAACGTACGGTAGCCGGCGTCTGTTTTGGGTTGTTGCAGCACCGTGTCGCCCGCCTGGGTGTAAACCAGGGAGCGGTCGATCGTGACGGTCGGCGGGTCGGCTGCGAGGTCTAGGTGGCGGCGGGCGAGGCCGAGGCACTCCCCGCGGCGCAGACCTCCGTACCCTGCGAGCAGGACCATCGCTTGGTACTGGGGGGCGATTGCGTCGGCGAGTCTTTGGACCGACTCGACCGATGGGATCTTGCGTTCAGGTCCGCGTTCGACTGCCGCGCCTTTGATGCGGCACGGGTTCTCCCGCCGGAGTCGATCGTCGACGGCAGCTTCCATTATCTGGCGAAGGAGCCTGTACGCCTTCGCGACCGTGGCCTGGGAGAGTTCGGTGCGGATCAGAGCGGCATGCCAAGACCGGACTTGCGGCGCGGTGATCGAGCCAACCGGCCGGGTACCGAGCGTCGGCAAGATGTGACAGCGCAGCAAATACTCATAAAGCTCGACGGTCCGAAGGCGAAGTGCTGCCTTTCCCGCCAACCACTCGGTGGCGTAGGTGTCGAGTTCGGTACGCGCTCCGGTGTCGTCGAGGTTGTCGCCTCGGGCTAGGTCCGCTTGAATCGTGGCTAACCAAGCGTTCGCGTCAGCTTTCGCCTGATACGTCTGAGGCGCGGTCGCCCGACGACCGGTGGCTGGGTTCAGGTAAGAAGCCTGGTAACGGCCCGACGGAAGGCGCCGAATCTTGCCGAACTGCCTGCGCTTGCTCACCCGCTAGAGCTTACTTGGCTGACCGCGTAGGGGCACGTTGGGGGCACGACAGGTAACCACCAGGGGGTGACTCCGCAGATCGGAGCCCTCTGACCTGCGAGTTTGTTGTGGAGCTGGCGGGAATCGAACCCGCGACCCCCTGCTTGCAAAGCAGGTGCTCTAGCCAACTGAGCTACAGCCCCAGAACTAACCAGCTTAGTGTCCCGCCAGGCGATTCCACCCGCTGCAAGGTCGCTAGTTTGGCTGAATACCCTGCCAGCCGCCGCGGGCGTCGCCGTCGATTTTCATAGCCGGTTTGATAGCGACTTGTCGGGGCTCAAGCCCCAGTCGTACTCGTTCGTCGTTCATCGCGGTGCGTGCGTCTTCCAATGAAGCTCGTGCGGCACCGAGCAGTTCAATTCGTTGCGGGTCGCGCGGGTTGTCTTCGTAAGCGATTCGGCATTCGGCCAGGTAGGTGAAGGCCTGGTCGAACGCCCGGTCGAGTTCAAGGGGTGGCCGCGAGCCGTCACTGGAAGACATAGCAAAGCTTATCCTGTCGAGTTCATCTGGTCAGAGCAGGCGGGGATCGATGTCGAACCCGAGCTTTGCTCTTCCCACCAATTCATAGGTCCGTTCGGCGATCATGGCGTGTTGGGTCGCTACATGAATATCTCGAAACTGCTTCTGAAGGTCACCCCGTAGGTACACGGCTTCGCCTCCGGCGGTGAGGTAAAGCTGTCGAACTGTGTCGGCGCACCGCCGAGCTGCATCGGTGGCTGCCGAGCGAAGCTGCAATCGCTGTTCGAGTGAGTTCGATCCATCGATTTCGGCGTGGTGCCAGCAGTTGTCGACCGCGTCTAGAAGGTAACCCCACGAGGCGTCAACCGTCGCGGTCGCCTTCGCCAGTTCAATTTGGGTGCTGGCGCGGGCGGCCAGCGTGCGCGAACTCCCCTGCGGCGTGCGCTCGACGGCCATCGCTGTCAACTCGGCAATCGCCCGCTGGGCAATTCCGACCGACACGCTCGCGACGCCAGCGGCAAGAAGTCCAAAGAGTGAGAATCGAGCGAGTGGGTCGTCGGCAACCGGCGGGGCGACTCCCATTTCTACGGAAAATCCTTCTTGTACCAGCAAGTTCTTGACTTCGTAGTCGTTGCTCCCAGTACCCGCCAAGCCCATGACTTGCCAGGTATCGTGGATCTCGACGTCGGAGCGATCGAAGAAGACGAAGTGAGTACCACCTAGCTGTTCGCCGTGGCGGTCCGTTACTCGACAGCCACCACCAATATGAGTGCAATGCGCAGTGCCCGATCCCCATTGCCACCTGCCGTTGACCACGAGCTGATCGTCGCGGTTTGCGGCCGCCGTGCCCATTGGTTGAGCGGCCCCACCGGTCACAGCCTGGGGTGGACCATAGATTTCCTGGGCTACTTCGATGGGCAAAAAGTGGCCTAGCAGCGATGTGGTGTTGGCGACCATCGCACACCAACCAACGGCTCCGTCGTGCGAACTAAGTGCTCTGATGCAGTCGAGTCCATCGGCGGCCGTGGTTCCGACACCACCGTAGGCAGTAGGTATCCAATTTCGGTAAACGCCTGATTCGTGTAGTGCGGCGACGACATCATTGGTGAGGCGGCCGAGTCGCTCGGCTTCGGTAGCCCGCTGTGCGACGAGTGAGCTGAGGTCGACAGAGACCATTTCGGGCGCAGAAATACTTGGCACCCGATAGTTCTAGACCGGAACTTGGCTTCAGTCGATAATGCGAAACTCGATTCGGCGGTTTTCGCCCCGACCCTCGGCCGTATCATTGTCGGCGATGGGAACGCCTTCACCGAAGCCCTGGGCAGAGAGCCTCGAAATTTCAATCCCGTGGTCAACCAGGTAGTCGAGCACCGCTTCCGCCCGTTGCTGGCTGAGCAGCAAGTTAGAGCGCTCCTCGCCATCGGAGTCGGTGTGGCCTTCGATGGCGATGTCGACGGGGTTAGCGGTCAGAAAAGCAACGGCCTTGTCGAGATCGGTTGAGCTGTCGCCGGTGAGGTCGGCGCTGCCTGGTTCAAAGCCGATGGCGTCTAGGTCTAGAAGTGAGTTCACCGAGGCTTCGGTAGCTGCCAGAACCGATGGCGGGATGAGAACCGAGTCGATGCTGTAGATGAGCCCGTTGTCAGCTGCTTCAGAATCGACTAGTTCTGTGCCGTTGATGGTTGTATCGCCGTCGATCGCTACTGCGAGAGACTCATCAGCCAGAGTATCGAGAGCACCTTCGGTTAGGTCGTCCAGTTCCAACTCACCCTCGACGATGTGGTACTTCAATACCTGTTCGAGAAGGTCTTCGTCGGCGAGGATCGTGGGGGAGAGCTCGGCGAAGGCGTCATCTGTGGGAGCGAACACTGTGAATGGCCCCTCACCTTCGAGTTGATCGGCGATATCGGCAGCTTCGAGTGCACTGAGAAATTCGTCAAAATCACCGGCTTCGTCGGCGCTGTCTAGCAATTGTCCCGACTCGAAACGGTCCGCGTCGTCTTTGTCGGGCACTATCGTGGCTTGTTTTGGTTCCTCGGGCTCGGTGGTTGTTGTAGGTCCGTTGTCCACAACCGGGACGGTCGTGTTGGTGATGTTGGTGTTGTCGCCGCCGCATTGGCTAAGAATCAGTCCCAGTAAGGCGACGACAGCCAGCAGCGGGAAGAACCAGAACCACCATGGCCGGCTGGTCTTGAGGGCTGTTTGATCCGGTGGGAACTCTAGGGTGGGCTCGGGTTCGACCGGGTCGCCGACGAGGTCTTGGGGGGGCGGAGAGCTGGCGGGCCCAGTTGCCATTTCATCCTCGATCGCTGCCAACAGTCCACCTAGTCCGTCGCCGCTCATCGATTCTCTGTCGGCGGCAAGCCTGCTCACTAGTCCAGCTTCGTCGAAGCCTTCGACCGTCTGGCTACGTGCAAGAAACCCCATCACTAGTGGAGCGATTGCTGGAAGCAGGCGCGTGATGGTTCCAACCGCGATGCCACTGCGGTCGGCGATGGCTTCGGTAACTCGGGACTGCTTCTCGCCAAAAATGCCGCCCACTAGCGAAGAGCCGGCACCACCATCGCTGGTGCTGAGGAAACTGCCAACGTCGTCGAGGATCGAACCATCGTTTCGATCGAGCAAGCCAAACAGCCCAGCGGCACCGCCACCGGTCACCGTGCCGTGGTTCAGCCCTGCCACTATCGCTGGTACTGACACGGCAATCGACCGTGAGGTATCGGCTCGGCTCTCGCCAAGAAATCCGCTGAGACTATCGATTGCTGAACCTTCGCTCAGCAAGCGGCTGATGTCGTGATACATCGCCATATTTGGATTCCTCAGCTAGACGTTCGCTACAAAGAGTCAGGTGCGCGACTTGGCCGCGGAGTACTTGGATCTCGAATCGCAGGTTGCGATCAGCTATCCATCGGCCGAAAGAACCCGGCCAGTAGGGCTAGCCCAGCTCCGATCCCAAGACCCGTGCTGATGGCCAAGCCGACGTAACCGTTGAGGTCGTCGTCGATACCCAATGCCGAGTCGACCGAAATTTCGCCGGGCCCGAGAATCGCTAGGACGATGCCAGCTATTGCCAGCATGAACACGTACTCCCAGCCTTCTTTGAGAATGAAGAAGCCAGTTGTGCGGTGCACTGTGTACCAAGCCACGGTCATCAGACCAACCAACGCCGCCGCTCCAAACGATGTCAGGAGGCCAACTAGAATGAGGATTCCAGCCGCTATCTCGGTTGACGCCGCCAACACAGCGTGGATTTTGCCGGGCTTCATTCCCATCGAGTCAAACCATCCGGCTGTGCCGTCGATCTTGCCGCCTCGAAAGAACTTTTGGTACCCGTGGGCAGCGATGACTGGCCCCAAAGCAAGTCGCAGAATCAGCATTGCCAGATTGAATTCGCCAATGTCGAGCATTGCTATACCTTCGCCAAACCAGATTGATGCAAGGCACACAGTCTAGAATCACTCCCTATCGCAGCACGAACTCACGATGTGTCGCGATCCTCTACTCGTATGGACGGTGACCTACGATCGGGCGGTGTCAACGACCGAAACGGGAGGCAGCGTTTACCTCGAAGCGAGTGTTCGTTCACCGATTGGGTTGTCTCACGGAGCACTTTCGGGATGGCACCCCGTTGATCTTCTCAGTGTCGTTGTCGAGCAACTCCTAGAGATATCGGGAACGGCTATTGATGAGATTGATCGGGTCTTGCTCGGCAATGCCACACCGGTAGGCGCTTTGTGGTCGGTTGGACGCGGCCTCGCTGTAGCGAGCGGGTGGCCCGGCAATATAGAGGTCACCGAGGTAAGTGCCGGTAGGGCCTCGGGGCACAGGGCGTTGGCGCTGGCCAGCGAGTTGGTAGCGAGTGGTGCGGCCGATCGAGTCGTTGTGGCAACGATCGACATGGCAAGTCTGGTGCCGCCCGGAGCACCGCTGCTGCGTCGCGACTACGGCAAACCGTGGGGGCCTGCCGCAATCGCTCGGTTCGGCAACGACGGCGATCTTCCCGATGGTCCGTTCGCCGATGCTCTAGCTATCGACCGAGACGCTCAGGATCGCTACGTCCTGAATCAACATCTACGAGCCCAGAGTTGGCGGGCTTCGGCTTCGGAGATTCAGAGTCGCAGGCTCGACTCGGACCGTGGCGTCGCTGTACCGGGAGCGATGCTTACACGAGACGGAGCGGTACGAGGCGACCAGTCATTGGCTGCGCTTGGCGAGCTTTCACCCATGTTCGACGTAGCTGGCACTGTCACGGCCGCCAGTCTTTCCCAAGCGGGCGACGGTGCGGTGGCGATTCTGGTATCGAGCGAACCTAGTCACTGGCAAATCGGCACAACCGTCAGTCGAGCTAGCCTGCCAACAGACCCGTTCCTGCCGCTCTTCGAGGCATGGCGCGTTGATGACCAACACTCTGGCGTCATCGGGCTATCCGAAACGAGTGCCGCTCATGTACTAGCTGCCTCGCAGGGTCTCGACATCGATATCGAACGGGTTAATCCTCATGGGGGAGCGCTCGCTCGTGGGCGACTCGATGGCGGGGAGAGCCTTGCAACGCTTCACGACCTTACGGCGGCCGAAGGCCAGCAGTTCGAAACCGTTACGTTGGCTACGCTCTCCGGCGACGGCGCCGCACTAGTAACCGACCTAGTGGTGCGTCTTTGAAATAGTGATGGTGGATCGTCGTGCCCTCGGCGTTGCTGGCCAGGACGCAGGACGACGGCCTACTCCTGAGCGTAAGCTGAGGACGAGGACGCAGCCAGCGGCGGCGAGGTGCGAGGAGGCGACATTAGTATTTTGAAGACGTACCACTAGTGTCAAAGACGTGAGTCGTGCCTTAATCGTTGCTGGCCTCGTGTTGGCCCTCATACTCGCGATTCAGGTCTGGATTCAGGACAAATCCTTCGATGCGTCGCTGGCGCTGCGAGCGGCCGCGGCGGTTGCCTTTGGGTTCTTCATTATCCGCACCGGTGTGCGAATGCTCGGTAGCTTCGCGACGCCGGTGGAGCCACCGCCCGAACCCGGAGATTTACGAAAGGTCAAGATTACTTACCGGTGCGATATTTGTGGCACAGAGGTTCGGATGACGATGGCTAACGATCAAATTCCCGAACCACCGCGGCATTGTCTTGAAGACATGAACCTGACCGCCCCCATCGAGGACTGACAATCCCACAAGCTAGGGTTTGGGGATGGCGAAGCCTCAGAAACGCAAAGTCCAAGGTGGACGTGTCACCCCAAAGGGAACACGAGCCGACCAACCTCGCGACTCGGTAGTAACCCACACCTCGCTGTCGGCGGGCAAGGGCCCCAGCCCCATGTGGGTTCCGATCTTGATGTTTGCCCTTTTGGGCATCGGAATGCTGGTAATTCTGCTCAACTATGTCGGCCTGCTGCCTTTCGTCGACGGCTCGGCCAGCAACTGGTACTTGCTGCTTGGGCTTGGCCTGATCTTGGGCGGAATCATCACCGCCACGCAGTATCGCTAATAGCGAAACCCTCCGAACTCGGGCGCTATCTGGTCGCTCCAGCGACCGTATCTAGCCCGAGTTGATGAAACTAGCCGCCTGGCGGAGTGGTGGTAGTCGGTGGCGGTGCAGTTGTTGGGGGTGGCGCCGTGGTGGGCGGTGGCCCGGTTGTAGGCGGCGCTGTGCTGGCCGGGGGAGTCGTGGTCGACGGCGTTCCAAGAGCCGGATCGACTACACCCACGACGATCGTCACCGTGGCACCAGCCGGAAGTTCGGTATTGGGAGCTGGGTCTTGGCTGATGACCTTCTCGGCGTTGGGGTCTCCGGGTGCTACCGGCTGACTGGTTACAAGAACCACAAATCCCTGTGTCTCTAAGGTCGACTGGGCGGCGTCGGCCTGAAGCCCAACCACCGACGACACGGGCACCTGCGCAACACCGCTAGAGAGGATTATCGTCACGGTCTCGCCAACAGCCAATTCGGTCTGAGGAGCAGGATCGGTGGTCATGATTTTGCCTTCAGGCACTGTCGCACTGGGCTGGGGACGTTCGTCTACCAGGAAGCCGGATTCGACCAGAATGTCGCGAGCTTCGGCGAGTGAACGCCCCCTCACGTCGGGTATCAGCTTGCTTCCGGCACCTTCGGAAACCGTGATTATCACTGTCTCGCCATTTCTAAGCTTGGTGCCAGCCTCGGGAGTCTGCGATATGACTACTCCGGCATCGAAGTCGGATTTCTCGGTTCGAACCTCGACTAAGAACTGTTGTTCCTCTAGCCGGGCCTTGGCATCGGCCTCGATGAGCCCGACAACATCGTCGACGGTCGCTTCGCCGCTGGCTTGGCTAAAGATGATTGTCACGGTGCTGCCGGGAGCCAGTCGGCCACCAGCCGCAGGGTCTTGGTTGAAGACTTGATCTTCGGGAACTGACTCGTTGGCCTCGGGGATTGCGTCGACGATCAGTTCAAGAGCACGAAGTTGCTCGCGCGCTGTGGTGACATCGAGTCCGATCACGTTTGGTACATCGACTGGCACGACCTCGCCCGAGTCGTCGCCATTGTCAATTTGCTCGTCGCCGCCAAATCCCAGAGTTTCCCAGAATTGTGAGGCCAGGTAGATCAGCAGTGCGATTAGGCCGATCAGAACCGTGAAGAAGATGATGTTGCGCTTCCACTCGTCGTCGCGATACGACGGCGGATAGTGCTCTTGGTACTGGACATCTTGCTGTTGAGGTTGCGCCACAGCTGCCGGCGCGGCAACTGTGGTGGGTATCGCTTGGGTAGCGGCGATAGCAGGTTGTGGGGCCGGGGTCGGCGTGACCGGCGCTGGTACGACGGCAGAAGCTGCTTCTGGAGGCGGCGTAGCGTTAGCTTTGGCTCGAACGTCGTGTTGACCCTCGAGGTAACGACGCAGGTCGCTGCGGAGGTTGTCGGCTGCGGGGTAGCGATTGCCCGGCTTTTTGGCGAGCAGCTTGAGGTTGATGGCCTCGAGCGAGCGCGCCACCTTGATGCCGCGTTCACTGGGTGGCTCGGGCCGTTCGCGAACGTGTGCAGTAGCGATCTCGGCAGGAGAATCGCCCGTGAACGGCGGTGAACCCGTGATCATCTCGTACAGAACCACGCCTAGCGAGTACAGATCGCTCTTTGGATCGACCGGCTTGCCCTGCGCTTGTTCGGGCGAGAGATAGCTCGGCGTACCGAACACCATCTGCTTGCCGTCGCCGCTCTGTTCTGCCTTGGCTTCGGCGATAACTGTCGTGATCCCGAAATCGGTGACCTTTACCTGTCCACTAGGTGAGATGAGAATATTGCCGGGCTTGACGTCGTTGTGAACCAACCCATTGCGGTGGGCGAAACCCAGCGCATCGGCAACATCGCTGGCGATTTCGGCAGCCCGGTCGGGGTGTAGTGGGCCTTCGGTGTTGAGGATCTCGGCAAGGCTTCGGCCTTCGACGTACTCCATGACGATGAAGTAGGTGCCGCGTTCCTCGCCCCAATCGTAGATCGCGACGATATTGGGGTGGCTTAGGTTTGCGGCCGCTTGGGCTTCATGGCGGAACCTGCCGACAAACGACT
>CBERPN010000009.1:0-38127 GCA_965524675.1 uncultured bacterium
TGCTAATCTAGTGCCGATATGGTCGATTGTGGGGTCACCGCCAAGAAAGACCAACGAGCTAGGTGAGGGCAAAAGCAGACAAGCCCCGCTGTGGGGGTGCAGCGGGACTTGTGTAAAGGTCGCCGATTCTAGGGGGATAGAACGTCGACCTCGCAACCATTATTCGGTTGCTACGAGGCCCATCGTAGACCCCCGCAAGAGCCGCGTCATGGCAGTTTCTCGTGACTTGTGCCACGAAATATTTCACGGCCTGACATCCTTGAGCAGTGGCTGGCCAATCGCAAAGACTTCTACGGTGTCTCCTGGGAGTGGCAACAATACTCACCGGTTGCGCTTCGGCCGCGGATTACGTGCCGACCTGGGAAGCAGCGGACGCCCCGGCACCATTGCAGGAACTGAACGCTCTTATCGGAGAGTTTGAGCTACAGCTCTCCTCCCCTTCATCCAAGGTGATCGTTGTGAATCAGTTCGAGGGCTTCGACGCGATCGACGACACCCTCGATGGAGTGCATCCAACCAAGGCCGGCGAGGACAAGCTCGCATCGAAGTGGGCGACCGAGTTGCTGCCACTGTTACCGACTTCTGGCTCGCCGCCGAAGCTGCTGCTGCTCGGAGACTCGATTACCGACAATCACTATCGCAGCAAGCTTTGGAAGATGCTCAAATCCGAACGAAGGGTGTTCGACTTCGTTGGGAGCCAGCATGGCTTTCCGCTTTCGGTCGACGTGGAAGAGCTGGCTTTTCGTGGCGAACCGTTCGATACCGACCATGAAGGCCACACCGGCTGGCAGACCAAAGAGCTGCTCGACGGCTCGCTCTGGGATGCGGGCGATCCTGGAAACCTAGACGTCTGGTTAGCCGACTACACCCCCGACATCGCACTAATTCACATCGGCACCAACGATCTGATCGTTGGCTCCAGCACGCCCAGCGAGATCGCAGACGACATCGAGGCGCTTATCGAGCAACTTCGCGGCGACAACCCCAACGTCACCGTGCTCGTCGCCCAGATCATTCCCTACCTCCCTCTGCCTACCCCTCAACAAGATCCCGGTACAGGCTCTTAGGGGCCTAGCGGATAGGTGAGAGTGATTTGCCCGGAAGTTGTTGCTTACCACTCAGCAACTCGCAGAGTTGCCGTCGCCTGCGCCGACGGGCCGTTGGGCCCACGGAGCACGGCGAGTGGGTTCGCTTCGCTCGCCTACTCGCGTGGGTCCTTAACCATGGCAACGCGGGATCTCCGCGGGTCGATTCCGCTGGGAACTATCACGGTTGGCTGTGATAGCAAGACACGATGCGCCCCCACGCTCCAACAACTCACTCGCGCGCATTGTTTGTCGCGCTGCTCATCGGCCTACTGGCGGTTACAGGGCTAACGCAACCGGCTCGGGCGCTGCCAACCGCCGCTGCCGCCGGAGGAGTTAGCCAGCCGTTTACGATCGCCCACGACGCTCGCCTCAATGTTACGACGGCGGGGTTGGGAACCACCGATGCGGGCGCCACCAACGGGTCTGTGTCGGCTGCGGGCGAGCGCGTTGTGTTTGAATCTGATTCAAATGCGCTCGATCCAACAGCGAACAACACAGGCGATGTCTTTGTGCGGCACAGGGCTGAAGGCATTACCACCCTTGCCTCAAGGTCGAGCGGCGGAACTAGCGGAAACGGCGCCAGCGAAGGACCGCGTCTGAGCGCCGATGGTCGCTTCGTGGCCTTCTCCTCGGCGGCCACAAACCTCGTCGCTGACGATGACAATGAGACCGTCGACAGCTTTGTCCACGACCTCGAAACTGGCATTACCCGGCTGGTGTCTGTACCCGGCACCGAGAGCCGAGCCAACCGGGTACTCGATATCGCCGACGACGGACGACTCATTCTGGTGGGCGTAACCGCGAACGAGCCTGACGAACAAGAACTCGTCGACCTCTACGTCGTCGACTGGCGCCAAGAGCAGTCGAGCAGAGTAGCTGGCGCGACGACAACGGCTTCGGTTCCGGCATCGCTGTCGGGCGATGGTCGGATTCTGGCCTTCATTTCACTCGAAAAATTGACCGAGTTCGACCGAAACTCATCCGCGGATGTCTATTCTCTAGAGTTGGCGACAGGCGAACTGACTGTTTTGTCGGTCGATGGTTCCGGCATGGCGGTCGGCGGCATCGGCTCGGCGGTCGCGATAACCGCGGACGGATCTCGGGTGTTGTATACGCGAATGGCAACCGAGTTAGAAGCTAGTTCGCCAAGTTGGTTGGTGGTCGTTCGGAACCTTCAAGCAGCAGACTCCTTTTCCCTTGGGGGCGACATGAGCACCGCGATGCTCACCGAGCCAATTGTCTCGATCAACCGAACCGGCAGCCATGTGGGGATCTCTACCGCGGCTGCGCTGGACGCTGGCGACAGCAACGGCGTCGACGATGTGTATCGCCTCGAAATTGCAACTCAGTCAATTCATCGAGTGACCCTCGATCGACACGGAGACGAACTAACTCACGGTGCGACCCTTTCTGCGGGCGGCCATAACATCACCGATGATGGGCTTGTCGTCATCGTCGAATCATCTTCTGATCAGCTTGCGCTCGACGACTCAAACGGCGCTACCGATCTGTTTGCAGCAACACCGGCTGAAACGTGTCGCGGCCAGTTTGTCAGCGTGTTTCTCTCAGCGGCCGAACAACCCACCGGGCTCGACGACGTGATCCTCGGCACAGCGGCGAGCGACGACATCGACGGCCTGTCGGGTGACGACCTGATCTGTGCTGGCGAGGGCGACGATTTCGTGCTCGGCGGTGCAGGCGACGACCAAATCTATGGCGAGGCCGGCAGCGACGTACTCGAAGGAGGAGCCGGGAACGATCTTATTTCGGGCGGGTCGGGCAACGACCAAATCTTTGGCGGCGAAGGCAAGGATCGCGTCCTCGGCGAGGCTGGCGATGACGACCTCGAAGGCGGATCGGGTCGCGATCGACTCTTTGGAGCGAGCGGCGACGATGTCCTCAAGGGTGATAGAGGCGCTGACTATCTCCACGGCGGATCTGGCGACGATCGCCTCTTTGGCGGCGCATCCAAAGACAGGTTATTGGGTTCCTCCGGCTCAGATGACCTACGAGGAGGCAAGGGCAGAGACACCCTCAAGGGCGGTGGCGGCGACGATCGTCTGGACGGCGGAAAAGGTCGCGACAAACTCAGAGGTGGCAACGGTGACGACATCTGCATCGGCGGACCTGAGGGTGATCCGGCTCGCGACCGGCTCTCACGATGCGAGCGCGACGGCTGACGGTCAACCGCCCTTAATAGGTCAGTCCGTCGATTGTAAGAGCCACCGCAAAGTGCAGAACACCGCCCCATCCAGCGCTCTTCGAACGTAGCGACAGCACGCTCAGAATCGTTCCGGCGGCTATCGATCCAATCGCCTCCGGAAACGGCTTGGCGAAGTGAATCATCGTGTATGGCACCACCATGACGGCGATCGACAGCGAGCCGATGTGTTTGGAGAGCGCGTGCAGTGCGAAGCCTCTGAAGAAGAACTCAAGCGCTACAAAGTGCAGCAGGTAAAGAGCTTCCCAGCCAGCAAACCACGGCCAGAAAGACTCCCAAGCATTCGGGGTGTAGAACGGGTACTGCGCCTTGAAAGAAGCCATCGTCGAGGCCAAATAGATGAATGGCAGTAGCCCAAGATAGAGCCCGCCATATGTACTGACATGCTTCCAGCCGCCCCTAAAACTGCAACCAAGATCACGCAGCCCAACCCCAAGGAGTCGCCTCGAGACGACCGCGGCGGGCAGCAGATAGACAACGATCCGAAAGCCGGCGAAATAGATCTTTCGGTTGAACTCCCGGTGCCTCGCGTTGTTGATAAACCCGTCGACCCATTCGCTTGCAGAATCGAGACCCAGGTCGCCGAGAACCCCGGGAACCCACGCAATCTTGGTGGTGGAGCCGAGGTAGCGGTTCGCTATCAGTACGAACAGAACTGTGAGCAGAACCGTCCAGACTTCGAAATCAGCCTTGCTAAGTGGATTTGATCGAGGCCCTGTTCGACCTGTAAATCGCTCCGTAGCTGAGGTTTTGGTTTTACTTGTTCGCCGACCTGGGTCGCGGACCTCGGAATCGGTTGAGGAAGAGATGTACCCAAGGATCGACTTTGAGTTCCGCGAAGCGCGCACAACAGAAACCGTAGTATCTGCCGAAGCCGTTGGACGTGAACTGAGTGAGGTTCCCATCGTCCTGACCGTCGCGTGGCAGGCTGGTTGGATGCGAGCAGCAATATACCGAGAGTTCTGCGAACCGGTGACGGTGGAGGAGGTGCCACATCCAGACCTACCGCTCAGTGGAGTGGTGATCGAGGTGAAAGCGGCAGGTGTATGCCGCAGCGATGTGTGGGGATGGCAGGGCTCAGATCCCGACATTGACCTCCCCAATGTTGGCGGTCACGAGTTCGCGGGTGTCGTGGCCGAGGTTGGCGCGCTCGTCTCAAGGTTCGCGGTAGGTGACCGAGTTACTGTTCCGTTTTGCTGTGGCTGCGGATCCTGCTCCATGTGTAAGGGCGGTAATTCACAGGTTTGTAATGCACCGTTCCAACCGGGATTCACCGCCTGGGGCTGCTACGCCCAATTCGTCGCGGTTCCCGATGCCGACCGCAACCTAGTTCTTCTTCCTAGCAACATTGAGTTCGTCGAGGCGGCCCTCTTGGGTTGTCGATTTATCACGGCCTTTCGTGCGGTCGTCGAACGCGGCAGAATCCAACCGGGTCGATCGCTATCGGTACATGGTTGCGGCGGCTTGGGTCTCTCCGTAGTCATGATCGCTGCAGCGATGGGTGCGCAAGTCGTAGCAATAGACCTCGACGACGTCGCCCTCGATAGGGCCAAAATGGTTGGTGCGGCTTCGACAATAAATGTCGGCGACGTTGCGGACGTCGCTAGTACCATCCGCGACCTGACCAACGGTGGCGCCCATTGCTCAATCGACGCGGTCGGCTCGCAGGATTCGCTCAACGATGCTTTGGGGGGTCTGCGCAAGCTAGGGCGTCACGTCCAAGCGGGGCTTTTCGAGGGTGCTTCGCCACGGGTTGCAATGAACTTGGTCATAGCGAACGAACTCGAGTTGCTTGGAACACACGGCATGGCAAGCCATCGCTACGCTGAACTTTTCGAGATGATGGGGCGCTACGACCTCGATTTATCGCTGTTGGTTGAGCGGGTTATCTCCCTCGATGAGGTTCCGGGAGTTCTAGCGGCGCTGCGCGATCGACAACCTGGCGGCGTTGCCGTGATCTCGGACTTTGGCGCTCATTGAATCAGAAATCTGACGACCCGTCAGATATGGTAAGGGTATGAGCGAAGCCGCAACCTCGGGGACCGAGTTTCCTAAGATCATTAGCGTCGACGACCACGTCGTCGAACCAGCAAATATTTGGCAGGACAGACTGCCCGACAAGTACAAGTCCGAGGGCCCACGAATCGTCTACGCCCCGGCAGGAGAGATGAGGTTGGTCGATGGCGCATGGGTAGAAAAGCCGGGCGATGGCGACGATATGGCGGCCTGGTGGCACTACGAGGATCACCGCTACCAGATCAAGGAGATGATTGCCTGCGCTGGGCGCCCTCCCGAAGAGGTAACCATGCGCGGGGTCACCTACGAGGACATTCGGCCCGGCTGTTACGAGCCATCGGCACGACTAGCCGACATGGACCAAAACCATGTTGAAGCCTCGCTGTGCTTCCCCAACTACCCACGCTTTTGTGGACAGCTATTCGCCGAGCGCAAAGACATGGAGCTATCGAAGCTTTGCGTGGAGGCTTACAACGACTGGATGGTCGACGAGTGGTGCGCAGACTCGGCCGGGCGACTGATTCCGCTATGCCTGGTTCCACTTTGGGACGCCGAACTCGCCGCCGCCGAGATTCGCCGCAACGCTTCTCGGGGGGTCAAGGCCGTCGCCTGGTCAGAGTTGCCAGCGTGGCTCGGTTTGCCCTCCATTCATGGCGGCTACTGGGATCCCTTCTTTACCGCGTGCGAAGAGACCGGCACGGTCATTGCAATGCACATTGGCTCGGGGACTAAGACAGTTCGGCCTGCCGAGGATTGCCCAACCATCGTTACCGCAGCGATGATTTCGGCCAACAGCGCTGCGTCGATGATCGACTTCTTGTTTTCGGGTGTCCTGGTGCGGTACCCCACCCTCAAGTTGATGTACGCCGAGAGCCAGATCGGCTGGATCCCCTATTACCTCGAACGAGCCGACGATAACTACAGCACACACATGTGGGCTCAGGGCGAGGACCGCCTACCCCAAAAGCCCTCTTACTACTACTACCGTCAAATCTATAGTTGCTTCTTCAAAGACTCGGTCGGGATGAAGTTGTTGGATGAGGTCGGAGTTGACAACGTCTTGTTCGAAACGGACTATCCGCACTCCGATGGAACCTTCCCTCATTCGAAGCAAACCGCGGAGGAGCTCTTTGGGCACCTAGACGACGACGTGATCAACAAGCTTGCACGCGGCAATGCGATCAAGTTGCTAGATCTGCCCTTCGATCGTTTACCCCAACCAACGTCGCGGTGAATTTTCCGAGGATGATTCGGCACCAGCCGCGCAATTTCGGGTAACTGAATGGGGGAAGTAGGTTCGGGTTCGACAGTTTCGCTACGTCGAAGGGACCCATTGTTGTGTCGGGTATCGATCCGAAGTTTCTGAGCAAAATCCGCTACCGCTGTATCGGCCCAACCCGCGGTGGTCGGGTCGTTGCGATAGCTGCCGATCCGTGCGATCAATCGGTCTTTTATTTCGGAGCCTGCGCTGGTGGTGTGTGGAAGTCTGACGACGCTGGCCAGTACTGGGAGAACATCTCCGACGGCTTCCTCAACACTGCTTCGATCGGAGCACTAGCGGTGGCCCCGTCCGACGGAAACGTCATTTACGCTGGCACGGGCGAAGCGACGATTCGTATCGACGTAAGCCACGGCGATGGTGTCTATAAATCAACCGACGCTGGGCTCACCTGGCGCCACATGGGCCTTGCCGAATCACGCCATATCGGCGAAATCCGAATCCATCCCGAGAACCCCGACATCGTGTACGTAGCGGCGCTGGGCCACGCCTCTAAGGACAACCCCGAGCGCGGTTTGTACCGGTCTAGCGATGGCGGCGAAACCTGGGAACTGATTTTGTATGTCAGCGATCGAGCTGGCGCGGTCGACGTGGCGATCGACCCGAACAACCCACGCATCTTGTTCGCCACGACATGGCAAGCTCGGCGCACTTTCTGGTCGATCGACAGCGGCGGCCCCGATTGCGGTATCTGGCGATCGCGCGATGGCGGCGACTCCTGGGAAAACGTAAGTAGCAACGAAGGCCTACCGGATGGCACGCTCGGCAAGATCGGAGTCGCAATTTCTCCGGCCCAATCCGGGCGGGTGTGGGCCATCATCGAGGCTGAGGGCCGCAAGCGTGGCCTCTACCGGTCCGACGACATGGGCGACAGCTGGATCAAGGTTTCCTCCAAGCCCGAACTTGGCTGGCGCCCCTGGTATTACCAGCATGTCATCGCCCACCCCACCGACCCCGACACCGTGTTCGTGATGAACATGAAGGCATGGAAATCCATCGACGGTGGCAAAAACTTCGACGAGTTCCACACCCCTCACGGCGATAATCACGCGCTTTGGATCGATCCCGTCAACCCGAATCGAATGATCGGCTGCGATGACGGCGGTGCTTGGGTGTCGTTGAACTCCGGCGACTCGTGGTCGACCATCTACAACCAGTTGACGGCGCAGTTTTATCATGTAGCAGTAGACGATCAGTACCCTTACCTCGTTTACGGATCGCAGCAAGACAACTCGAGCATCGCGGTACCCAGCCAAACCGGCAAGGGCGCTATCAATTGGGCCGACTGCTACCCTCCCGGCACCGCCGAGAGCGGCTACGTAGCCCCAAAACCTGGCGATCCGGACATCGTCTACGTGGGAGCGATCGGTAGTTCACCAGGCGGTGGCGATGCCTTGCAAAGGTATGATCACAAGTCCAAGCAGATCCAGCTCGTGAGCGTTTGGCCAGAGGCATACCACGATGGCAACAGCGCCGAGGTCAGGTTCCAATGGACCTATCCAATCGTGTTCTCGCCGCAGGACGCCAACGTGTTGTACGCCACTGGCAACAAGGTCTTCCGGTCTACCGACGAGGGTCATAGCTGGGACACGATCAGCCCTGACCTCACCTACGCCGACCCCGACACGATGGGTGTTTCGGGCCCGCTCACCATGGACACCGCCGGTGCGGAGATGTACGCGACGATTTTTTCCTTCATCGCATCGGCGCATCGACCGAAGACCCTCATGACTGGGTCCGATGATGGATTGGTTCATGTCTCGCCCGACGATGGCGGTGAGTGGGCCGACGTAACCCCGCCCGACCTGCCGAAGTTCTCCCAGGTGACAATGTTGGCGGAATCGCCGCACAATGAGGGAACCGTTTACCTCACCGCAGCTCGCCACAAGATGGGCGACTACGGGCCGTATGTCTACAAAACGACCGACTACGGCTCCTCTTGGGCAAGGATCGACGCGGACCTTCCCAGCGATGATTTCTGTCGAGTAATTCGTGAAGACCCCAACCGTGAAGGCCTGCTCTACGTCGGGACCGAAACCGGGCTATTCGTTTCGTTCGACGATGGAGCACGTTGGCAATCGCTTCAGGCCAACCTGCCGGTGACCCCGGTGTATGACCTCGTGATCAAAGGCACCGACCTGGTGGTGGCAACACACGGCCGCTCTTTCTGGATTCTCGACGACCTCACGCAGCTTCACCAGATGCAGGACGACCTTGTCGGCGCCGACAACCACCTTCTGAAACCTCGCGATGTGGTTCGAGTTCCGCCTCATCTTTTCGCCGGGTTCTGGGGATCGCCAGGCGGTAAGAGTTATCACGTCACGATTGGGCAGAACGCAACCTTCTACGTGGACGAACACGACACTGGCCACAAGACAAAGCGTGTAATCGACGCCGGCGACGATCTTGAACCTGGGGTCCGGCTCACCTACTACCTTTCCGAAGCTCCCGCCGGCAAGGCCACTCTGACGATTATCGATTCCGAAGGCAACAAGGTGGAGACATTCTCGAGTGAGATACCGGAGCTGAAGGATGACCGCGAAGGCCTCTACATCACAGCCAATGCGGGAATGAACAGCTTCCAGTGGCCAATGCGCTACCCGTCGGGGTCAAAGATGGTCGATAGCGAATTTCACGAGCGCCCCCTGGGACCACTCGCTAGGCCTGGCACGTATCAGGCCAAACTGAGCGTCGGCGAGTGGTCGATGACCCAGAGCTTTGAGCTCGTGAAGGATCCACGGATTACCACTAGCGACGACGACCTTGCAGAGCAGTTCGAATTACTCAAGACGATCCAAGACAAGTTGTCCGAGATCGTTGAGGGAGTGAACGATTGCAGAGGTCTGAAGCAGCAACTGACCGCATGGTCGACCCGCCTAGCAGACGACGATTCTGCTAGCGCGGTGATCGCGGCAGCGAAGGACCTAACCGAAAAACTAGACGTGGTTGAGGCCGAGTTGGTTCAGGTCGAGTTCACATCCGAAGGCGACAGCCTGAACTACCGAGAGAAACTGTTCGAGAAGCTAACTGCTCTGCCGCCAGTGGTGGGCAGCGCCGACAAGCGGCCGACAACCCAGTCGCACGCGGTCTACGACAAACTCGCTGGCCAAACCAACACCCAACTGGCCGCCCTCGCCGGGCTACGCGACACCGAACTCAGCCAACTAAATGAGAAGCTCACTGCGCTCGGAGTCGGCATCATCGGGGTCTAGGAGTGTTCAGACAGGATTGAAACCGCGGCATCGCCAAGCACTCGACACCCCATCACAATGTCATCATGGTTACTGTCCTCGGCAAAGTCATGACTAATCCCAGCGATGCTCGGGATAAACAACATTGCGCAGCGAATGTGCTCCGAGAGCACCATTGGGTCGTGGCCCGCAGCACTTGGCATCTCGACCCACGATCCGGGCACACGGCCTTGCGCTACCAAACAAAGATGACGGCGAAGATCGTCGTCCATCACGGTCGGGGCGATCAGTTCTCTGCTTGGGGTCGCCGTCACCTGCACCGGTCCCCTGGCATCCAGCTCGAGAGCAAGCTCGACAACCGCGGCTGCCATTGTGTCTAACGTCGAATCGCTAGGATCGCGGAACTGCAGTTTCAACTCGGCAAAGCCAGGAATGATGCTCTCGGCACCCGGCTCGAGGCGGGCATCTCCAATGGTCCAAACACTTGCTGGGCCGGCGGCGGCCGACAATCGCTTCTGAACCACAACGCCGAACTCGAACATAGCCACTCCGGCATCTTTGCGGCGAGCCATGGGCGTGGTTCCGGCATGGTTTTGCTCACCCACGAAGCTCACGTGAAAGCCACGGATCCCGACGATCTCTGTGACTATGCCGATTCTGTGCCCAGACTCATGCAGGTGGGGTCCCTGTTCGATGTGAGCTTCGAGATAGCCGATGTGTCGCAGTGGTTCCAGCCGCGCTCGCGGGGTCGAAGCAAGACCCACCCGGGCGACCGCTTCGCCGACCGACTCTCCTGCATCGTTCGTATTGGCTAAGTCGCCCTTTGTCAGGGTGTCGACGAACGAGTTGCTGCCCAAACAGCTCGTGTAGGTCGCCTCTTCATCAGACCAGGCGACTGCGTCGACAGCAAGCTGGCTTGTCGCGGCATTTTCTGCGAGTGTCCGCGCAATCTCAATGGCATAGATCACACCCATTGCGCCATCGAGCCATCCACCTTCGGGCTGGGTGTCCGAGTGCGACCCAATGATCAAAGCCGGGCCCGGGTTACGGCTGCGACCAATAACGTTGCCGACGCCATCGATGAAGGAATCGAGGCCCGCGTCTTCCATCCGATCTCTCAGCCATCTCCGCGAGGCCATATCGGGCGCGGAGAAGGTCGGACGAACGACTCCTGTGCCAGTCGCTCCGAAGCCCCGCAGAGTCTGAAGGTCGCTCAGTAGTCGTGCTCCGTTAATCTCAACCACAAAAAATGGCGAGGACGCCGAAGCCATCGAGATCGTCTAGTCCCATAGTGTCGGAGTGTATGCGACTGGCTTCGGCTCGATTTGATCGTCTTCGGTTGGGCCGCACAATCGCTCCAGCAGCCTCGCCCACGAAAAGGCTTCGGTGATCTGCGATGCCCGCAGCTCGACCAGACGGTCGGTTTCGACATACTGCGGAATAATTAGATCGAGGATCTTCTCGATCTCGTTCCGAAATTTGCTGTTGGTGCTGCGAACACCATCGGCCTTCAATTCGGTGTCGGGCCGAAGCCGCACAAAGAGATCGTATGTCTTTGTCCAACTTGCCACCAGCGGCTTGACGTCGAAGGGGTCGTCGCCACCTGTGGCTCGCAGAAAGTAGGCGAAGTTGTCGATGACCGCCCGATCGAGGACCAGTACGTCAGCGCGAGCTCGCAACTCTAGTTCTTGTTGGATCTGGGTTACCAGCGTCCACAACTGAGCCTCAGGAGTGGCTCCTTCGTTAAGACCGAGCGGACTGAACCGCACCACCTCTCTACCTACCTCGACGCTGCGGCCACTACGACCGACCGCGCCAGCGAAGGAATGCACAGCATTGGTCTTACGCACCGAGTGCGAGCCAATAAACGCAATCTTTCGAGCTGTATCCACGTAGCCGGAACCTAGCGCAACGACAGCAAAACGTGGGGTCAAACGTGGGGTCAAGTCTCTTCTTCGGTCAAGTACGGTCACCCGTTGTCGTTCGAGACCCCTCCAACCACCGACCAGTCCTCCCATGAAGACCCGTCGGTGCCTGCGACCCGGCTTGGCTCGCAGGTACGGCAACTAGACAGAAGAAGAGACTTGACCCCCTTGCTCTCGTGCGACCGGCTTGGCTCGCAGGTACGGCAACTAGACAGAAGAAGAGACTTGACCCCCTTGCTGACTTGACCCCCTTGCTTAGGTTCCTGGGTTGAGAGCCTCCGTGGCTTCGGAACGGCCGCCGGAGGCGGTAATACAGCGGCGTTCGCCCACCAAATCCTGAGACCTCTGGTCTCAGGATTTGGTGGGCGTTGAGGGACTTGAACCCCCGACCCTCTCGGTGTAAACGAGATGCTCTAGCCAACTGAGCTAAACGCCCGGGTAGTACTCATAGCCGAAGCTCCGAGAACAGACTGATCAGTTTACACCGGGAACTAGAAATCGCTCACCGTTTGCCCAGGTTGCATAAAACAGCTGCGGCGAGTCTTCGGATCTTGCGATAGCTTCCGCCAGACCGTCGTATTCGTGATCGATTAGCGGCAAGGTTTCTGGCTCGAACCACTCCGCAGCGACGATCTCGACATTGTCGATATGTAGGTCCTGCGACGACGCATCGTCAAGTAACACACCTTTGTATGTGAACTCGATTCGCCTCAATTTTGGGTCGATCGTGATCACGGGCGGACCCGCCAATTCGATACGGAGGCTCGTCTCCTCAAGCACTTCTCGCACGATCGCCTCGGGCGGACGTTCACCGCGATCGACCAGCCCGCCGGGGAAGACCCAGCGATCGCGGTAACTGGTCTTGACGAGCAACACGCGACCGTCTGGGCGAGCAATCCAGCAGAGGACACCCAGCATGTACGACGGAGCGACCGCCTTTACGAGCCGTCTCCGCACGGTGTCGGGTACTAGGCCAAGCGCTCGCAACGCTAGGTAACGGGGGGATGGCATCAGCACAGGTTACCGCTGGGGATTCGTGCTGGATGCGAACGCGTCGTGTCGAGCAACCAACAGTTCCTCGAGGAGAGCTTGGTCGGCCCCACAGACTGGAGTGCGCCTGGCATCGTGATCGAGAATCATCAAGTCCCGGCCCAACGCGTCCACAACCGGAATACCGAGTTCGGAACAGACCAGCGATGCTCCGAGGTAATCCCAGACGCCATGCGCGTCGGGGGAACAGTCGACGAACCCGTCGAAGACACCTCTCGCGACCGCGGTAAGATCAAGTGCGACCGCGCCGTAGGCACGAAACTGCGCCCATCCGAGACTTTTCGGCGGCAGTCCCGAAATCGCGACGATCGCCTCGCTTAGCAGGGGAGCCTGGCGTCGTTGCATAGGTCGACCGTCGATAAACGCTCCGCCCCCGCGAATCGCGGTACAGGTTTGTCCCGACGCCTGATCTAGCACCAGTGACACCCAGGGACCTTCGGCATCGACCAAGCAGATGCTCGTCGCGAACCAAGGTAAACCCAGCGCAGCGTTGGTCGACCCATCGATTGGATCTAGGACTGCTGTCAACGAGCGATCAGCGTGGATTCGTCCTGCTTCTTCGCTGAGAATCCCGAACCCTTCCGCGACCAGGGCTTCGATAATGGCGGAGTCGGCGGCCACGTCGGTGTTGTACTGCGTCTCGCGTTTGCCAGAGGGGCCCCAATCATCGATCGCCGCGATTGCTGATCGACCAGAATCGGCGGCCCAGATAAGAGTGTCGAGTGCTTCCTGAGGAGTCATGAGCCCAGTTCAGCACGCCGAGGCGGCACGCGTATGTCACAGCGGCCGAGTATCTTCTTTAGCAGCTGATCTGCAAGGCTTGAGGCCGTGAGTAGGAGCGAGCATTGGCTGTAATCGACATTGCGGGATTCATGGCGGATCTCAAAGATCATGCGGTCGATCACGGCTTTCATGTTCACGATGAACGACACTTCGTCGAGACCTACTCGATGCGTCAGGCGTGGGAAGTAGATCTTCACCCAGAACAGGCATGCGGCGGCCCACTCGACCTTCATCTCGCCGTCGAAGTCGAACCACGCACATTGCTCGCCTTTGAAGATGAACTCATTGCGCTCGAGCTCGACGAGGAGCCCACCGATCTGCTCGTACTCCCAATGACCTTTACTTGGGGCCTGCCGCCACTACCAATAGGCCCAGATCTGCTGGTCCTCGCAACCGAAATAGCGGGCGTAGGCGGCCCAGAACTTCCGCTGGAAGTGTCGGCGATAGATTCATTCGCCGCGGTCACAGACGCCCCGCAGCGATCCCTACACATCGTGGCTCGGGTCGATGTGTCGATGAGCAAGATCTACATGGCTCAAGAACAACTCTGCGAGGTTCTCGACCGTTGTCACGCTGTTAGCGATTTTCTTCTCGACCGCGCTCCCGCGTGGCTCGACGACCTCTAAGACCCCGCTACAATATGTAGCCGACGGGCCTGTAGCTCAGTGGTCAGAGCAGGCGACTCATAATCGCTCGGTCGCGGGTTCGATCCCCGCCAGGCCCACGTCGTTCGCCAAAACGACGAATCTCGGTGGGGTTACCCACACTAGTTGTAGGTAACTCCACCGAGATTGGGTGCTCCGGGGGTGGGGCTCGAACCCACGACAATTCGATTAACAGTCGAACGCTCTGCCAGCTGAGCTACCCCGGATGGTCAGCCCCCGACGATAGCAGCGCGTTCATCAATCCCATCAGTTGGCGATGGGTATGGACGCAGCTGTAGGTGATGTGCGGGCACCCGTACTCGTGCTTCGACTTTCGGATAGAAGGATCGGCGACAGCGCGGTAAGGCTTTGAGAATTGAGACCTCGGAATCCCTGTCAGCTCTTCCCAATGCATGATTGCAGACTCGAGATCTAGACCCTCATGAAGGTAGAGCTGAATGCGCAAGCGTGAGTTGTCGATCTGAAAAAAGGCTCGCAACCATCGGCAATAGAACCGAACGATCAACGAACTGGTGTTGGCAAACTCCACATCGCGCACCCAAAGCGATACCGAACTCTTCGCCACCCCTAATTCGGTAGCGATATCCAATAGTGTCCACGAAAGCGCTCGCAACTCTCGGGCGCGATTCTGCTCAACCAATTTGCCTCTGTAACCCATCCAACCAGTTCATCAGCCGGGTATGACATTGTCGTCAATCTCTTCTGTGTCCGCTGTACCGGCAGCCGTTAGGCCTCGTCGAGGTAGTCGCGTAGTTTCTCGCTGCGAAGCGGATGACGGAGCTTAGCGAGTGTTTTCGACTCGATCTGGCGTATCCGCTCGCGGGTAACGCCGAACTGCCGACCCACCTCTTCGAGAGTTCGAGGCCGACCGTCGTCGAGACCAAAACGCAGCCGGACAACCTCTTTCTCGCGGTCGTTCAGATCATCGAGTGCCTCGATAACCGCCTCACCCAGCATGTGTCGAGCTGCGGCGTCGGCGGGACGTACAGCCCGTTCATCCTCGATGAAGTCAGCCAAACTGGAGTCAGCTTCATCACCGACCGGGCTATCGAGCGACAATAGATCCAACGAGATTCGCTTTATTTCGCGGATTCGCTCGACCGGAAGATCACAGCGATCAGCGAGCTCTTCGTTAGTGGGTTCACGTTCCAACTCCGACAGCATCTGGCGTTGAGTCCGCTTGACACGATTGATCGACTCGACCATATGGACAGGGATACGAATTGTTCGTGCCTGATCGGCGATGGCTCGAGTAATTGACTGACGGATCCACCAGGTGGCGTAAGTCGAAAACTTAAAGCCCTTCTTGTGATCGAACTTTTCGACCGCGCGCATCAGGCCGAGGTTGCCCTCTTGGATTAAGTCGAGAAGCAGCAAGCCTCGTCCGACATAACGCTTGGCGATCGATACCACGAGTCTCAGGTTGGCTTGGGTCAGTTGGTTGCGGGCCGTCTCACCATTTCGTTGGGTGCGACGCAGCTGCGCCCGCTCGACCGGATCCAGATCTGCCAGCGTCTCCGACACTGCCAGGTCGGCAAGTTTGTGCTCTGCGTCGAGTCCGGTTTCGATACGCTCGGCCAGAGCCACCTCTTCGGGCCCCGAAAGCAAGTCGACACGGCCGATCTCCTTCAGATAGCGGCGCACCGGGTCGGCGCCAACAGAACCCTGATCGGCTGAGCGGGACTTGCCAGCCGGCGCTTTGGGCACCGGTGTGGGCAAGAAGTGCGGCTCGTCGTCAATTATTTCCTCGAGACGGATTCCTTCAGATTCAAGCCGATCGTGGACCGACGCGATGAGCTCGGCCGACAGCTCGACATCCTTTAGTAGCTCAACTACCTCGTCGGTGCTTACCAAGCCCGATTTTTTACCCTTTCGTATCAGCTTCGCAAGCGCGGCTTCTGACACCAAGCCGTCGCGTGCCAACGAGTCGAGGCTGACACTCATTGCCGGCCCTCGCCGTGCTCGACCAGCCATGGAAGAATCTGCTCGATCGCTGCCTGGGAGGTCGTAGACTCTCTTAGGTCTTCGATCCGGAGTTTTAGCCAAGTGATCGTGGCGGCGAACGATGCCGGGTCGACCGACTGACGAGCCTCGATCTGCATTGTCCGCAGCACCCTCCCGGCAGCTCGATCCACTAGCCGGGCGACGAGGTCGTCGGCGTTGTCGTTAACCTCTCCAACGGCCAACCTACCGATCAAATCGGCTACATCAGGATCACCCGACGCAGCAGCATCGTGAACATTAGAAGCCTCAACTATTGCGTGAAGAGCGTCGCGATGCAGAGTCGATTCAAACAGGACTGGCTCCAGATACTTCACGATGGAGTCACGATCATGAAGTAGCAATCGAAGCGCTTGATCCTCGGTGCTGTCGTGCGTCGAAGCAATCGTGCGCACCGGGCTGGCCGAATCAAAACTCTCGCTATTGGCAACCGCACGGCTCGTGGCGAACTGCTGATTGCGGAGCTGTTCGACCTCGAGGCGGCAACGGTCGGCGATCGTCATCAGGTACTGGTCGCGCACCAGCGCATTCGGGTGGGCACGAACCATCTCAACCGCTGCCTGGGCCGCTCGGGCTCGACCTTCGGGATTACGTAGATCTGCGCGATCGAGAACCCGATCGACTCGAAAACCCAAGAACGGCTTCGCATCTTCGATCGCTCCACGTAAGGCTTCAGGATCGCTCCGAGCTAGGTCGGCTGGGTCCACACCAGCCGGAAGCTCGGCGACAGCGACATCTATTTCGTAAGCCTGTTCCCATTCATAAAAGCGTTCGGCAGCGTTCTGTCCGGCATCGTCAGCATCAAAGGCCAGGACGACCCTTTTGGCGAATCGTTTCAACACCTTGAAGTGTTGTTCGGTGAGCGCCGTTCCGCAGGTTGCGACAGCGCGTGGCATCCCTGCTTGGGCGAACCCGATCACGTCGGTGTAGCCCTCACAGACGATGGCCTCGTCGCTCGCCACGATGTTGCTCTTGCTGCGATTTAGACCGTAGAGCACGCTGCTTTTGCTGTACAGCACGCATTCGTCTGAGGTGTTGCGATACTTGGGCCCGTCGTCATCGGGAAGTTTGCGACCCCCAAAGGCAATGGGATCGCCGTTGACGTTAAAGATCGGAAACAAGATTCGGGCACGAAAGAAGTCCTGCCTGCGGTTTCGCCGATTTAGGAATCCGAGGCCAGCGTCGCGCAAGTCCTTGTCATTTATTTTCAGATGTCGGCTAAGCGAATCCCAGTCGTCGGGCGCCCAGCCGAGTTTGTATTCGCGAACCATAGCGCCGTCGAAGCCGCGCGATTTGAGATAGGCGCGGGCAGGGCCGGCATCGGGCGAACTGAGCAGCCGTTGGTGATAGAACTCGACAGCTTCTTCGACCGATTCGATAAGACGATTGCGGCGTTGGCGAGTTTCGCCTTCACCCTTTTCGGTGTAATGAAGGTTTACTCCCGACTTTTGGGCTAGGAACTCGACGGCGCCGACAAAATCGAGCCCATCGAGTTCGCGTACAAACGTAATCGCGTCGCCCGAGGCCTTACAGCCAAAGCAATGGTAGAACCCAAGCTCGGAGTTGACCGAAAACGAAGGAGTCTTCTCGTTATGAAACGGGCACAGTCCCGACCAGCGCCGACCAACCCGCTTGAGCGCCACCCGTTGACTGATAAGGGCGACTATGTCGGTGTCGTCACGGACACGTGCGATATCTTCGTCAACAATGCCCATAGCGCCCAAGCTAGCAGCGCTAACCGATCGCCGAGGTAGCAGTTAAACCGAAACCTCAACGCCAGCACCCGATCGGCCGCGAAGGATCGCCTGAGCGGCGGCCAGACGGGCCACCTCAACTCGAAACGGCGAGCACGAAACATAATTGAGGCCCAGTTCGACGAAGAAGGCGATCGAATCTGGATCCCCTGCGTGTTCGCCACAGATACCAAGGTTTGCGCCTGGCTGAAGCCGACGCAGGGTCGCTGCTGCGAGCCGCATCAATTCTCCGACGCCTTCGCGGTCGATCGTCGCGAAAGGACTCACCGCTAGTAGCCCCGCGTCTAGGTACGGGGCTATTACCTTGGCCTCGAGATCGTCTCGCGAAAACCCGAAAGCGAGTTGCGTCAGATCGTTTGTGCCGAATGAGAAGAACTCGCCTTCGGGCACTAGCTCGCTGGCGATCAGCGCCGCCCGCGGCGTTTCAATCATCGCGCCCACGATTGGTGGATCATCGAGCACGGTGAGCCAAGCCTCGGTCACGATTCGCTTCGCCTCAACTAACTCGGCGGCAGAGCCTATTAACGGGATCATGATCTGAGCATGCGGGTGCCCCCCCGCCGCCCGTCGCTCCGCGATCGCCGATGCCAGAGCCCGAGCCTGGGTGGCGTAGATCTGTGGCCGGACAATGCCCAGCCGAACTCCCCGGAACCCGAGCATGGGGTTGGTTTCGCGCCATTCGTCGTGATGCTGAGGGCCCGACGGGCCTAGGAATTCATGTAACGGCGCGTCGAGTAGTCGAACCGTCACCGGAAGGCCGTTCATTGCCTCCAAAAGCGCTACGAAGTCAACGACCTGTTGATCGAACAACTCGTCGAGAGCCGAGACATCGTCGTCCACTATCAGCCGAGCGACCAGGCTTGCTCGCGCTCCGAGAAACTGATGCTCGGTACGACACAAGCCGATTCCCTCGGCACCAAGCTCTCGGGCCCGATAGGCATCATGGCCAGAGTCGGCATTGGCCCACACCTCGAGTATTCCGGCACGAACCTCGTCGGCCCAACCGAGCAGCATGTCTAGCTCGGCGACCGGCCCTTCACCGTGCTCAACGTCGATCGAACCACTAAACACTTCTCCGGTCGTACCATCGATCGAGACTTCGTCGCCCTTGTTGAGCCTGACCGAGCCGCAACTGGCCGCGTCGTTGCTAACGACTAGCTGCTCGACTCCGCAAACTGCCGGGATTCCCCACCCTCGCGCCACAACCGCGGCATGGCTCGCTAAACCACCGCGTGCGGTAACGATTCCTTCGGCCACCCGCATTGCAGGTTCGTCGGCGGGCGACGTTTCGGTTCGGATCAGCACGACGGCTTCGCCGCGGTCGAAGCCAGCAAGAGCGTCGTCGACAGTGAAATAGGCTCGACCGCACGCCGCACCCGGAGATGCGCCGATTCCTGACACGACCAGAATTGCTGAGCCAACCTGCGCTAGCGAACCGTGCAACATCGCCTCGATATCGGCAAAATTCAGTTCACTGAGCAAGGCGTGGCGCGCCTCGATAGATCCTGTCGAGCTGGCCACCTGGACCCTCGCTGCTAGCTCCGCCGCATCCACAAGCTCAAGCCTTACTGCGGCAACCGCTCTGATAGATAACCCAGCAGCTGATCGATCGATACCCGATCCTGCGCCATCGAGTCGCGGTCGCGCACTGTGACCGCTCGGTCTTCAAGTGTGTCGAAGTCCACGGTAATACAGAACGGTGTGCCGATTTCGTCCTGGCGTCGATAGCGCCGACCGATTGCCTGGGTCTCGTCGTAGTCGGCCATGTGGGCAGGTGACACCAGGTCGAACACCTCGCGGGCTGTCGGCGTGAGCGTGTCCTTCTTCGACAGTGGAAGTACTGCCACAGAGTATGGCGCAAGCCGTGGGTCGAGGCGAAGAACGGTGCGGGTGTCGTCGTTTACGGCTTCCTCTTCATAGGCGGCCATCAAGAAGGCCATCATCGTGCGAGTGGCGCCGGCCGCTGGCTCGATGACGTGCGGGACGTAGCGGCTCTCTGATGCCTGGTCGTAGAACTCGATTCGTTCCGATGAGTGCGTAGCGTGCTGCACCAGGTCGTAGTCGCCGCGATTAGCGATTCCTTCCAGCTCGTCCCAGCCCCACGGAAAGGCAAACTCGATATCGGCTGTTTGAGATGAGTAGTGCGAGAGTTCGTCATCGTCGTGGCGTCGCAACCTGAGCTTTTCCGGCGCGATACCAAGATCTAGATACCAATTCATTCGCTCTTGGCACCAGTAGTCGTACCACTCGCCAGCCTCGTCGGGTGCAACGAAGTACTCCATCTCCATCTGTTCGAACTCGCGGGTACGAAACACGAAGTTTCCGGGTGTGATCTCGTTTCGGAACGATTTTCCGATCTGGGCAACACCAAATGGCGGCTTCTTGCGGCTGGTATTGAGAACGTTCATGAAGTTGGTGAAGATTCCCTGCGCGGTCTCGGGCCGCAGGTAGACGTCGTGGCCGGCGCCTTCGATGGGACCGGCTTGAGTCTTGAACATCAGGTTGAAGGATCGCGCTTCGGTGAAGCTGTTCTTCGACCCGCAGTTAGGGCAGATATTTCGGTCTTCGAGCTTGTCCTCTCGGAATCGCTCGTTGCATTCCCGACAGTCGACAAGCGGGTCGGTGAAGTTGTCGAGGTGCCCCGAGGCCTCCCACACCGCCGGAGGCGACAGAATCGAGGCGTCGAGACCGACCACGTCGTGTCGTAGCTGAACCATTTGTCGCCACCACTGGTCCTTCACGTTGCGAAGTAGCAACACGCCGATCGGGCCGTAGTCATACGTGGAGCGAAATCCGCCATAGATTTCCGCTGATTGAAAGACGAAGCCGCGCCGCTTCGAGAGATTTACGATCTTGTCGAACAGATCGCTGCTTGGGGTGATGTCGGCTTCAGCCATGGCGAGCAAGACTACCGGCCATGATGCGAGCTGGTGCATACCAGCATGTCGGCCCAGATTGCGACATGATTGAAGGACTATGGGTGAAACGCGTTCCGACAACGATCCAACAGCGGTTCTACCACGCCGTATTGCTGCCTACATTATCGATAGCATCTTCGTCGCTGGTTTCGCACTGGCGATGGCGTTTTTGTTCATCGATTCACAGGCTCAAGTCTCGCCTAGTGACTGCGATGGTTACCCCGGCGTTTGCAGAATCCGCGATGGTGAGGTGTTCTTTGCCGACAACGGCAACGCTATTGCCGTCGTCGCGCTGCCGCTGCTTTTGTGGTTCTTGATGCACGTGGTGTTACAGGGGCTTACCGGGGCTACGCCGGGCAAAGCGTTGATGGGACTCCGTACTGTCAATTCCGAAGACTATTCAATCGCCGGGATCGGCAAGACCCTTATCCGCTCGGTCCTGTTTATTGTCGACGGTATTTTTGGCGGCATAGTCGGACTCGCCACCGCGATATTCACCAAGGGCCATCGACGGATTGGCGACATGGTCGCTGGCACCGCTGTTGTCGCCAGCCAGTCCCTCGGTCACAAAGCGGCCTCTGCTGTTACTGCCAGCGCTCCCACCGCCGACCAAACCCAGACTCCAGCATGGGGTGCCGCTGCGTTAGCCAGCGACCCCACAGCGAGTGTTCCAGAGACGCCAACCGCGGCGGCTTGGGACGAAGCACAGGTCGACGATGTCGCTACTGCCCCGACCCCAGCGTGGGGCGAAACTCCTCCGCCACCAGCATGGGGTACTACCGACCCACCAGACGTCCCCGCAACACCAGCAACTCAAGACCTATTACCACAAGCAAACGTCGAGGCGCCGGCCACCGCCTTCGGCTCGGCGGCTCCCGAAAATGCTGAGCACGAGTTGTCGCAGAACCTAGAACCTGGCGCCGAGCAGCCCGTCTCTCCATGGGAAATCACCCCGCCCGAACCCGAACAGCCCGGTCAAGCTTTCGACCCGTTCTCACCGCCCGAAGTTGCTGCTGCTACCTTCGCTGAACAGGTCGACCCTTCACAAACTGCCCCGGTCACTTCTGGCGATGCCTTCATCCAGCCCCTGGCGTCTGAGAATCCGTTCGATCCGCCAGAACCCGAGCCAGAACCGTCAATGTTCGACAACCTCGAGGTCGGCGACGCTCCTCAGGCCGAGCCGGTCGACATGTCGGTTGACCCCTTCGATGACTCCGTCGCCGCCGCACCAATTTCGATCCCACCAATACCGACCCCACCAGTATCACCGCCAGCGGCCGAGACAATTCTCGTTCCCCCACCGCAGGCACCTTCCAGTATTGCTTCGGAAGTCCCAGAGGTCCTGGCGGACGATGCAATGCCCATGCCCGAACCGGTCGAAGCAGCAGTGCCAAGCCCCTTCGATGCGCAGTTACCAGCTGACCCGATCATCCCAGAAACCGAAGGACCGGTACCAAGCCCATTCGAAACCCCAGCCGATCCTCCCCAGGTCGACCCGACGCCCATCCCCGAACCGGTCGAAGCAGTGGTTGGCTTCGACCCGTTCTCCATTCCAGACAAACCAGCGGCCCCCGAAGGCCTCTTTGAACCGGCTCCCGATATCCAAGTAGAGCCCGCAAGTCCAGCAGCAGAGCCTCCAGAAGTTCCGGCCGACGTAGCTAGTGCGGTTTCTCAGGCCGCTAGCGAAGCTATCGCCGCCCCAGCGGTCAGCCCCTCAGGGTTATTTCGGGTAGCCGCGGAGCCCGAACTGGTCCACGGCGATATCCCCACCACAAGACAGCCCGCAACCGAAACTCCAGCGGCACCCCCTGAACCATCCGGACCACAGTGGGACACGGCACGCGACACCTACGTGCAATGGGATCCCGTGCTAGACGCCTGGATGCAGTGGGATTCAGCTTCGGACCGCTGGATTCCACTTTCGACCTGAACATCCCAGGTGGATCGATAGCGGTTACTTGCCGCAGTTCGGTAAGCCAATCCAGCGTCGCTTGAACAGTGTCAGGTTTGGGCTAATACAACGAGGGATTTAAGCCGCCGCTCGATGTGATACTCCATCATCTCGACAGCGAAGTGCTCCACCTCAACCGTTGCCAAGCTTTCGGGTTCGGCGAGAGCCTTGGCGAGGCCACCACCGAGAACTAGGCGTAGTAGCCGCAAAGCGTCGGGCGTGATCGACCGGCCGCGACGACAGTCGCTGCATAGGACTCCACCTTCACCAATATCGAATGCGACGAGCTCGCTCTCAGCTCCGCACCGAACGCACCGCTCAAGAAAAGGCTCTAGGCCCTCATGGGCCAGCATCTTTAACATGAAGCCCGACATCACCAGCGGGCCTTGGTTCAACGCCAACGTCTCGAGCGCCTTCACCAGCAGCGTAAATAGCTGCAGGTCGCCGTCGCGCTCGCGCATCACCTGATCGGTCGCTTCCAACATTGCCATCGCCCGCACGAGGCGATTCAGATCGCTTCGAATCCCATCGAAACGGTTGATCGTCTCGACCTGGGTGACTATGTCGAGGTCGCCACGGGTCTCATACAGTTGCAGCGCAACATGAGCCGGAGGGTCGAGCTTGCCGGCCAGCTTGGCCTTCGTCTTGCGAACACCGCGAGCCACAGCGCGCACTTTGCCATGCTCTGCGGTAGCGAACACGATAATACGATCGGCCTCGCCCAACTTCCAGCGACGAAGAACTACACCCTCAGCTCGGTATAAAGCCACGCCTCAACCCACTTGATATTGGCGCCAGCAGCTCAGTCATCGAGGCCACCGAAGCGACGATCCCGATCCTGATACTCGCGAATGGCTTCGGCTAGGTGCTCCCGCCGAAAGTCTGGCCAAAGCACATCGGTAAACACCAGCTCGCTGTACGCCAGCTCCCAGAGCAGGAAGTTTGAGATCCGGAACTCACCCGATGTGCGAATCATCAGGTCCGGATCTGGCATATCGGGATAGTACAGGTGCTTGGCAATCGTCTTTTCGTCAACCTTGGCGGGAGCGATTCCGCTCGCAACTATTTCACGCACGGCATCGACGATCTCTGCTCGTCCACCATAGTTAAATGCAATAGTGAGGGTGAGCTTCCGGTTGCCCTTTGTTAACTCGGTCGATTGATCGATGTGACGCTGCAGTCGTTTCGGAACTCGCCAACCCGACCGCCCCGAGAAACGGATCCGCACCCCCTTCGAGTTGAGTTCATCGCGCCTTCGTACCAGCAACGACTCGTTAAATCGCATCAGAAACTTCACCTCGTCAGCGGGCCGCTTCCAGTTCTCGGTAGAGAATGCGTAAACGGTTAGCCACTCAACCCCTAGCTCGAGCGCGCCTTCGACCGCATCGAAGAGCGCCTCTTCGCCAGCCGCGTGTCCGTCGGTGCGTTTTAGACCCTTTCGGGTGGCCCACCGGCCGTTGCCGTCCATGACACAGGCGACGTGGGTCGGGATTCGGTCGGGATCGAGTGTTGGATATGACACAACCAGAAGTTATCGCTTCTGACGACGGGTTCGGTTCACCTCCACACAATCGCCACACTCTCGCAGGTGCAGTGACCCCAAGGGTCCGCCGATTCGTTAGTCTCGACGGGGTGAGTCAACCGCCTGTCAACGACTGGGACGAGATGCACCGCAGCGCATATCAGCGCCGGGGCCGACTTGTCGCTGTTGGGCTTATCGCCGTCGCACTCGTTATCTTTGCCGGTGTTGCACTGGCAATCATCATCGCCTCCTAAACAGCTCACACATCGTCGCCTAACCAGGTCCTAGGATAGGCCGCCTTGTCTTTCACCGAGACCACCACACGGTCGCTCAACGATGTCGCCCAACAACTGCCCGGCGGGGGCGAATCGCGCCCAGGCCAAGTCGAGATGGCGGTGGCGGTAGCTAATGCCATCGCCTGCGAAGAGCATTTGGTAGTGCAAGCGGGGACGGGCACAGGAAAGTCGCTTGCATACCTCATTCCGGCGCTGCTCAGCGATAAGCGGACCATCATCGCCACCGCCACCAAGGCACTCCAAGACCAACTCGCCACCAAAGATTTGCCATTTCTGTCCGAGCACCTCGACAAGGATTTCGAATGGGCTGTTCTAAAAGGCCGCTCCAACTACGTTTGTCTTCAACGTCTCGACGAACTCGACGATGTTGGCGATCAGCTTCAACTCGATGGCCTGAGCGAGGGAGCCGACAACGACGAGATTGAAGCCATTCGCGAATGGGCCGAAACCTCCGCTACTGGAGATCGGGCGTCGCTCGACTTCGAGCCTGGCAACCGGACTTGGGTAGCTGTAAGCGTCGGCCCGCGCGAGTGCCCCGGCCGTAACCGTTGCCCACGCGGGAACGACTGCTTCGCTGAGATGGCTAGGGACGAAGCGGCTGCCGCAGATGTATTGGTAGTCAACACCCACCTGTACGGGATCGATCTCGCCTCTGACGGAGCCATCTTGGGCGAACACGACCTTGTCATTCTCGACGAGGCCCATCAGACCGAAGACATCATGTCGTCGACCTTTAGTTGGGAGGTAGGCGGCGGGCGGTTCATGAATTTGGCCAGAAACTGCGGCGCGGTCATTAACGATGACGCTTTACTCACGAAACTATTCGATGCTGGCGACAGCGTAATGGCCGAACTCGAAACTCGGGTGGGCGAACGCCTTGCCGAGGGACTGCCCGTGGATCTTCACCAAGTCCTCGACGATGGGCGCACCATTGCGAACAGCGCATTGCAGGCACTACGAAATGTCGACGACGAAAAGCTCACCGGAAAAGCAAAGCTAGATGTAGCGACCCGTAAACAACGGGCAATGCAGGCCGGAACTGCGCTGATTGAGGATCTCGACCTCATCATGACCGAGCCCACTGGCATGGTGTCGTGGGTCGACGGTCCGGTGCGCTCTCCCACCCTAAAGGTCACCCCGGTGGAGATCGGCGGGCTTCTTAGCGAAAGCCTTTGGAACAGCCGTACCGCCATCCTCACCAGTGCGACCATCCCCGAGGGCATGGCAAGCCGGCTGGGTCTGGACGACCAACGCCACACCCAACTCGATGTTGGAAGCCCGTTCGATTTCGGCAGCGCTGCGCTGCTGTATTGCCCGGTTACGATACCCGAGCCTCGCGATCCGGACTATCGCGACGCCATGCTCGAAGAGCTTGAGGCGCTAATGCTCGCCGCGGGCGGGCGAACATTGGCCCTGTTTACCAGCTATCGAGCAATGAACGACGCTGCCGAGTACCTCGACGGGCAGATGCCCTTCTCCATGTACACCCAGGGCGACCTGCCAAAACCTGCCCTGCTCGAGGCTTTCGCAGACGATGAAGAGTCTTGTCTGCTTGCCACGATGAGTTTCTGGCAAGGGATCGACGTACCTGGGCCTGCCCTGTCGTTGGTCATCATCGACAAACTTCCTTTTCCTCGCCCCGATGATCCAGTTCTTCAAGCACGCCGTGAACTTGCTGGCCCGCAGGCGTTTCGGCTGATAGATCTTCCACGAGCCGCCACCCTGCTCGCTCAAGGAGCAGGGCGCCTTATTCGAACAAAGACCGATGTAGGGATGGTTGCGGTACTCGACCAGCGCCTCGCTACCAAACGTGCCTACCGTTGGGACATGATCAACGCGCTCCCACCAATGCGCCGCACTAAGGACCGCGCTGAGGCCGTCGCATACCTAAACGCTATTCGCGATTGATCTAGGAGTCTCTCGCGTTCTATTCGACGGTTACAGATCGAGTCGTTCTAATGCTTCTGGGGTGCTCTGCCAGTTCTTGTCGACGCTGACGACTAGCTCTAGAAAGACTCCGTCGACCAGTTGCTTTCGAACCGCCGTGCCAACCGCTTTGAGGATCGCTCCCTTCTTGCCAATCACCATGCCCTTTTGGCTGTCGCGTTCGACCAAAATCTCAACTCGGATACGTGGCAACTCCCACTCGGTTACGCGAGTGGCGATCGAGTGGGGCAACTCATCGCGCATTCGATGGTTCAGTTGCTCACGAACAAGTTCGGCTACCCACATCGCGTCGGGCAGGTCGCTCACCATGTCGTCGGGATAGAACTGGGGGCCTGCTGGCATTAGGCCGATGAGGTGATCGACTAGCGCTGCTAGTCCCTTGCCGGTCTCGGCCGAAACTGGAAAGTACTCGCTAAACCCGAACGCCGACGCTAGTTCGAGCTGTTGAGCGACACGATCGGGCTTTACGCTGTCGCACTTATTGAGGATAACCACAGCATCCGATGGCGCTTTTTGTGCGATGAACCGATCACCAGGGCCGATTCCGGCATTAACGTCGAAGACGATACAGACCACGTCGACATCACCAATCGAGCTGGCTGCCGTTGAGTTAAGGCGCTCACCCAGGGGCGTCTTTGGCCTGTGGATCCCGGGAGTGTCGATAAACACCAGCTGGGTGTCCTCACGGTTAAGCACACCCCTGATTTGGCGACGCGTCGTCTGGGGTTTGTTCGACACGATCGAGATTTTCGATCCGACCATGGCATTCACGAGGGTCGATTTACCAACATTGGGACGGCCGATAAGGGTGACGAAACCCGAACGAGCAAGCTCGGCTGTCATCGCTTACCAACGCTCGCGCTCGCATCGTTTTGCTGCGAGCTAGCTGCGGGGCTGCGCGAAACTACCTTCTGAGCCTCCAAATCGAGTCGCTTTCCGTTGAGCTGTCGAATCCGTACCCGGGTGATACGACGCTCGTGTAACGCCTCGACAACCATATGCAATCCCGCCACTTCAAGCGGCTCGCCGATACTTGGCACATGGCCAAGAGTGTTAAATATCAGACCACCAACGGTATCCCAGTCGCCCTCGGGAAGCTCGGCATCGATGATGTCGTTGAGCTCATCGACCGGCATTCGTCCGTGCACCCGAACACCTCCGGTAAAGGTCTCGAACATAGGCTCCTCATGGTCGAACTCATCGACGATTTCGCCAATTAGTTCCTCGATGATGTCCTCCAGAGTGACCAATCCTGCCGTACCACCGTACTCGTCGACCACGATAGCGATATGTACCGCGCTCGCCTGCATCTCGCGCAGCAACGCGTCGGCTTGCTTGGTCTCGGGCACATAGGTGGCCCCTGTAAGGTGATCGACTACCGGGTTTGCACCCTTGCCGTCACGCTCGAACCCGACGAGTGCCTTCACGTGCACGATCCCAATGATGTCGTCCACACCGTCACCACAAATCGGCACTCGACTAAAGCCATGACCGATCGCAACTCCAATGGCATCGCTTACCGAGGTCCGAGAGTCGACCGCAATCATGTCGGGCCGTGGCACCATTACCTCGCGCACGACGGTATCGCCGAGATCGATCACCGACTCGATGAGTTGCTGTTCGTTCTCGTCGATCACGTGCGCTTCGAGAGCTTCGCTGGCGAAGGCCAGCAGTTCTTCTTCGCTGGCCACCACTGCGGCTCGTCCTGAAGCCTTCGGAAGGAAGAGACCAGCGACGCCCAGCAGTGCCTGGGTGGTCCAGCGCAGCGGAGGGAACCTGACTAGCCATTGAACCAGCGGAGCAATTGCCAATCCGGCGCGACTCGGGTCGTGAAGTGCCCAAGCCTTGGGAATCGCCTCGGCGATAACAAAGAAGATAACAACCTCGATAACCAACGCCACCGGAACCCACGATGAGCCGAACCTTCGTTGCACCAGCGCTCCGACAATGGTTGCTGCGCTCAGTTGGCATGTGAGTACCAGAAGCAGAATCGGACTAAGGACGCGCTCGCGATTTACCAGCAGTCCCGCCAAAGTGTTGGCTCCCTGCCGGTCGTTCTCTTTGAGGGCTGCTGCCCTTGCTCTTGTGATGTTGGTGAGGCTCGTTTCCGCGGCAGCTAGGACTCCGGCGGCGACGACGAAGAGGAACACGGCCAGCGCTCCGAGGATTTGGTTTCCGCTCAACTGTGAAACCTGGTTAGCAGGTCGCGTTCGGCGCCTTGCATTTCCGACGCGTCGACCGGGTCGGCGTGGTCGTACCCGAGGATATGTAGCACTCCGTGAACAACCAACAGGGCGACCTCATCGTCGAACGATACAGCGCGCTCGTTTGCCTGGCGAGCAGCTACATCGGGGCAGATTACGATATCTCCTAGCAAGACGGGGCCCGTCTCGACCGTTTCGGCGCCCTCGCCTGCGTCGATAGGAAACGACAACACATCGGTCGGCCCCGGCTCGCGCATGTGCTCAAGGTTGAGACCGGTCATAGTTGGGATGTCGACAAAGATCAGGTTGAGCTCTCCGTCGTGCACATCACGATCGACAAGACAGTTCTCGGCCAAAGCTGCGAAGCGATCCCGATCGACAGCGTGCTCTGACTGCTCGTCGAGCACCACCACACAACGCATGACTAAAGCTTCTTCGCACCAGTGCTGGTAACCGCTGCACCGTCGGCGCTCTCGTAGGCATCGACAATGTCTTGAACAATTCGATGCCGGACCACATCTCTGCTGGTAAGGCGCACAAAGGTAAGCCCGTCAATGTCAGTCAGGACAGGCTCAAGGCCAAAGAGCCCGCTCTTGCCGCCCTGCACGTCGACTTGGGTAGCGTCGCCGTTGATCACCACCTTTGAACCGAACCCGATTCGGGTAAGAAACATCTTCATCTGCGGAGGTGTGGTGTTTTGCGCCTCATCTAAGATGATGAAGCTGTTGTTGAGGGTTCTACCGCGCATGAAGGCGAGCGGCGCCACCTCGACCTGGCCGCGATCGAGCAGGCGCTGGGCACCCTCCATTTCAACCATGTCATACAGTGCGTCGTATAGCGGACGCAGGTAGGGATCGACCTTGGCCAACATGTCACCAGGCAAGAACCCAAGGTTCTCACCCGCTTCGACCGCTGGCCGGGTCAAGATAATCCGGTCGACGGTTTTGTCGTTCAATGCCTGAATGCCCATCGCCACGGCCAACCAACTCTTACCTGTACCAGCGGGGCCGATTCCGAAGGTGATGGTGTTGTTGGCAATGGCTTCAACATACTGCTTCTGACCGGTCGACTTCGGACGAATGACCTTCTGTCCAACACGGAGGACTTCGGAGGTGAGGACCTCGCTGGGCCGTTCGTTGGCGCCGATCATCTCGATAGTTCGCTCGATCGTGCGATCGTCGAGCGACTGACCCCGCTGGAGAATTACCACGAGATCCTCAAAGAGTCGTCCGAGCAGCGGCGCATCCGGGCCAGCGAGGGTGATCTCGTTACCTCGGACGTGAATCTCGCTGGACGGAAAAGCATCTTCGATCTGGCGGAGGTAGTCATCGCGCTGGCCCAACAGCGAGGTCATGATGTGGTTACCGGGAACGAGAAACTTGACTTTAGTGTCGGTCAACGATGACCACTTTCGACTGGTTCCTCATTGGAACGTAGGGTTCTTCTCATAATACGTGGGATTCTTGGACCTAACCGAACCTTTGTTGGATCGGCTACCCACCAAGCGTTTTAGTACCATAGGGTTATGGGCGATCTACTTGGCGGCGACTTCACTCGTGCGCTCGACTCTTGGCTAGCCGCAGGGCGCATCGATGACGCTGCCGCCGCTCGTTCACGGCGACATTGGTTCGATCAGCAATTGTCCGATGAGGCGTCCTTGGCAGCCATGTTTGTTGATCTAGCCGAGTCTGGGAAGCAGGTTCGCTTGGCACTGGCAGCAGCGATCGTGCTACCGGTCACTTTGGCAACTGTTGGACTCGACTTCGTTATTGCCATCGATGCCCACGATCACGAACACATCATCGCGACTCGGTCGATTCTTAGGGTCGAGGTCACCAATCGATCGCCGCCGCTAGGCACAACACGTGATCTGGCACAGCTCAAGCTGCAAGAGGTGCTGGCGCTCGCCGCCGAAGAACGACCCGAGGTGGTCGTTCACGATTTCGATGGATCTGGAGCGCGCGGCGAACTGACCCAAGTCGGTTCCGATTATCTCGTGTTGCGCGTCCGCGAATCGAACTACCGGTCAATAGTCATTCCGACGTCGTCAATTTCGAGGCTGTCATCGACCTAGGAGTTCACTTCCAAAGATCGACAGCGACGGGCGATGGCGACCGCAGCTTAGACATGGGTCGACAAAGCGACCCTTGACCCACGGACACAAAACTGCGGAACTGTGCCGCAGATCAGTCGACCGCAGGTGAAGCGTCTGGATACAAGTGCTCTAGCGTTCCCGGCTGAATCTTGCAGGTGTCGATAAACGCATCCACTTCACGCTGCTTCAAACGAATCACCCGACCGAACCGGTATGCCGGCAATTGGCCTTCATCGATGAAGCGATAAAGCGTCCGTGGCGTAATGCCAAGACGCTTTGCGGCGTCTGCTGTGCTCATCCACTGCACGTCGTCAATTCCCATGTCCGTATTTCTAGCCTACACAGAGTCGAAGGTGTTGCATCTCGAAACTACATGAAGTATCACTAAATGTCTACACATGAACTCAAAAGCAGCACTAAAGGGCGAAAAAGCTCACATAGACAACCCTGAAACACGATCTGAACACGAGCAGATGCGGATCCGTGCCTTTCGTAGTCTACCTAGCGGACGCGCTGTGGTTGGAGCGCTGCTAATTACGACAGCGGCGGTCGGAGCGTTTGTGCTCGCGGGACGAAACGAAGTAGATCGGCGAATCCCCTACCTGGTTGCCGTCCATCAAATTGCACCGGGGCATCAGCTCGTGGAAGAAGACCTCGAAACCCAACTCATCGACTTGCCAGCCGAACTAGCTGAGGCCGCATTCACCAACCCGAGCGATCTTGTCGGAGCGGCAGTACTCGGCCCAATCGGAGCAGGAGAGGTTTTCTGGCAGACCGGCATCACACCCCCGATCGTGGGAGACGGCGAACCATCGCTGACCGCGGTGGAATTCTCCTTTGCAGTCGAGAGTGAGCGGGCCCCTCGCACGTTGCGCCCGGGCGAGCATATTGCGATGTTGTCGACAACCGGCCGCGATGACACCGCTGAAACCACCGTGGTTGTAGCCGATGCCGTCGTGACCGATGTAGAGACCGACAGTGAGAGCTTCGCGAGCGCTGGCGATGTCACTATTACGATCTCTCTCGCCGACCCCAGCGTGGTTCTCGCGGCGGTCAACGCGGCCCAAGCCACCGATGTCACGATCATTCGAATCCCTGGGGATGGCTCGCTCTCTCTACCCAACTCCTCCACCGCCGAAACCGTAACCAGTGACGAGCTGCTCGATGGCGACTGACCGTTTCGTCGTAATAGGCGTGGCGACCGCCCGGGCCGAATGGTTTAGGGCGATGGGCCAGTGGGCGAGTTCGGCCGCACTACCTATCGAGTTCATCCGCTGTATTTCCGTTGCCGAAACTCGGGCCAGGCTAGAGAGCGGCAGGCCTCACTCGGTGCTGGTCGTAGACGAACGGATTGCAGGACTTGATCGTGACCTTCTGGACAAAGCAAGTGAGTACAGCTGCGCGGTCGTAGTCATCACCTCCGACACCAGCGAACGTCCCTGGCTAGACCTTGGGGCCGCACGGGTGATCTCCGAGTCAAGCTTCGACCGAGCGACGATTCTCGCGACTATCACCGAGATTGCCGACCCCATTGCCGATGTCTCGCCCGAACGCGTAGCTGACCTTCGAGTAACAGCGCTCACCCAATGGTCCGGAGAGTTGGTAGCGGTTACGGGTCAACCGGGGGCGGGTGCATCGACCGTCGCAATGGCCATAGCCCAGGGCCTCGGCAGCGATCCCCGCCAGCAACGACTCGTGTGCCTGGCCGACCTGGCTCTGGACGCCGACATGGCCATGTTGCACGATGCACGCGACGTGACTCCGGGATTGCAGGAGCTACTGGAACTGCACCGCGGTAGCGTCCCGTCGCGCTCACAAGTTCAACGAGGACTGTTCCAAGTCGAGGTGCGCAACTACGACCTGCTCTTGGGCTTGCGCAACCATCGCGACTGGACCATCCTGCGGCGCCGCTCGACAGAAGCGACCCTAGAAGGGCTCACCAGGGCCTATCGCACTGTTGTGGCCGATGTAGACCTCGACTGCGAAGGCGAACGAGAGACGGGATCAATCGACGTCGAAGACCGCAACCTGCTCGCTCGCACAACACTCAGGCGTGCATCAGCAGTCGTCGTCGTGGGTTCGGGATCGATGAAGGGTCTCTTCTCGCTGACTCGCTCGCTGCAACGCCTAGTCGACTTTGAGATCGCGCCGAATCGGCTTCTTCCCATAATCAATCATGCGCCGAGAAGCGTGCGGCGACGCGCCGAACTGGTAACCGCCTTTAGCGACATTGTTCCCGACGAAATCTCCGAGCAGACCGGATCTCCGTTGCTGGTTTCGACCAAGACAGCAATCATCGATGCGATCCGCGACGTCGCACCGTTACCTAGGGCTTTGGTTAGGCCATTAACCGCCGCAGTGGCCGCCCGGCTCGCCAATCAAACCAATCAGCAAGCAGCTGGCGTTAATAGCGAGCCCAAGCGGGTTGCTGTTGGATCGCTTGGCAGCTTCGCAGAGGAGACCCTGTCATGAGCATTGCAGAACCCGAGGTATCGCCGCTCGCAGCGATTGAAAACGCTGTTCAACTGCTTGCCAAAGATGCACAACTCGATGTGGGTGAGGCCGGGGCCAACGAGGTATTGCAGGACCTCATCGATACTGAGGTCGAACGATGGAGCGCCGATTTTCGGCGCGGTCTTCGCCCCTTTGACCTGCCCAACCCGCAGCTAGTCGCAGAACGAGCGTTCCAAAACATAGCCGGCTATGGGCCACTCGCTCCGCTGCTCGCCGACGACGACGTGTGGGAAATAATGATCAACGGTCCTGATGCGATCTTTGTCAAGCGACACCTGGGACCGAGCGGATACCACCACGAGTCGTTTCACGACGACGCCCATGTCGCTCGCACAATAACCAAGGTCCTCGACGAAGCCTCCGGTTCGCACCGCAAGCTAGATCCCTCCGAAGGTCTACAGGATGCACAACTCGACACAGGTGCGCGCCTTCACATAGTGCACGAAGATATCGCTCGTGGCGGTCACCTGGTGGTCAACATCAGAAAGTTCACAGGCTTGGCCTTTCGGCGGCTCGATCAGCTGGTCGAAGCCGGATCGATGTCGGCAGAGGTCGCCGAGTTTCTTGCCACATGTGTCAGGGCTCGCCAAACCATCATTTTCGCAGGCGCCCCGGGCAGCGGTAAGACGACGTTGCTTTCGTGTTGTGCGGCCGAACTCGACCCCTCCCTGCGGGTTGTGATCGCCGAAGAGGTCTTCGAAGCCGATATTGCTTTGCCCAACGTTGCAAGCATGCAGACCCGAGCTCCTCGGCCCGATCGGCCGGGGGTAGATCTTCGCAAACTTGTGGCCGGATTCCTGCGAATGGCACCCGATGTGGCGATCGTGGGTGAGGTTCGCGATCGCGAGGCGCTTCCCTTGCTGCTCACCTTGTCGAGCGGGGTTAAGGGCTTTACGACCATCCATGCTGGGTCCGCACGCCAAGCCCTTTCGCGGCTGCGCTTTATAAGCCAGCTATCCGACACGGGCAGTGAAATCCCGATGTCGGCACTTAACAGTCTGGTCAGCGAGGCCATCGATGTCGTGGTGCACTGTGTTCGAACCCCCGACGGACCAAGGGTGAGCGAAGTCGTGTGCGTCGAGGATCTCGCCGCTGGGCCCGATGGTACCTCGTTCACGGTTACCGAGGTGTTCGCTCGCCAACGCTGGAACGAACCACTCGAATGGAGCGGAGACCTTCCGATTCGTACCGGCAAGGCAATCGACGACGCCGGTGGCGAGATTCGCAAACTTCTCGGCTCCACGATTAGGCGAGCAAGCTCGTGACCCGCTTGGCAGTTGCGCTCATCGCCGCGTTTGGTGTGTACTACGTCTACACCGCCTTAGTGTTTGGTTGGCGCGGTCTCGCCGTCGCTCCCGATGTCGGGGGCGCGACCTCGAATCCCCGGACCAGCTTTGAGCAATGGTTGGTTCAGGCGGGTCTCGACGAGGTCAACCGCGCCGAGTTCTTAGCTGTCGTGACGATGCTAAGCATTTTCGGCTGCGGGCTCGTCTACGCCCTATTTGGCGGGATAGTCCCAGCACTGCTCGCTGGTGGGTTCGCCGCGACGTTTCCGGTCGCCTCGTACAAGGCGCGTCGGCGCAGTCGACGGGAACGTGCGAGAGAGGCCTGGCCAAGAATGCTCGAGGAGATTCGGCTACTGACTTCTTCGGTGGGCCGATCGGTTCCTCAGGCTCTTTTCGAAGTCGGCGAGAGAGCGCCAACCGAAATGCGCTCGGCCTTCGAAGCGGCACATCGTGAGTGGCTGCTGTCGACAGACTTTGCCAAGACGATCACAGTTCTCAAGCGCCGCCTCGGCGACGCTACGGCCGACGTAACTTGCGAGACGCTGCTGACCGCCCACGAACTAGGCGGCAGCGATCTTGGCCGTAGGCTCGACTCGCTGATCGAAGACCGTATCCAAGACACCCAAGGGCGAAAGGATGCGGCGAGCAGACAAGCGGGTGCACGATTTGCTCGCTTCTTTGTGCTGCTTGTTCCAATTGGAATGGCCGGCGCCGGGATGTCCATCGGTAACGGCAGGGCGGCCTATCGCACAGCTAGCGGCCAGATGGTCGTGGTAGGCGCGTTGATCTTGATCGTCGCGTGCTGGTTTTGGGCGGGGCGGATCATGGGATTACCCGACGAGCAGCGGGTCTTTGTAGAATGAGCGTGCGCCTGCTTCTCATGCTAAGCGGAGTCTTCTGGCTTGGACTTACCCTGATACTGGCAGAGGTACGGGTGTTCAGCCGACGCTCGCTTGCCGACCGTCTCACGCCCTACGTGCCCGGCGGGATGGCTAGGTCTGGCTCGAGCGGGTTGTTTTCGGTCGGGTCATTTCGAGAGGTTGTCGCCCCGCTGTCGCGCGAAGTTGGCGAGCGGGTCGCTCGCCTCTTTGGGGTAAACGAAGATCTCGCCGTGCGCCTCGAACGGATTCATTCCCCTCTGGGTTCCACCGAATACCGAGTCCAACAGATTGGGTGGAGCGTGGTGTCGCTCGTCTTCGCCCTGATCATCACAATGGCGCTAACCCCGCCACTGCCTTTGGTCGCCCTGTTACTTCTCGGCGGTCCAATGCTCGCCTTCTTGTGGCTGGAGCAACGGATAGCCAGCGCGTCAAAACAATGGCAAAACAGAGTGTTTCTTGAATTGCCGGTCATCGCTGAGCAGCTGGGAATGCTGCTGGGCTCTGGTTACTCTCTAGGTGGGGCGATCAGCCGGCTGGCCGATCGCGGTGACGGCGCCTGCGCACTCGACCTGCAGCGGGTGCGGCTGCGAACCCGCCAAGGACTGTCTGAAGTTCAAGCCCTTCGCGAATGGTCTGCGCTCGCTGGCGCTCCGGCCGTCGATCGACTCGTGAGTATTCTTGCGCTCAACAGCGACGCATCAGATCTTGGGCGCCTTGTCAGCGAAGAAGCCCGGTCGATTCGCCGAGATGCCCAGCGCCAATTGATCGAGATGATCGAGCGTCGAACCCAACAGGTTTGGATACCGGTGACATTGGCAACTCTGATTCCTGGCGTGATGTTGATGCTCGTGCCGTTCATTAGCGCTTTGTCGCTCTTTTCTGGCTCATGAGCACAACCCGAGACCTCCCCCTTTCAACCTGAGAACAACCACCTAGGAGCAGAAATGAATAGCTATTACAACCTCGTACTTCGCCTTGCGGTTTCATACGAGAACAACAAGGACGACCTCTTCGAACGGGCTCGCAACGACCGGGGGGAGGGCGTGATTTCGATGGCGCTAGCGATCCTGATTGTGGCCTTCCTCGGGGTGGCTGCGTGGCTGGCCTTTAAGGGCATCCTCGACGACACGGCCAACGACGTGAAGACCCAGGTGAATCAGATCGGCGGCTAGGGGTGCAGGCGAGGGTGAGCGGCGACCGCGGCAGCGGTCTTTTCAGCAGCGACCGCGGCAGCGGTCTTTTCAGCATGGTCTTTGGCGTCGGTATGTTTCTGATCCTGTTGCTGTTTGCTGTCCAGGTAATCTTCAGCTTGTACGCCAGATCGGTTGTTACGAGCGTCAGCTACGAAGGTGCCCGGGCCGTCGCGGGGTTCGATGCTTCCGAGCGTCGTGGAGCCGCAGCCGGCGAGGTGTCAGCCGCCATGCGCGACCGGCTCGGCCAGTTCGGTCAAGAGCGGCTAGTCATCGACTGGAACCTGTCGAATCCTGATGTTGTAGTCCTGCACGTCACGGCAAACCTGCCGACATTTCTACCAATCTTGATGGGTGGCGATTCGCCTTTCTCCTCAATCGACCGAACCTTCGAGGTTCGTGCCGAGGAGTTCCAGTAGTGATTCGGATCGATTGGCGCAGCGAGCGAGGCTTTGTTGGAGGCTTCGAGGCAATCCCGTTTGGGATCTTGACGTTCGTCGTCGGGGCGTTGGTGATTGTTAACGCGTGGGCAGTGATCGACGCGAAGCTCGCAGTGACCGCAGCGTCGCGCGAAGGGGTGCGGGTATTCGTCGAGAGCGACGAAGCTAAAGCCGGAGGGCTTGCTAGCTCCCGAGCCGCTGAAGCACTCAACGCCTATGGTCGATCCGATGGGCGAGAAAACATTGGAGCGGTAACCGCTTCGTCGGGGTTCTCGCGCTGTTCGCGAGTGTCGATGGAGGTGTCGTACACCGTCCCTGCGATCGCACTGCCGTGGATTGGCGGTTTCGGCGATTCCATAACGGTGCGGTCGGTCCATTCCGAGATCATCGACCCTTACAGGGACGGCGTGCCCGAAGGAGGTTGCTGACGTGGCGGTGTCGACGACCACCGACCGCGGAACGGTACTGGTATTCATGCCCGCAGCAGTCCTGATTCTGATGATTCTTGGTGCGCTGGCCGTCGACTTCACGGCGGTGCATCTCCGCCAACGCGAACTCGAAAACGCTGCCGACGCAGCGGCCAACGACGCTGCAGCCGCAGCCGTCGATAGTCCTGGGCTTCGCGACGACGGCGAAGTTCTCATCGATAGGCAGTTGGCGGCCTCGGTAATTGTGGCATCGGTGGGGGCTCGCAACCTCGACGACGCAACCATCGACGGAGCAAACATCGTCGACAACGAGATAACGGTGTCGCTCAGCATGCATGTCGAGTACATATTCGCCAGAGCATTCGGCCTCGACGGCATCGATCTGCAAGCTACCGGCTCGGCCCAGCTGGAGTAATCCGGGGCCGCCGAGCCAAGCGGCCCGAACCTCCGCCGGTCCGGGCCACTCGCACTTTCCGCCGAAC
>CBERPN010000010.1:0-36782 GCA_965524675.1 uncultured bacterium
GGATGGAAAATCGGTAGCTCGACTGTCCGATGGAGACCATGTCGGAGAGATTGCACTGCTCGAAAACTCCCCGAGAAACGCTGATGTAACAGCGATCACCGACACCAAGGTGTTTGCCTTTAGTCGGACAGCTTTGGTCGCTGCGCTTCACACCGACCCGCAAATGGCGATGGCTCTTCTCCAGGCAATGGCCAGTAGGCGCAGTGCCACGATGTAGCAGCGCAAGTGTTGCGGTCGTGCAGCGAGATCTAGGTTCGACCGACTTCATTTGGAATCCGATGAGACTAACTCGACCCGTTCGGCGAGCTGGGGGGTTATCGCCATTCAGCGCCGCGAGATCAGGCCAGCGCCGGTCAGGACCAGCAGCAGGCCGAAGATCTGGATCGAGCTGATGGTTTCGTTGCGCACCGAGACGCCGAGAAGTATCGCCACGATGGGAACGAAGTAAGTCACCACAGAACCGCGTTGCGGGCCGGTTCGCCCTACCAGGGTCGCCGACAGGACTCGAGCCAGACCTGTGCCCAAGATCCCAAGGATCACCACCGCTAGGAACGCCCCGCCCTCGAATTTTGAGGATCTTAGTCCGACTAACCCAAACGGTAGGAGCAGCACCGCGGCCAGCGCTTGTGCGTGGGCAACCACCGCAAGTCCGCCATAACGCTGCTGAAGAGGCACGATCACATTGTTGGTGAGCGCATAACCGACGACGGCCAACAGCACTAGGCCAATACCCATCACCGGGGCATCAGCGCCACGCAGATCTGGCGCCGCCATCACGATCACGCCGGCGAAACCCAGGAGCAGGCCCACCACGTGCCCGCGGCCGACCGCTCGGTTCCCGAGGGCCAGTGCGATTACGAGTGTGGCGACGGGTGTCGCGGAGTTGATCATGCCCGCCACTGCTGATTCGAGGTCGCGCTGTGCGAGAGCGAACAGCAAGGCCGGACCGGCATTGCCAGCAACGGCCACAATCGCGATGCCGAACCGGTCGCGGGGTTCAATTCTGCGCCGCGCCCCAGAGAACATGAAAAGCGTGACGGCTCCGAAGAGCACTCGAAGCCAAGCCACAAGTCCTGGAGCAAAGGCGTCTAGTGCTACTGCGATCCAAAGGAATGACGAGCCCCAGATCACGGCGACCGACCCGATCAAACCCCAGTCGAGGAGTTCGAACGAACCGGCCTCGGTTCCGGTCCCAGTTGAGCCCGAACGCTCACTCATCGCTTCGGAGTCCGCAATGCAACATGCTCACGATTTTAGGCATGCGATGCTTCGGTTACTGCCGAAACCAGGCTCGGACGAGATGGTCACAGAGCTATAGCGGTCAGTCCAGATTCGGATCTGGCCCGAGTACTTAGACCTGGCTGTCACGAACTCGCAAGGCTCTCTTGGGGGAGGCGGTAATGACCCCGTCAACGTTTGCCGCCATCAGTGCTGTGATCGTGTCCACGCTTTCGTTGTCGTCGGTCCAGACGTTGACGGCTAAGTCGGCGGCGCGGCAGGCGCCGATGAACTCTGCATTGATCATCGACTCGTACGGATGAATAACTCGGTGGCCGTTTTCGATCGCTGGCGCGATTACCTCGCCAACTGGCCTCCTGCTGATCAGTAGATGAGCCGTTTGCACAGTGGGGTCAAGTCTTTGGATTCGATTGATGCAGTCGATGCCGAAACAGCTCACGAGAATTTGGTCGTCCCCGTTGCGTTCTTTTAGTAGATCGAGCAATAGGTGCGCTATACGTTCGGTCGGGTCAAAGGCGGTATCGCTCGGGTAGTTCTTCAGCTCGATATTGATCGTCATGCCGGCGCAGGTATCAAGCGCTTCTTCCAGAAGCAGAACACCGGATGGTCGGAGGTTTGCTGCCGTTTCGGAGACCTGCCGACCATCGGCATAGTTGGGGTCGTGGATTACGACTAGCTCGTCGTCAGCCGAGCGGCGAACGTCGAGTTCGATGCCATCGATTCCCAATGTGGTCAGCCTAACGAACGACTCTCGACTGTTGATCAGGTTTCCTGGTTCGAGCGAGCCATGCCCGAAGATCCTCATTGGTGCCATCGTCGTTCGACACTAATCGGGCAACTGCGCCCAGCCTCTGGTCGGTTGCTTCCGCTAGGTGCAGGTGACAGTCTTTGCTATGAGCAGAAGCAACGTACTGGCCACAACCGAACTTGGTGACTACGTTACCGACCACGCTACACCTCCCGATCCGGTCGCAGCTCGGCTGATTGAGCGGACATCATCTCTGGGGTCCGAATCTGGAATGCAACTCGGTCATCCGCAGGCGGTGTTGCTCACAATGCTTACCCAGCTCACCGGTGCCACCAACGCGATTGAGATTGGAACTTTCACCGGCTACTCGTCGTTGGCGATAGCGAGAGGACTCGGCCCAGGCGGTCGACTGCTCTGCTGCGATATCAGCCAAGAGTGGACCGCGATCGCCAAGGACACATGGTCTGAAGCGTGCGTGGACGATCGCATAGATCTCGTCATTGGGCCGGCGCTCGACACCGTGCGTGCGCTCGACAATGAAACAGTCTTCGACTTGGCGTTTATCGACGCCGATAAAGAAGGCCAGATCGAATACCACGAAGAGCTGGTGCCGAAACTACGGCCCGGCGGCTTGCTGATTGTCGACAACGTGTTGTGGGGTGGTCGTGTGGTCGACGCTGGCGAAACCGGTCAGTCCACCGTCGCTATACGGGCCTATAACCAGCACGCCCTGAACGATCCTCGAGTGGACAATGTGATCGTGCCGATCGGCGATGGGTTGCACGTGAGCCGCAAGCGCTAATCGAAGGTTCAGCGCTGTGCTAGACCTTCCCCCTGTGTGGACCTCCCTTCATCGCCTCGGTGCCGCGATTCTCGTCATCCTCATTGGATTGCAGGCGGTGATAGCGGGACAGTTCCTGTTTGGCGACTGGGGCATCGATAGCCACGCCGCGCTGGGAAACGCTGCCTTCACCGTCGCGTTCCTAATCGCTGCAATCGCGTTCGCAAAGCTCGATGGCGCGGTCCGTCGAGTCATCGCAGTCGTCATACTCGTACTGCTCACCGCACAGATTGGTCTGGGCTACACAACCCGCACTTCGGGAGGCGCCGCAGCGCTGCACATTCCCCTTGGTGTGGCGGTATTTGGCGCTGTGCTCTATCAGCTACTCGCAGCATGGCCCGCGTTAATCAGAACAACGGTGTCAGACACGTCCCTAATCGAGCGTCCCTAATCGATTCGTACCGAGTAACTACATCGATGAAGCCGAAGCTCTACTCGTAGCCGGGAGGAATCTGGTAACCGCCGAGCTCTCGCTCCATCATTTCAGCGAAGGCGATTGCTTCGTAGTCCTGTAGATGGCCGGTGACGATCTGTAGGCCGCAGGGCAGCCCCGAAGCGGTGAGTCCGGCTGGAGCCACGGTTCCCGGCAGATAGACGCCGCACGACCAGCCTGCCCAAAAGAGTTGATCGACGGTGGGTTCGGGCTTGCCGTTCACCGTGATGGTGCGGTCGGCTCGTTCGCCTTGGTGATCGTGGGGGTAGGCGGCTGAGGCTGCGGTGGGGCAAAGCATTACGTCGTACTCGCTAAAGAAATCGGCCCATGCCAGACGGTAGTGTTCACGCTCGCGGTGGTACTGCACCCACTCCCAATGACTCATGGTTATAGCCTTGCCCGCAAGTGCCTTGTAGTCGCGCTCGCCAGCCTCGTAACGCTTGGCGTTGGCTTTGCTCGCCTCGAAGCCTTCTCGGCTGAGTTCAGATCCGGTGGTCGCTCGCAACAAAGTGAGGTAAACCTCATGGCTGCGTTCGATGTCGATCTCGGGCCTGGCCTCGTAGTCAACGACAACCCCAAGGTCGGCCAATGCCTGCACGGTGGCGTCGAGCTGCTGCGTTAGCTCATCGTCTTGTGCCACACATGGGCTTTGCAGCATTACCGCGGCCCGAATCTGATCCGGTCGTCGTTTCGTTGCCGCAGGCAGGTCTAGCTGCCAACCTGTGGCATCTAGTTTGCTGGGCCCGGCGACGATTTGCAGCGCTAATGCAAGATCACTGGCGTATCGGGCAAGAGGTCCGCCGACGCCGATGTCGAGCGGCGCGGGGCTTCCCGGGTTGCCGTGGCCGACGGTCGGAACAAGGCCATAGGTGGGCTTGTGGCCAAAGACTCCGCAATAGTGAGCTGGGTTTCGGATCGAGGCGCCGATGTCGCTACCCAGTTCCAATGCCGTCATTCCCGAGGCCAATGCGGCGGCGGCACCGCCGGAGGATCCGCCGGGAATCAGTTCGGGATTCCAAGGGTTCGAAGTGGTGCCGTAAACCGGGTTAAAGGTCTGCCAATCGGCCATCGAAACCGGCAGGTTGGTCTTGCCGTAGATGATGGCTCCAGCGTCGAGCAGCCGATCGACCGCCTCGGAGTTGTGCTCGGGCCGCCATTCGACTCGATCGGTGTACCCCGATGTCGAAGGACTGCCAATCCAGTCCCACGCTTCTTTGATGGTCATCGCGACACCGTGAAGCGCACCCCACGACTCACCGCGTGCCGTGGCAGCGTCTGCTTGTTTGGCGCGTTCGCTGGCTTGGTCGAGCTGGGTGAAGATGACCGCGTTCAGCGTTGGGTTGAACCGCTCGTAACGCTCGAGGGTGGCGTCGAGCAGTTCGCTGGCCGAGATTTCTCGGGTAGCGATGGCGGCGGCTTGTTCAGCCGCGCTTCTAAGGGTGATGTGCACTGTTTGGCGCCTAAACGGGAGTTGGTCCGGGGATTGGCGAGCCTGCACCTGCGAGGTGTCGAGGGCCCGACCCCTTGTCGATAATGATGTTGGCCAGGGTATTGTCGCTGTGCTGCATACGCCAGCTGATCATCCGCTGTGCATAGTCGAGCACCCGGGCGGTCTCGTCAGGATCGCCGGAAACCTCGACCAGTTCGTCGGGATGCCGATCGAGATCGAAGAACAGCGACCCGAGCTTAGGTATGTGCACATATTTTCCGTGTTCGTCGCGCAGCACCGTCAACCAGCAGTCCTCGAGGTTCATCCCCAAGGCGGCCGGGTCGCCAACGATCGCCCGGAAGTCAAACTCCCAGTGCACTTCGGTTCGCCAATCGTCGGGGGTATCGCCCCTGACCCACGAAGCTAGCGACCGGCCATCGAGGTGAGCCGGTGGACCCAGCCCCGTCAGTGCGCAGATCGTGGGGAAGATGTCGACGTTCTCGGTGAACGACTCAACCACGCGTCCACCAGCGGCCTGAGCACTCGGATCGCGAATGATGAGTGGGATGTGGTAGCTCTCGTCGAAGAATCCCAGCTTGCCGAGCATCCAGTGATCGCCCAACTGTTCTCCGTGGTCCGATGTCAAAACGATTAGTGTGTTCGCCCCGTGCCCCGACTGATCGAGCCAGTCGAGTAGCCGGCCCATCTGATCGTCGACTTCGCTAATCATCCCGTAGTAGGTAGCCCGGAGCTGCCGCAGACCTTTGTCGCTTAGGTGGTTGGCGCCATAACCCGATTCAAGCCCCAAAGCTACCAACTGGTGAAGGGCCGCTTCCTCGGATGCGGTTTCTCGCCGGTTCATTGGTGGAACATCGTCGGGGTCATACATGGTGTTGTATGGCTCGGGAACGATGAAGGGCGGATGGGGTCGAATGTAACTTGCATGGGCAAACCACGGATCACACCCGTCGGGCGAGCCCTGCGAATCGATCCAATCGATCAGGCGGCCGGTCAAAAAAGCGGTCTCTGTATGTTCCGCTGCAAACCTTGACGGAGCCCAATGATGACCGGTGCCACCAAGCCCGGCGGCGCCAGGCCAGGGTTTGGCTAGCTCGGCCGGGTCATCTATCTGGTATCCGGCCTCGAGCAACCAATCGACCCAGGGCTGGGCGACGTCGACGAGCAACACCTCGCTGGTGAAGCCGGGAAGCACCCCCTCCCAGGTACGAAGACGTGGGTCGCCAGGGTCGGTGACGGTGCGGAGATCGACCGAACTATCGGTGTACCCGAACAGGGTCGGGTCATACCCACCAGCGCGAGCTACCCGAGCCAAATTGGGGAAGCGGTCGTCGAGTGGGGTTCCGTTAAACACCGACCGGTGGTTGTGTAAGTACAGGCCGGTGTGAAGCGATGCCCTACTCGGGCCACACGGCGCGCATTGTGCGTAGTGCTGGGCAAAGCGCACCCCCTGGGCCGCCAAGCGATCGAGGTTCGGGGTCTTCACCATTGCATGTCCGGCCGCCGATAGGCAGCGGCCTCGAAACTGATCGAGGGTGATGAACAGCACGTTCGGACGAGGCGTAGAACTCATCCACAACACCGTAGTTCAAATCATCTTTCAACGACTTCAACGTTCTGGCGCCCCAGCGCCGGAACTTGGTAAGAGAGAAGCGAACGACGGGGTTAGGGGGTGCCGTCTAGGAGTTCGGAGAAGGGCACTAGGCCGCCGTTTTCGCCTTGGTCCTGGTCGAAGCGTGCTAGCAGAAACGAGTCGCTGGCATCGGGCTTGCCCGGGCCAAGTGACACGAACGGAAAGCCGGGAAGCGAGAACTCGCCCAAGCCTTCGGCCGCGGCGGCGAAGCTCTCTTGGGTGAGGTTTGGGCCGGCTGCTGTGGCGATCAACTCAAAGAGTTGCAGGGTGCGACAGTGAAGTGAAATCGCCCGATCCCACTGTTCGTCGCCGTCGACTTGATCGTCGGGTTCGACGACTTCGACATCGGGGTTGGCTGCGAAGAAAGTGTCTCGACAAGGCGCGAGGCTCGGATGATCCCAGGTGGCTTGGGCGCTGAGGCTGGTGATAGTTACCGCGCCGTGAGCGTCCGCCGGTGTCGTGGCGGCACCCAAGTTCTGAAGGCCGGTGTCTTCTAACACCCACAACTCGACATCGAGGCCGTTGACGCTCGCCCCTCGTACCGCAGCTTGGCTGCTGCCGATAACAAGAACTGTGTCGGCTCCCGATGCCTTGATGTTCTCGGCCAATACTTGCCAGCGGGCGCTGGCAGCGTCGGTTTCACCCTGGGGAGCATCGTTGATGGCTTCGAGGACGGGTGAAAGACCACGCTCTTCTAGTGCGGCGCTGGCCGTGTCGTAGACGTCTTCTTGTTCGATCGATCCGATCACCGCCACCTGACGGTCTTCGAGCATGCCTTCCTGCTCGAGCAGTTCCAAGAAGATGCCGAGCCGACGCTCGCGAAGGGCGGGGGTGTCGATCCAAGGAGCCTTTGCCTGGTCGAGTCGTTCTTGGGTCTGGCGGCCGCCTACGAGAATTGTTTCGTTGATGTCGACGATACAACCGTTCGCCGTTTCCGCTGGCCCCACGAAACCGCCGAGAACAGCGAAGGTCTCGATGTCACCGGTCAGCGCTACACAAGTGGCCTCGGCTTCGGTTGTGCCCAGCACGCTGTAGTGCTCGAAGTGAGGAACTACCGTGCGGCCGTTGATCCCACCGCGACCATTGAGCTCGTCGATAAAGGACTGAAACACCAGTATCTGATCGCCCCAACCCTGGGGGGCCAGATTCAGTTCGACCAAGTTATCGAAGTCGATCATCGAGATACCGACGTGGATCTCGCTTTCGGTCACCCCCTGATACGAAGCGGTCAGCTCTACCGGCTCGTCCGAGGCTGTCGAGTCAGGGCTGGAATCGTCATCGGAGCCAGCGTCGGTGGTCGCCGGCGAGGGATCTTCGGTACTCGAATCAGCGGGAGTGGTAGTGGCAGGCGAATCGGCTACTTCGGTCGAGTTGGGGGAATCCGAACCGGCTGAGTCGCTGCTACCACCACACGCCGCGGTGAGTAGAGCGAACGCCAGAGCGAGTGACATGCACCGAAGTCGAAACGCCTCTCGGCGCGACGCAGGCGAATTTGTCATAGTGATTTTCTCCCCTTGACCAATACTGCGGCCCGTTACCACACGAATCTGACACTACGTCAGATTACCCTATAGTGTGACGCGACCGTCGGCCATCGGTCCGGCGGCGCCAGGAACGCTTGGGGGAGGGCTGGCTTTGAGCACTGAGTCTGGCGAGAACGCTTCGAGCCTGACGGCGGCAGTGCTCGCCGAAGAAGCCTCTCGCCAGAGTGCCCGCAACGATGACGACGACGGCATCGTCGACGATCAAGAGCTTCCCGGCGTCGGAGCGCAGGAGTTGACGCTCAAACAGGGTTTGGCCAAGGGCGGTATCTCCACCTTCTTGGTGCTGTTGGTTCTTAACAGCCTCGACGAACTCGAGCTTGCCGCGCTCAGCGTATTGGCACCCGACATTCGCGACACGTTCGGGTTGTCCGACGGCGTCATCGTGTTCATCAGCACCGCATCGGTGTCGTTCTTCATCCTGGGCGCCATGCCCATGGGCTACCTTGCCGACCGCTACCGTCGAGCACCCATAATCGGTACCGCGTCGATCGCGTTTGCCGGGTTCGTTTTCCTGTCAGGGCTGGCCGTAAACGCATTCATGTTGTTCTGGTCGCGGTTCTTTGTAGGGATCGCCAAGGCCAACACCATCACCGTGCACAGCTCGCTGCTCGCCGACACCTATCCGATTGGAGTGCGCGGCCGAATCGGAGCGGTCAACGCTATGTCGGGTCGGGCACTGGCCGTTGCCAGCCCCATCGTGGTGGGTGGTATCGCCACCCTGGCAGGCGGGGTCGAGGGCTGGCGCTGGGCCTACTTCGTGCTGGGGTTTCCGGTAGCGTTCTTTGCGTTCTTGGCCTTTCGCTTGCCCGAGCCCGTTCGCGGCCAGTGGGAGAAGAAGGAGGTCCTGGGCGAGGTCTTCGAAGATGAAGGCTCCGTGCCGGTCTCTATCGAAGCCGCCTTCGCTCGTCTCTTACGGATTAAAACGATGAAGACCGTCATCGTCGCCTTCGCTGCGATGGGCTTCGCGCTATTCACCGGGCCGGTGCTGCGCAACCTGTATCTCGAAGATCACTTCGGGCTCGGCGCCTTTGGTCGCGGCGCCGTCGAGACGGCCAGTGGCCTCGGCATCATCATCGCTGTACCGTTCGTCGGCCGGATTTTCGACCGCATGTACCGAGACGATCCCAGCCGAGCATTGTCCGCGCTCGGCTCGCTTCTGATTCCAGTTTCGGTCCTCGTGCCGATTCAGTACGCGATGCCCAACCCTTGGCTCTTTGCCGCGGTTGGGGTGGTTGTTAATTTGCTCGCTGGCTCTGCTTTCGCGATGGTCTCGCCGATCATTCAAGGCATTGTTCCCTACCGACTGCGCGGACTGGGAGCAGCCCTGGTAACGATGTACATCTTCTTTGTTGGGGCGACGGGCGGCGGGCTGTTGTCGGCGCTTTTGAGCAACGCCTACGGACCCCGACCCACCGTGCTCATCCTCACCATCCCGTCGATGCTCATCGGCGGGCTGCTCGTTATGAACGGAGCCCGGTTTATCCGTAACGACCTAGCTCTGGTGGCTGCCGAACTCAGAGAGGAACAAGCCGAAATGGCTCGACAGCGCGACGAGTCAGTGGAGACTCCGGTAATCCAGGTGAACGATATCGATTTCTCCTACGGCCACGTCCAGATCCTTTTCGATGTGGGCTTTGAGGTTCACCGCGGCGAAGTTCTCGCCCTGCTCGGCACCAACGGCGCGGGCAAGTCGACCATTTTGAGGATCATTGCCGGACTCGAAACCCCCGAGCGTGGCGTGGTCCGCCTCAACGGACAAACCATTACCTTCGCGTCGGCCGAACAGCGCAACAAGATGGGCATCCACATGCTCGCCGGTGGTGGCGGAGTGTTCGCTCCGATGAGCGTCGAGGACAACCTCACGATGGCCGCCTACCCCTACCGTGCTGACGCTGCCGACGTGGCCCGTCGAATCGAACGGGCTTGGGAGTCCTTTCCCGAACTACTCGACCGGCGTACCGACAAGGCAGGGCAGCTTTCGGGTGGCCAGCAACAGATGTTGGCACTGGCCATGATGTTGCTGCACGACCCGCAGATTCTCATCATCGACGAGCTATCGCTTGGCCTCGCCCCCACCGTGGTCGAGCGGCTCTTGGTCATCGTCGATGATCTCAAGGCGGCGGGCATGACGATGATCATTGTCGAGCAGAGCCTCAACATTGCCTTAGCCATCGCCGACCGAGCGGTATTTCTAGAGAAGGGTCGTGTGCGCTTCGAGGGTGACGCTGGCGAGTTAGCCGAGCGCGACGACCTAGCCCGAGCGGTGTTTCTGGGCACCGAGGGCGGGTAGCACGACGATGCTCGACTTCAGCTTCGACCTTTTCGGAATCGGCGCTACCTCCCAACTGTTGTTTAACGGCTTGGTGAGCGGCATGGTTTTCGGCCTGCTCGCTATGGGAATCGTGTTGATCTACCGGTCGACTCGGGTGATCAACTTCGCCGTCGGCAACATGGGGATACCGGCCTCGGCCCTGCTGGCCCTAATGGTTATCAACTACGGCTTTCCGTACTGGGTGGCCTTCGTTGTCGCGATGGTGGTGGGCACCTTGTTAGGGGCCGTGATCGAACTGGCAGTTATCCGACGCTTGTTCAACGCACCTCGGGTCATCGTGTTGGTGGCCACCATCGGGGTGGCTCAATTAATGCAGGCCATCGTGGCCTCCTACCCTGGCATCAACAACGACGACCGACCGAGTTTCCCGGTGCCGGTCGGGGCCGAATGGAACGACGTCGCTGGTCTTCGGGTGAGTGGTCCGCAGCTAACGGTCCTCGTCGTCGTGCCGCTAATAGCGGCCATGCTCGGATGGGTTCTCAACCGAACCACGTTCGGAAAGACCGTACGAGCCTCGGCTGCCAACGCTGATCTATCCCGCCTTTCCGGGATCAGCCCCAAACTGGTCTCGACCGCGGTCTGGACGATCGGCGGCTTTCTTGCCACGCTGTCGGCCCTGCTCCTGTCGGGCATGAATGGTTCGATAGCTGGCCTGTCGTCGTTAGGGCCCAATACATTGGCGCGAGCCCTAGCAGCGGCAGTTATTGCCGGAATGGTCTCGTTCCCCCGAGCGCTCTTGGCAGGCATTGCGGTGGGTGTGCTGCAGTCGGTCGTGCAATTCAACTTCCTCGATCAAGCCGGGTTATTCGACTTCGTGCTGTTCGTCGGTGTGGTCATCGCCGTCTATCTGCAAGGTCGCACCGAGCAGGAACGGGCCACATTCTCGTTTGCTCCAAAGGTTCGACCCATTCCACCGCGCCTGCAAGATATCTGGTGGGTTCGGAACCTTTCGGCTATTGCACTTTTCGCACTGCTAGCGGCTGCCGTGCTGTTAGGCCTCATGGTCGACAGGCCGTCGCGACACCTCGTCTACACCACAATCGTTGTCTACGCGATCGCAGCCATGTCGGTCACCATCATCACCGGTTGGTCCGGCCAACTCTCATTGGGTCAGATGGGATTCGCCGGAATCGGGGCCTTCAGCGCAGCCGGATTCCAGCGGGCCGGGTTGCCGTTCGCTGCGTGCCTTATCGCTGGCGCCGTGGTGGCTGCAGGGGTTGCCGCCATCGTCGGGCTCGGAGCGCTGAGAGTCAAAGGTCTGTTCTTGGCCGTAAGTACCTTCGCTTTCGGGTTAGCCGCCAACCAGTACCTGTTTCGCACCGAGATACTCTCCGACGGCAACCGCAGCGCTGTGCCTTTTCCGCGCGGCAACTTCTTGTCGTTCGACCTCACCAACGAGCGCACCTACTACTGGTTCTCGTTAGGAATCTTGGTGATCGTGGTGCTGGTGGTCGCGCGGCTGCGTAACAGCGGCGTCGGGCGAACCGTCATTGCGGTAAGGGACAACGCCGAATCGGCCGCCGCATACACGGTGAGCCCAACCCGCACCCGGCTTACAAGTTTCGCCTTGGCCGGGGGCATCGCCGGGCTAGGTGGGGCCGCGATCGGAGGACTGCTTCAATCGGTGCCGCTACAGGGACGGTTCTTCCAGAATTCTGAATCGCTGCGGGTTGTCTCGATGGCCGTTATTGGAGGGTTGGGCACAGTGATCGGTCCGGTGATTGGTGCACTGTGGGTCGAGGGGCTTCGAGGGTTCTTCCCTGACAACGAACTCATACCTTTGTTTACGTCGAGTATTGGGTTGCTGCTGCTACTGCTGTATTTCCCTGGCGGTTTGGTGCAGATCGCCTACTCGATTCGTGACGGATTGTTCGCCTGGCTGGATGGCCGCCAGTCCGAGGCTGAACCGGTGAAGAGGGTGGTATCGGCGTCGGAACTAACCAAACGGCCGGTCGCCGAACGCCGACCCGCCACGCTCAAGACCCACGGTATCACCGTTAGTTTCGGCGGAATTCAGGCTGTGTCGGGAGTGTCGATCCGAGTAGACGACGGCGAGATCGTAGGGCTCATCGGTACCAATGGGGCTGGCAAGAGCTCGCTGATGAACGCCATTGGAGGCTTTGTCAGAGCCGATGGCGAGGTCGATCTGCTGGGCGAGGAGTTCTCCAAGGTCAGTTCAGCCCGGCGGGCATCGAGAGGGCTGGGGCGCACCTTTCAAAGCGCCACCCTGTTTCCAGAACTGACCGTGACCGAGACCGTGCAGGTGGCTCTCGAGGCGCGCGGACGCACCGGCTTCATAAGCACTGCTCTGTTCCTACCCATCTCCAGCACGCGCGAGCGAGTCAAGAAATCAGAAGCCGCCGATCTCATCGGGTTTCTTGGCCTTGGCCGCTATGCCGACAACTACATCGGCGACCTATCGACCGGCACACGTCGCATCGTCGAGCTGGCCGGGTTGCTCGCTTTGGACGCTCGACTGTTGTGCCTCGACGAACCCACCGCTGGCGTCGCCCAGCGCGAGACCGAGGCATTCGGCCCGCTGCTGGTACGCATCCGCCAGGAGCTCGATGCGAGCATTCTGATCATCGAGCACGACATGCCTCTGATCATGTCGATTTCGGACCGGGTGTATTGCCTCGAGGGGGGAGCGGTCATCGCCGAGGGCGAACCCGAACAGGTCCGGAACGATCCGCGTGTGATCGCCAGTTATCTAGGAACCGATGCGAGGGCCATCGACCGCAGCGATAATCGTTCGTGACCACAACCCCTGAGGGATCTCAACAGCCGATGTCTACCTCTGAACGGAATCGCAGAACGGTTAGTGCGGAACTTGTTATGGCAGACCCAGCCCTGCTGAACGCGCTCGTGGGCGGGGGCTCGTTCGGCGGGAGCTATTCGCCTCGCGTCGCCTCGAATATGTTCGACCGTCACCATCAGCGGGCAATCGAAGACGCCAAAGAACTGGTGGAAGTGACCGCTGTGGGCTCGCGCATGTGGCTCGTGAGGCTACCCATCGTGAACAGCATCGTGTTCGAGACCGACGCTGGCCTCGTGGTCGTCGATACGGGAATGGCACCGGGCGGGCCCGCCCTCTTAGAAGGCATACGCACCGTCAGCTCGGCGCCGATTCACACCATCATCTACACCCACGCTCACGTAGATCATTGCATGGGGACCTGGGCTCTACTACAGGATGACCCCACGATCATCGCCCATCAAGACGCTTCGGCAAGATTCGATCGATACGTTCGACTACGCGGGTCGGTCTCGCGATACATGTCACAGCCACTCCGCAGCTTTCCAGCAGGTGATGACGACTGGGTGCCGCCCACCCAAACCTTTCGCGATGAACTCACGATCACCGTCGGGGGCGAACGGTTCGACCTGATCCATCGGCGCGGCGAAACCGACGATCAACTCTATGTGTCGGTGCCCGGTCGCCGCGCCGTCGCCTGCGCCGACTACTACCAGGGCTTCTTGCCGAATGCCGGGAACGGAAAGCGAGTACAACGCTTCGTCGAAGAATGGGCGGTCGCCCTACGAGAAATGGTGGACCTCGAGCCGCAATATCTTCTGCCCGCCCACGGTTTGGCCATAACCGACCCGGCTGAGATCGTGGCGGTACTCACCACGCATGCCGAGGCATTAGAGCACATCGTCGCCCACACCCTGGCTGGCCTCAACGACCGCCAACGCCAGGACCAGATTGCGGATTCGGTTCGACTACCAACTCATCTGGCCAATCACCCCAGCCTTGCCGAGCAATATGTGTCGGCGGCCGACATCTCTCGCATGGTCATGAAGCAGTACTGCGGCTGGTGGGACGATATCCCGTCGCACTGGGCACCGGCTCGATTCGACCAGCAGGCGGCAATGATCTGCGACCTGGCGGGCGGGGTCGACGCCATGGTCGACCGAGCCCGGGGGTTGATCGACACCGATTCGACAATGGCATGCCATCTGGTTGACTGGGCCTACTTTGCACATCCTGAGAACCCGGCTGTTGTCGCCGCTGTGATCGAGATCTACAGCGCGCGGATTGCAAACGACAGCAGCAACACTCAAGAGGTGTTGATGTATCTCGACCACATGACCGACGCCCAACTGTCGATCGATCGGTCCTAAACTCGTCGCCCCGGCATTGTTCGGCAGGTGAAAGTGGCTATTGGGTAGTGACGGTTTCCAGTAGCTGCGTTGCGTTGCCTTTGAGGATTTTGTCCTTATCAGCTTCGTCGATGAGGCTGTCTTTGACTGCATCGATGGCGCGGCGGTCGTCGAAAACGGGATTGTCGGTCCCGAACAGAATCCGATCGGCCCCGTAGAGGTCGATCGCCATCGCCAGCGCCTTTCGGCCCATCGACGCACAGTCGACATAGATGGGTTTGAGGCTTTTCGATGGCAGCGCCAGCTCTGGGTGCCTGAGGCCGTAAACGTGATCCATGCGCTCGATGACGAACGGTAGCGAACCCCCCAAGTTGGCTACTTGAACCGGCACGTCGCCGAACTCATCGAGGAAGTCCGAGATCGCGAGGGTGATCATGACCTCGGTGAGCCGGTTCTGTATGTCGACCGTCGCGCGACGGTGCACGATGTTGTCGCTATGAGGTGCCGGTGCATCGAGGCCTTCCCCAGTGGTGTCGAACGGCAGCGGACCGGGGTGCACAAAGACCAATCCGCCGAGATCTTGAGCGGCATTAAACAAGGGTCGTAGCGATCTGGCCTGGGCGACGCTTGTGAAGCCGTCGCCTGGCAGAACCATCCCGGCAAGTCCAAGTTCTTCGCGGGCTCTGCGGTACTCATCGACAGCCGCTGTCGGATCGGCAATAGGAAGTGCGGCAATCCCGACGAACCGATCGGGAAACTTCGTCGCCAACTCGGCCACGCCATCGTTGAACAACCGGGTCAACAAGACGGCATCGCTAGCGGGCAGAGAGTCGATGCCAAAAAGACCGGGCAATGACAGCACTTGCTTGGATATCCCCAGTTCGTCCATTAACGCGATGCGAGCTTCGACGTCATCGAAGGAGCTGCGGTATGGCATGCGGGTGCGGTATATCCCGATGGACACGTTGCCGTCAGCGCCACGCGAAATGTTGGGGGCACTAGCGCGTAGTGTCAGGGCCTCCACCAGCAGCGCTGGCAGAAAGTGCGCATGCATGTCGATCATTTCGACGCTCGCTATGCCATTTGAATGGGATCGAATTGGAAGTAGTCGGGTGCCTCAGCACCAGCCAGTCGACAGTATGTATCGATGTTTCCAATGTGATAGTTGCGGTGACCGAGGATGGCCCACAGAAATCCTTGGACTGTCCATTCGCGGTCGCTGAACCGCACAGCCAATGCCAAGCGTTCATCGTCGAAGTCAGAAATGATCGCCATGTTGTCGGTGTGCATTGCGAGCGAGGTGGCCAAGAAGTCCGAGTCGGCGAGTTGCGCTGCCATGTCCTTGTCGACCGGGAGGGAAATGGTTTCGCCGTCGGCGCAATCGCGTAGGTTTCTAAGCCACAGGTGCTCGCCGACAACGAGGTGAATGTAGAGGCCTTCGATGGTTACGTCTTCGAGTCGTTCACCGAAATTGACGTTCGACCCCGCTGATGGCTGCCACTGCAGCATCTCAGCTGGCAGTCGCTTAACACAGTCGTGTGTGAAATTGACCAGCCGGTCATAGAAGATGATGAACCGTTCGATTTCGTTTGTCACAGCCTTAGCGTAGTAGAGGTGAACTCGGGTGGAATATGGCCGCTATGGCGATCAGATGCTGCCCGAGTTCGATTTCTAGTCGCGGTTGGGAAGGTTCCGCGATGCTGGCTGGTAGTTGAAACCCGCGGTGATGTCCACCCGTTTCAGGAGCTGTTCACATGGCGGTTCGAAGTCGTCCGCGAACTGAATGGATGCCGGTTCGCCGAGCAGTGTCCATACCGTGGCGGTTAGCCGGTCGGTTTCGTCTTCCAGATGTTGGCGCAGATCGATGCCAGCACGGGTCACCTCTCCGCCAGCGGCCAACCCGCGAGCCTCCAGTAGCGACCACCCAGAGGCGGTTTCTTCCTCGCTGCTTCCCCGCGACTTAGCGAGCCAGTCCTTTTCGTATCCGACCCAGGCGTTGTGAAGTATCGATGCCTCCGAACCGGTGAGGCCGGCGGCCGCGACCAATGCCCAATGCGTGTCGCCGCGCCACTCGCGGATGCAGTTAACGGCATGCCATCCGGATAGCACCGGATCAGCGGGTCGTTCCATTCGAAGATGAGCGCCGAAGAACACTCGACCCAGTCGCGGGAGTTGGTCGATCACCGGCCACATGGTGGGGCCGAGATCGGCGAGCAGGCCGGAGATATCTGGAGCGTATCTGGCTAGTCCTTCGAGCACAGCCTCATCGCGCGCAGCCCACACCGCTTCAAATGTGGTGTGCCGATCTACCAGGTCGAGGGCCAAAGCGATTCCCAGCGGGCTTATCGAGCCGAAGGCGGCCACCACGGCTTCGGGCCCGGCGGGGCCAAGCGGTGCGGCCCGGGCGGCGATATAGCCAAGCGGCCCCGATAGACCCAACGCCTCCAACCGGGTTAACGCTCCGGGATCCCAATAGACCCATCCAATGGTGGTTTGAACCGATCGTGCATTGCGACGACTAATTGCGGTCCAGTCGGTCATGCAACGACGGTAACAGGATCGGCAGGATTGTCGAATGAGCGATCGGAGTCGAACGATGGGTTGTGAAACGCCCGCATCGATGAGTGGGTACCCCGGCGATCAGAGCGACAGTTCGCGCTCGGGTGAGCCGAGGCCGGGAAAGCCGGCGTATGCCGGAAGGGCTGGCTGGCCTCCAAGATGGCAGTAGAGCACTCGTGAACCAGCCGGGATCTCACCGCTGCGGATCATACCGATCAGGCCAGCCATAGACTTTCCCTCATAGACCGGGTCGGTGAGCATGCCCTCGGTGCGGGCGGCGAGGTGGATCGCTTCGACGGTGCCGGCATCGGGTACGCCGTACGACGGTCCTTCATAGCCAGCGACGATGCTGATCTCGTCGTCGCGGAGGGATCTCTCGAGGCCGATCTTGTCGGCAGTGTCCTTTGCGATACGCGTCACCTGCTCGACTGTCTGGTCGAGCGTGCCCGACGCATCGATCCCGATTACGCGACGGCCCGGACGGTCCGACAGTGCGAAGCCAGCGATCATGCCAGCGTGGCTAGATCCGGTGACGGTACAAACGATGATCGTGTCGAAGAAGAGGTCTAGTTCGGCTTCCTGAGTTTCGACCTCGACCGCCCAGTTGGCGAACCCGAGCCCTCCCAGAGGATGGTCGCTCGCTCCCGCTGGAATTGGGTACGGCTTACCACCCGATTCCTCCACCGACTCGAGCGCTCGTTTCCAACTGTCGCGAATACCAATGTCGAACCCTGCCGGGTCGACCCGAACGTCGCCGCCCATAATGCGGGTTAGTTGGATGTTGCCGACCTTGTCATAGGCCATGTCGTTGTAGTCGACCCAGCCCTCCTGAACGGTTACCGCTTTGAGCCCGAGGTGGCACGCCACTCCGGTGACCTGTCGTGTGTGGTTTGACTGGATACCACCGATCGAGACAAGCGTGTCGCAATGGCTGTCGAGAGCCTCGGCCACCAGGTACTCGAGTTTACGAACCTTGTTGCCGCCGAAGGCGATTCCGGAGTTGCAGTCTTCTCGCTTGGCCCATATCTCGACCGCTCCGCCAAGTGCTTCGCTGAGGCGGGGGAGGCGATGGACCGGTGATGGGCCAAAGAGGAGGGGTTCGCGGCGGAACTGGTCGAGGGTCATTTCTTTTCCGGTCGGTTGGTGAGATAGCGGGCGACGATGCTGTCGATTAGTTGATCGGTGATGGGTTGACGGGTGAAGAACCTTTGCCAGAATAAGGGCCCAACGAGTTGGATATGGGTGTCAGCAAAGTGACCCGGTGGTCCACCTCCTAAGGACGAACGCTGACGGTCGGCAGCAACCTTGCTTATCAGGTAGGTTCGGCGCTGACGATACTTCCGGAATATGAGGAGCGGCCTTGCCATGATCGATACCAAATTGTTGGACAGTGGGTTCGCCTCGATCATGAGTCAGGTCATCGCCACCGGGCAAGCACCGCACTTCACCGAGTTAGCGGCCGAGCTGAAGATCGATCTCGCGACTGGTCGTGAGTTGATTCACGAATTGGTGGGCCTTACCCCCGGATGGGTCCACCCCGGAACCGACTATCTGGCGTCGTTCCCACCGTTCAATCTACAACCGACCCAGTACCGGGTCTCGATCGATGGCGAGCAGGGCTGGTACGCGCAGTGCGGCCTTGAGGCGCTGGCAATTCGTTGGCTGGTTCCGGGTTGTAACGTTCGTATCGATGCGCCGTGCTTGTGTTGTGGCGAGCCAATGACTATCGAGATGCTCGATGAGTCGATCTCGTTGATGGAGCCGACCGAGATGGTTGGATATTCCAGCGCCGAGATCGGGGGCGACGCGGCCAGCCGACCGTTTCGTTGAGCGAACATGAACCTCTTCCGGTCGGAAGAGCACGCACGCAACTGGGACGGATACGACGAGGCGATGGCTTTGGCCAACATGGCCGTGACCGAGTGGGCCGAGATCTTCTCCAACCCATTCTTTAAGGAACGATCACGACCCGACTATGTCTCGTGGATGCGCAGCGAAGATGGTGCGGCGGCCTTCACCGCTCTTCGTCGCAGACTTCCTCGCGCCCAAACCCAATGACTCCGACGGTCATGGGATTTCAGATCTGACAGCAAACGGTCGAAAGCCAATTAGCCTGCGTTTGGTAGCAAGCAACAGAAGCGAGACCTGACGTGAACGAGCCCTACGATCCAGCAAGCGAAGGTGCCCAGATGTCGTTCGACGGTCGCATGTCCTACGGCGACTACCTCAGACTCGATGAAATCCTAAACGCACAGCATCCACTCACCGACGCCCATGACGAGATGCTGTTCGTCATCCAGCACCAGACCTCCGAACTCTGGATGAAGCTCGCGATCCACGAGATCGCTGCAGCCCGACTCGCTATTGAACGTGGCCAATTGGCTGAGGCATTCAAGATGTTGGCTCGCGTGGCCCGGATCTTTCAACAACTGAATAGTGCATGGGATGTGTTGCGAACAATGACCCCCAGCGAATACACAACGTTTCGCGACGAACTCGGACAATCGTCGGGATTTCAGTCCTATCAGTATCGGTTGATCGAGTATGTAGTTGGCAACCGAAACCCAGCGATGCTGCGCCCGCACGAACACAATCCCGAGGTGACGTCGCTCCTAGAAGCAGAGCTCGCCCGACCTTCGCTCTACGATTCGGCACTACGGCACCTAGCTGAATCTGGTATCGAAGTTCCGAAGGCTGTGCTGGAACGCGATATCACGCAGACCCATCCGCGCCACGACGGAGTGGTTGACGCTTGGAAAGTGATCTACGAAGACCCCGAGAAGTACTGGGAGCTTTACGACCTGGCTGAGAAACTGGTCGACTTCGAGGATTACTTTCGACGCTGGCGCTTCAACCACGTGACAACGGTAGAACGAATTATTGGGTTGAAGCGCGGCACCGGGGGCACCGGGGGAGTCAGCTATTTGCGCCGAATGCTCGATGTCGTGCTTTTCCCCGAACTCTGGGAAGTACGCACCGTCCTATAGCGACCTATGGACCGGCGAATCTGCTGGCTCTTTAGCGATATCGTTAAGCCGATGAGATGGTCTCTTATGATGGCTACGCTCGGGGCTACCTATCTCGCTCCGCGCGGCTTCAAGCGCGCTTTTGCTCCGCCGCGGCCTCCCGTCGGACAAGGGCCGTCAGATCTTGGACTTCCAGAGCAGGTTGTTTGGCTCGAAAGCAGCACGGGAACTCGCCTGCATAGTTGGTTCGTTCCCGTAGATTTCAGTGCTCCCGGAGTTGTGGTCATTCATGGATGGGGTTCGAACTCGTCTTTGATGCTTCCGCTGGCTACTCACCTCAGCGAAGCTGGGTTTCATGGCTTGTTTCTCGACGTTCGAAATCATGGATTGTCCGAACACGACGACTTCGTTTCGATGCCACGCTTCGCTGAGGATCTCGACGTAGCGATCGACTGGCTACGCCTTCAACCTCGGGTGCAGTCGGTCGGGGTGATCGGCCACTCTGTGGGCGGCGCAGCGGCAATTCTTAGTGCCTCTCGCAATGCTCAAATCGAGGCCTTAGTTGCTGTTTCGGCTTTCGCTGATCCGCGCGATGTGATGCAGCGACAACTCTCCCGGCTGCCCAAGGCTGTGGTCAGGGTCATCTTGGCCGCCGTGCAAAGAAGCATTGGCCTCAAGTTCGAAGAGTTCGCCCCCTACAGCAGGATCGCGCTTATCGAATCGCCGGTTCTCTTGGTCCACGGCGACCAAGACGATGTCGTGCCTATCGAGAACCTTCACCGTCTAGCTTCTGGCCTTCCCGCTGCCGAAGTGCTGTTGGTGCCGGGCGGTGGCCATAGCGATCTGGCCCCGTACGAGCCCTTTGTCGGGGAAATCATCAATTTCCTGGCGCGATCGCTCGCCGCTGTTTGAAAGAATCGACCCGATGGGCAGCTCTTCCCTCTACGAATTTCGGTCATCTGTCGTTTCTGGCGAGCCCGCCATCTCGAGACCATGCGAGACGACCGCCAACCCAGGTCGTGTCGACCTTGACATCGGGCAGTGCGGCTTGGTCCACCGCGAGGGGGTCGGTGTCGAGAATGCAAAGGTCGGCTAGTTTCCCGGCGTCTAGCGAACCCACGTCGCTTCGCCTAAGGGCGTACGCTCCGCCGCTGGTATAGCCAGCGAATGCCGTAGTTCGCGACACCCGCGCATCTTCGCCGAGAACAACACCCGAGGCAAGCATGCGAGTTTCCGCTGCCCAGCATGCCAAAGCAACGTCGGGCATCGTGACCGGCGCATCGGACGACAAGACCACCGGTATGCCCGCCCGCTCGTATAGCCCGGAGGGGTACATGCGATCGGCGAGTTCGGGGTGGTCTCTACGGACGCCATCGCCGTACCGAAACACCTGCGTTGGCTGTGGCACCGGAACGATACCTAAGTCGCGCATGGTCTCGATCTGTGTGTCTGTGGGAAATCCACAGTGCTCGATGCGATGCCGAAGCTCTGGGCGAGGATTGCGCGACAAGCCGTCGAGAACCATCTGAATAGCATCGGGACCTTGTGCGTGGGTGGCGGTTTGTAGTCCCTGAGCACTCGAATCGGCTAGCAGATCTTCCAGCTCGCCGTCGTCGTGGTAGTTGTATCCATGGGTGTTCCCGCACCCGCACGGCAATAGCGCGGTTCCCGAAATCAGCGATCCGTCTGCGTAGTGTTTCACCCCGCCGAAGCGCAGCCACTCGTCGCCTAGAGTCGAGCTAATGCCGAGCCGCTGCAAAGCATCGCGGTGACTCGACAACACATACATCGTGACCCGGATCAGCAGACGTCCGGTATCTCGGGCGCGGAGGTAGTTGCTCATCTCCCGTTCGGTAACCTGGGCATCGCCGACCGCGGTTATCCCCGCTGCGAGGAACATTTCCTGAGCCTCGTCAAGGCGAGCATCGAGCTGCTCGGGCGAGTCCGGCAGGTGAAAGTTCGGTCCGTGATTAGAGATCTCGACGCCACCCTCACCCGTTAGAAGATCGCAGGCCGAGTCAAAGACGCGGCCCATCGGGTGGCCGTCGTCATCGCGATCGATCAGTCCGCCCATCGGTGTAGGGGTTGCGGCGGTAATGCCCGCGTTGGCTAGAGCAGACGAGTTGGCGACGTACCCATGACCGCTCGCGTGCAGGATCGTTACTTCTTGGTCGGGGGCTACTCTGTCGAGATCGGTAGCGCTAGGGTGCTCGCCGTTCGACAGCCGATGCTGGTCGTATCCGAAGCCGCGGATTGCTCCAGTCGATGGACCCAATTGAGCGTGCTCGCGAAGCAATTTCACCACTTCGTCAACGCTTGCTGCGGTAGAAAGGTCGGCCCAACTCATGCACTGACCATGCATCAGGGGATGGGTGTGGGCATCGACGAATCCGGGCAACAGGGATCGGCCATCGAGATCGACCAGCTCACACTCGCCGAGAGCCTGTGCTTCGGCGATCGATCCGACATATGAGATTCGATCACCGTCGACCCTCACCGACTCGATAGGAGTCTTCGCCGACCCCATCGGGTGGATCGTTCCGCCAACAAATATCGTGCCTCGGTCGGTCGACGACGTTGACTTCATCAGGTATCCGGTTCGATTTCTGCTTGATTGAGACCTAACTCGCGCTGCAACTTCTTGGTCAGGTTCAGTGACACCAGGTGGTAGCTCTCGGTGATGAACTCTCGTAGCTCATCATCGCTGATGGTTTCGTCGCCGGTTCTTTGAATCCAGGTGAACCCTCGCGACGCAAGATAAGGCGCAGGCCGACAGCCTGGGGCGGCGCCCAGTAACTCGAACTCGAACTCTTCGCACTTGAAGGTGACAAAGAGCCCTTGATCGACGTCGCGCCAGCCGCCGATGGCAAAGACCTTTCCGCCGATCTTCCAAACGTCGGCATCGCCCCACTGCACAACGTGGGTGGAGTGCGGTAGAGATTCGCAGAAGTCGTTGAACTCGTCGTCGGTCAGGACCTCACGATAACCCATTGGTTATCGTCGCAACGGCTGTGGCGACTGCGCTCGGTCTAGCGAGATCGCATAAAGCCCTGCAGCGACGATAACCGTGCTTCCGATGATGGTCGGAGCGTCGGGTACTTCATCGAAGAAGATGTAGCCAAAGACGACAGCACCCAACAGAACCGTGTACCGAAAAGGTGCCGAAACGCTGAGGTCTCCAATGCGGACGGTTTCGATCGTAAAGAGGTACCCAAAGAACAGCAGGGCGGAGGCTAATCCGATCATTACCAAGCCCTTCGACTGCAAAGCGCCCCAGCCGGAGTTCAGCGAGATTGCGCCTCCGAGCAGCGTGTTTCCGACCGCGGTCGCAAAGGCCACCGATAGTGCAGGGGTGGCCGGGTCGACTCGTCGGGTCGCCAACTCGCGGGCGACCATCGCAACAACGCTGGCCACCACGAACAGCGACCACGCGTTGAACCCTTCGGTGGCCGGCCGTACCACGATAAGTACCCCTATGAACCCGATTGCGATGGTGACGTATCGTCGGGAACTGACACGCTCGCCCAGCACGAAAACCGCGGCGAGCGTGATGGCGAAGGGAACGATTTGTAGAATTGCTTGGGCGTTCGCAAAATCCATTCGTACCAGCGCGCCGAAGAAAAACGAGGTGGCGATCATCTCAGCCGCCACTCTCGAAAGAAATGGACGCTGCAGATGCGACTTCTGGATCCCTTCACCGCGCGCCATGCCAACGGCACCGAAAAGGACAGCCATCACCACTCCGCGCAGACAGATCACTTGGTAGACGTTGAGGCCGTCTTCGGTCGCCGAGCGCACGAATGCGTCGTTGAGGACGTACGCCAATGATCCGAGCACCATATACAACGAACCGATGGCGTTCGGTGACATGGCGTTCATCAAGACACTCTAGGCTCGCTCACACAATGCACTCCGCCGTCGATGAAGTTCTCCGATTCCATGAGTTCGTCGAGGAATGGCTGTCGAAATCTGACGAGAATCAAGCTGGTTGGCAGCGGTTTGAAGATGTTCTCACCAGCGGTTTCGAAATGGTGGTTCCCGGCGGTGTCAGAGTCGGTCGCGCCGAGCTGATCGAGTCATTTCGCCAAGCGCAGGGAGCGCGACCTGGGGTGACCGTTGAGGTACGGGAGGCGCAGGTCATACACGGGGACGAGAATCTTGAGGTTGTCCGCTACGAGGAATGGCAACTTCACCCGGACTACGCGAACCAGCGAGTGTCGACGGCAGTTCTGACTCGTGCCGAAGAAGCCCCGCTCGGCTGGATGTGGCGGTCGGTTCACGAAACCTGGTTGCCGGACCCGAGCTAGGAGCCTGCTCGACTTAGCGTGGTGGTCGGCCAAGTCCATGCGAAGTAGCCGATTGTTGCCAGAAGTAGCACCTCGGTCACGCTTCCGAGAATGAAATAGCTCCACTCTCCGACCGCACTGGCAGCGATGGTCAAGCCGTAAAGGCTGGCGAGCGCGATGTTGGCCACCCGATCGACTCTCGGTTTGAGCACTAGCGACAGGAACACCATCAGGCTCGGGATAACGATGTAGCTGGTAGTGAACAGCAGGAAGGCCTGATTTATCTGGAAGCCAGCGATTTCGCCAGCTTCTAACTCAGTCCTGAAGTCCTCGCGGTAGAGCGAGAACAGATCCACGTAGGCAAAGATGAACAACACCGAGACCCACAACGATGAGATCTTGAGCCTTACATTCACGGCGAGGTCTTGATATTGAGGGGTGTCGGATTCAAGCATCATCAGTCCTTCTGTAACGCTACTAGATGTAGCGTAATCGCCAATCGAGTAATTGGCAACCCAGCTTCGAGAGTCAAATAACGCTACGCTTCGATGCTTATGGCTCGCCCCCGAAGCAAGACTGCTCAGGTCAAGATGCTCGACACTGCAAGAGAACTGATCTTTCGAGAGGGCGTCTCGACTTGCACAATCGAGGCCGTAGCCCATCGCTCGGGTGTTGCCAAGACCACAATCTACCGGCACTACGGAGGGTTAGATGAGTTGATTTTCGCTGCGGTAGCGGTCGATGTGTCACAGGCCGAGGTTCCGGACACCGGCTCGCTTCACGGTGATCTCTTTCAGATTCAGTGCAACTACGTCGATAGCGCCCGGGCCGCAACGGTTCGTGAACTGTTCATCTGGATGACGACTAAGGCGATGCAGAGTCCCGCTCACGCAGTTCTGTTCAAAAATGTAAGAGTGCAACCTCGCGGGCCGACGGTGATCGTGCTTCAGCAGGCGATCGCTCGGGGCGAACTTTCACCAAACATCGATATCGAGATGGCTCTGCACGTTATTCAAGGCCCATTTATTTCCAAACGGATCGTCGATAACAGCGATATCTCGAATGCAGAAGTCGACTCGATGGTCGCGATGGCCATCCGTGCGCTCCAGCTCAAGATCTAGTGTGTTCTGAACACCGTCACGGTGTTCAGAACACAAAATTTCGGGGTTTCGGCGCGCGCTGGGCTGGCCGACGAGGGTGCCGACTCTTCATCGTGGGCATCGATGACCGCTGTACTAGCGGACGGTCTGATCGCCAAGTAGGCAATAGAGCCATCTACGACTCAAGGTTATTGCTTTCGTTGACATACCATCTGGTATGGTATGGGTGCGCGACGCGACGAGGGGATGCGATTCCGAGTGCAGGTGACGGCGAGCAAGACCAAGTTCTTTGAGGCTGGTATCACAATTCTTGGTGACCAAGGTGAGAAGGGTGTCACGATCGCCGGGCTCTGCGCCGCGCTGGGGGTAACGAAGGGCTCGTTTTACCATCACTTCGCTTCCACCGACGCGTACGTCGAGGGACTGTTGAACTATTGGGAACTCGAGTTCACTGATGAGGTGGCTCGATTGAGCGGCAGAGGATCCGAAGCTGGCGACCGCCTCTGGTCTCTCGAGTCGCTAGTGGCGGCGTACCCCCATGCTGCCGAACGAGCAATACGCGGTTGGGCCGCATCGAATCCATCGGTGGCAGATGTCGTCACCCGCGTCGACCAACGTCGCATCGATTACCTCGCCTCCGTTATCGACGAACTCATTTCTGATCCGGTGAGGAGCCGGTTGCTGGCCCGAATTGGAGTTGCGGTGTTGGTGGGTGTCCAGCAATTCGATCCGCGGCCCGAGAACGAAGAACTACTAGCGATGTTTATTGAGCTTCAACATATGGCCAGTGCTCGACCCGCCACCGTGTCGGAATCGAACCCATCGAAAGGAACAATATGAAAGTTGGACTAGGAAGCGGCTATTGGGGAGCTGGCCCGCCAGAAGGCACAGCAGAACAGATCGTCGAGGCTGACCGGCTTGGCTTCGATAGCTTCTGGACCTCGGAGGCTTACGGATCGGATGCGCTTACGCCGCTTGCGTGGTGGGGAGCCCGCACCGAACAGATTCGACTCGGCACTGCGATTTGTCAGATGTCGGCCCGTACGCCCACCGCACTTGCCATGGCGGCAATAACGCTCGACCATCTTTCGGCGGGTCGCGCCATAATCGGCATTGGTGCGTCGGGCCCGCAGGTGGTCGAGGGTTGGTACGGCCAACCGTATCCGAGGCCTTTGGCCAGAACGCGCGAGTACATCGAAGTGATGCGCCAGGTGTTCGCTCGCGAGCGGGTCGAGTTCGACGGTGAGTTCTTTCAGCTCCCGGCGCATGGGGGGGCCGGTTTGGGTAAGGCACTAAAGTCCACGGTGCACCCGCTCCGCGAGGACATTCCGATCTTTCTGGGTGCCGAGGGTCCAAAAAATGTGGCCCTCGCCGCCGAGATTGCCGACGGATGGTTGCCGCTGTGGTTCTCTCCAAAACTTGATGAATTCTACCGCGACGCGTTGACGGCTGGATTCGCGACCAAGGCTGCGCGCAGGACGGTCGATAGCTTCGAGGTCAGTTCCACCATCTGGGTGATCGATCATGACGATGTTGAGGTGGCGGCCTCGTTTATCAAGCCGGTGCTGGCGCTCTACATCGGTGGAATGGGTGCCAAGGGCGCCAATTTCCACCAGGACGTTTTTGTCCGGATGGGTTGGGAAGACGTCTGCAAGGAAGTCGAACACCTTTACCTTGCGGGCGAAAAAGAACAAGCGGCGTCGGCTATCCCACTCGAGCTCGTCGAAGATGTCGCACTCGTCGGACCAGTCGACAAGATCTGCGAAGAGATCGAAGGAAAATGGAAGCAAACTTGTCTTACCACGATGATCTTGGGTGGCTGGCCAGCGGCTGATACTCGAAATCGGATAGTCGAGTCGATCCTTCGATGACCACGTCGCCTCCGCTTCGCGAAGAGTGCGACGTCGTGGTAGTCGGTTGCCGGGTCGCAGGCAGCTCGACGGCGATCGAGTTCGCGCGGCTAGGGAATGAGGTGATCGCCATCGATGCGACGACGTTCCCGTCTGACACATTGTCGACCCATCTCATATTTCCAGGCTGTGTTGCCCAGATTAAGGCGCTCGGCGCCCTCGACAAGCTGCTCGCGACCGGAACACCGACCATGAATCATGCCATCGTCAACCACGGTGGCGAGGATGCTCACGGTACCTACTCGCCCGTCGACGGAATCGACTATGCGATGTGCCCGCGACGAACAACTCTCGATTCGGTGCTGGTGGACGAGGCACGTCAGCGCGGCGTCGACGTGCGCGAGGCCACCAAGGCCGAACATCTGATCTGGGACGCCGGTCGGGTCGTCGGGATCGGTTGGTCCGATCGACAAGGGCGAACTGGGCAGATTAGGGCCAAGCTTGTGGTCGGCGCCGACGGTCGTCGTTCCACCATCTCGAGTTTGCTAGGTGTTGCCAAGCCGTATCGCGAGGCCGAGAACGGTCGCGGGCTTGTGTTCATGTACGTCGATGATCCACGCGAGGGTGACGCCCGTTCGATCGTGTACCAATGGCGCGTCGGGACCAGCTTGGCTATGTACTTTCCTACCGACGACAACTGCGGTCTCGTCCTGCTGATGGGACCGAAAGACGAAGTCGACTCTTTCGGCCAAGACCTCTCGCAATGGAAGCGCGCCCTGACGAGCTTCCCAGCGCTAGTTGAACGAATCGGCGACGGTGAGCCGCGCAGCCGCCTGCGAAAGGCTTCCGATACCCGCTCCTACTTTCGACGATCGAGCGGTCCGGGATGGGCGTTGGTGGGCGATGCAGCGCAGTTCAAGGATCCCGTGATCGCCCAAGGTATCTACGACGCCATCGTTCACGCACGACGTCTCGCCACGGTCGCCGCCGAGGTGCTCGACTCTCCATTAGACCTCGACCATGCGCTTCATGGCTGGGAGTTAGATCGCGACCGCGACTGCTTGTCGGCCTATTACTGGGGCTTGCGATTCACCGACACCACGCCCATCACGCCTCTCGAAGTCGAGGCATTCAAGTCGGTCGCCAGCGATCGGAAAATCACCCGAGAGTGGATGGATGTGTACAGCCGACGCCATGGAGTTGAGCAGTTCATGACCTACCGGCGACAGCTGACTTGGCTCGGCAGAGCACTGAGCGGGGGTGCCGATTCTCGACAAACGTTTCGCCAGGCAAGTCAGATGATGATCACCGACTTCGATCGGCACCGCGACCGCGCGCGGCTTCGTCTGGGCCGTCGAATAAGGCCGACCCCTTCCGATCCGTGGATTGGGGCGGCCGACGGCAGTCTGACGTGACAACTACTTTGCGGGTCGCGGCGATCCAGCCGGCACTGCGGCTGGGGGAGGTCGATTGGAACCTTCGTCGCTGCGAGACGCTCGTGCGGGCTGCGGTAGCCGAACACGATCCCGACATAGTTGTCCTGCCCGAAGCCATGACCTCGCCGAACGTCTTCGATCCAGTACTGAGGTCGGTACCTCGCCCGATCGACGGTGAACCCAAGGCGCTACTCGAAGGGCTGGCGCGAGAACTGAATTGTGTAGTGGGCGGCGGGTTTCTTGCGGTACGAGGCAGCGACGCGTACCAGACATTCGTGGTCGCCGAACCCGATGGTGCAACTTCGATGCACGATAAGGACGAGCCTTCGGCATGGGAGAATTGCTACTACCGCGGTGGCAGCGACGATGGCGTGTTCACTAGGTCATTCGCAACCATGGGCGTTGTATCAGGGTGGGAAACCGCTCGGAGTCGAACCGCTAAACGATTGAGAGCGGCACAAGTGAACCTAATTATCGGCGGCGAGTGTTGGCCTGCATATCCAAAGTGGCCGCTGGTGGGTCGATGGATGCGCCGCGATCAGGAGTACTACCGGTTGTGGGCCAAGGGCACCCCGGGGCAACTCGCACGGGCGGTTGGCGCACCCGCGGTGCTGGCCTGGCATGTGGGCGACATCGTTTCACGAACCCCGATGATTCCAGGCCTGAGGTGGCCCACGATGATGACTGGCGAAACTCAGATTGTCGAGCGTGATGGCCGAATTCTCGAACGCCTGTCATATGAGGACGGCGAGGGGTACATTTCAGCCGATGTGACGATTGCTTCCCCAGAGCCTCTCGACCCGATTCCGTCCGGGCTTTGGCTACGACCCCAGCCCTTTACCTTGCATTCGGTCTGGCACTATCAAAAACTCCACGGCCGCGCTCGCTATCGGATCGACAAAGCGCTTCGTCGGTTCCCCTGGCAGTAGCACTAGGCCACAATGTCGGCGTCGGCTAGCGAGGTTCTGATATCAACGTCCGCTTTTGGTGTGATGTCGGGGCAGAACTTGAGCGATGCGAGTTCTAGAGCCTGGCGTACCTCGACGACCAAGTTCGGGGCATCGGCTCGGTTGCATTCGATCACCACCGAGTCGTGAACCGTTTGTACTGGCGTGGCGCCCGGGTATTGCTCCAGACGGCGGTGAAGGTCGGCATAAGCCGACAGCATTATGTCGGCGACACCACCTTGAATTGGGGCGTTGCGCCATGCGTTTACCATCGCCGAAACACGTTCCCTGGCGGCCTGTCGCAGGAATCTTCGAGCTGTAGAAACCCCTAGTTCTGTCTGGATTGCCTCGACATAGTTCCGGCGCAGACTCCGGTCTTCGAATCGTCGGGTCAGCTCACCGTCGGGGAGCGGCTGGCCTCGAGAGTGCAGCACCAATCCATATTCGTGTTCGAATCGCGCTCGCACAGCTATCAGCTCCGCAGAATCGTCCGTTACGGCCTCGATCACAACGTGCAGGAATAGTCGATCGAGGTGCAGGTTGAATTGCTGGCGTCGTCCCGAGAGGGTGCGACTGGCGAAAGTGAACGGTTCGCCATCACCGTTAAGAGCTACAGGCGCCGGATACCTGAGCAGCCAACCAATCTCGTCGAGTAGGTCATCGGGTTCGTCCCGCCGCGGGTGGAGTTGAGCAATTTCGAATGCGGACGGCCAGCGCTGTTGAGTTTTACGAAACGCACGCCGGATGTCGGCCACATCGCGAAAGCCGCGCGCTAGCCGCATCGTCAACCTCCAATCGACAGAGCTGGTCTGTGCACGGATGGCTTTGATCTCGGCAACTCGGGCCTCGGCCCACGCCGCTGTTCCGGGATATGTGCGACGGTACTGGACGAGGAGCTGAGCAGCTTCATCACGCGATGTCGGTGAGCCCTCGGCACTCAGCGAGCGAGCGAGAGCCGATTCGCCCGTACCGTAGGCAATCCCGAAGTTGAGCGCTTTGGCGATTTGGCGAAGGTGTTTGAACCGGGCTGGATCGGCCACTTTAAGCGTGGCGGGATCGAATCCGAACATGCTCGCTGCGGTACTCACATGGACATCGTCGCCTCGCTCAAAGGCTGCTCGCAGCGGGGCATCGTCGGCTACTTGGGCGAGGTATCTCAGTTCCGCTTGGCTGAGATCGGCGTGTACGAATACCCGGTCTGTTCCTTCGGAAGCTCTCGGTCGAAAGTAGGGCTTCATTCGCGGCGTGAAGTTCTGTGCATTGGGATTTCGGCTAGCCAGTCGCCCGGTGTTTGTGCCGACAACTTGCAAGTATTGCGGACGCAGGCGGCCGTCATCGTGCAGATGTTCGCGAATCGATTCGCCGTAGGTACTCAGAATCTTCGAAGAGTTGCGGAATTCGAGCAGAGCGGTGCAGAGTTCGCCGCCGATCTCTCGCAGAACCGAAGCGGTCACCGAATCCGTGTCGGACAGCAGACGTGGCTGTCCGTGGCGCAGCTCGGTCCATGCGAGTACTTGCTCTTGCGACCAGTGATTGAGCGCGTCGCGAACCTGGCGCTCCGAGCCAGGGTTCCAGGTTGGTTCGACCAACTCGTCGAACAGTGTTCCTTGGCCGCCGCCGGTGAGGCTTGCAAGCCGACCAACTACTTCTCGGTTCTGGGTCTTGATGAGGTCGAGTTCGGCTTTCCAACCGTCCCAATCAAAGCCCAGGCCGCTTCGTTCCATTTGATCGAGGAAGGGCCGGGCCAGTATTTCGATCTCACAGATTTGCTCAAGTCCGGCCTCCTTCAACTCGGTTCGAATCGCGTCGCTGACCCACAGTGTCTCAACCGCGTCGGCCGCTGCGTAGGAGATCTGCTCCTCGCTCAGATCGTCGAATGCGGTGTACGAGAGTTGGACCGTTCCCTTGCCCTCGGCCTTGAAACCGAGATAGTGCTCGGTGGCCCAGGCCAACCCGTGATACCAGTTGACCCCGCTTCGTCCTTGGTGGATCAGAGCGTCGGCGAGTTGAGCATCCCACCACTTCAACGACGCCGTCGTGTCAGTGGCCTTCCAAACCGCAGCGTCTACTACTCGAGCATCGAAGTTAGCGTTCCAAGCATCAGCGGTGACCCCGGTGAGAAGGGGAGCTAGCAGCGTGGGGTCGAGGTCGCGCCCATCGATGACAAAGGCCTGTTCGTCGCCATCAGCCATTCGTATCGCCATCGACATAACCCGCATCTCGCCCGCCTTCGGGCCGTCGATCGGGGTTTCGGTGTCGATGGCGACAGCCAGCGCGTCGACTAGGCAGCGCTCGATCTCGCAAAGCTGAGAGGGCTGGTTCACGAAGCTATGGGGAACCTCGGCGGGATTGCGCGTCACCCCAACGACACTAGTGTTCGAACCACAGCTGCTGGCGCTGTGACCTAGCCGCCCGATCTAAGCCAGCGCATCTACTAGCACCGCTAGAGTTCGAAGATGCTCAACGAATCTGTCCAAAGCGAGTTTGCGGCGGGCCCCGGCTATTTAAACACTGCGTCGGTCGGGCTTCCACCAAGGGTTGCGGTCGACGCTGTACGAACGCGTTTGTCCGAATGGGAGAACGGAGGCTGCGACCCCGTGTCGTTCGACGTTGAGGTTGAGCGGGCTCGCGGTGCCTACGCAGAAATTGTCGGAACCGATCTCGCGTCGGTGGGAATAGTCGGTCAAGCGTCGGTGGTAACCGGGCTTGTCGCATCGTCGCTTCCGGACGGCGCAAAGGTGGTCTGCGCTGAGGAGGACTTCACCTCGGTACTATTCCCGTTCCTCGGTGATGCGCGTCTCGACGTCAAGCTGGTTCCATTCGCTGAGATCGTGGATCACATCGGTCCCGACACCGACCTCGTCGCTGTGAGCGCTGTTCAGTCGGCCGATGGCCGGGTGATCGACCTCGACCGTCTGGCCAAGGTGGCCGAGGATACTGAAACTCGTACCTACCTGGACGTAACCCAAGCAGCGGGATGGCTGCCGCTTGGCGCTGACCGCTTTGATGTGACCGCATGTGGCGCCTACAAGTGGCTCTGCTCGCCGCGCGGCTCGGGCTTCATAACGGTCGCTTCAACCAATAACTGGCTACAACCCAAATACGCTGGTTGGTTCAGTACCGAGGATCCGTGGACATCGATTTACGGCCCGCCGCTACGGCTCGCATCCGATGCTCGACGATTCAACGTGTCGCCAGCGTGGTTCGACTTTGTGGGTGCCGCTTCGGCACTCGAATTCATTGCCAGCCTCGGTGTCGACGAGGTCAATGATCACAGCGTCACGCTTGCGAACGCATTCCGTTCGGCAATGTCGATGACTCCCTCGAACAGTGCGATCGTAAGCCTTGCTACCCCACACGGAGCTGTGTTGGCAGAAGCCGGAATCTCGTCGGCGGAGCGAGCTGGGAGGGTGAGGCTTTCTTTCTATCTGTACAACACTCTCGCCGATGCCGAGCGAGCCGCCGAGTTGCTGCGCTGAACCACCAGCGACGAACTCTTCGCTGGTAACTGATCGCTGGCTACTGAGTTGTCACCCGTGGCTGTGAGGGAGAAGGTCGCGGAATCCGGTACGGCTCGGGAAATGTCGTGATCGTCTGCTCGCTAGCGGTTGCAAGGTCGATCGCTGCTGCCACGACGGCCGCTTGACGTTCGTAGTCACCGGGCGCGCCGAGTGGGCGACCCATTGGGTGTTGGGTAATCAAGGCTCGGGAGATGCCCATAAAGCGGGGTATGTGAGCGAAGCTCTGAACGTACACACCGACCGTAGCGACGCCTGCTGTTTCTAGCGCTCTTTGTACGTGTCCAACTGACACGTGACACACCGGTCAAACAGGCACCAGGAGCACAAGGTCGACCGCTTCATCTCGCAGCCGCTCTGCCCATTCGGGAGCGATCTGTTTCTTGAGTCTGAGCTGTGAGGCCGCTCCGACAAAGGAGTACGCATCCGGAACGGTCTGGCCAATCGTTCCGTCTCGCTCCAGGTCAAGAAGCTGTTTGAGCGGAAGGTTCACTCCGTGATCTGAGATCGCGGCTTGCGTCGGGTAGCCGGGATGTCTCACCCGCAGCTGCTCCACCGGGGTATCGAATGGGATGCTCGACAGAACTGGGCTTTCCCTCAGGAAGTCGTGGATTCGCGCTTCGGCTTGAAGCTGGGTCATGTCGACAACCCCAAAAGGCTCGGGGTCGTCGCCTGCTACGAAGTGTCCGCTGGAAGTAAGGAGGGCCACCCGGCACTCTGACAACGGCTTGGCGAGCCGCGTGAAGGGCACTGTGTCGTATTGATGAGCGAAGCCCTCGGGTGTCTCGTGCTTCCCTGCGTAGGCTCGCACCTGCCAAGTGTTAACCGTGGCGGTGACCTCAGTTGCATCGCCTGTGTTGGTTGTTTCTGCCAACGTCTCGAACAGTTCATCAAGAAACTCTCCGAACTCTTCATCGCTGAGGTTGGCGACGAACTTGAAGTTGAGATTGCTTCTAGTGCCGTAGAAGAACGAGTTTCGCAGTTCTTCAATCGTTTCAATATGGCCGGTCAACACTGACTCCCTAGGTCCAAACAGTTCTGTGTAGTGATGAAAGAAACACGACTCAGGTCGGTTTCATTGCCCATTCTTGGACCTTGCGGGCAGATTAGCCAGTGGCAAGAACGTCGCTTAGCACAAGAATCCTGCCACAGCGTCAGTGAATGACGAGGAGGTGCCAATTGAGCCACTTGTTCATGGCGGCTGCGACCCGGTTCCGTTTGACCGAGAGGTCGAGCGACGTCGAAAGGGCCGCCGAGTTGCTGGGCTGCGCCCCCGTCAGACTCGGTGGATTGGAAGCACCCTACGTTCGAGAAACGCGCCATCGGACAATAGTGGCCAGAGGACATAGTGGGTTGGTTGGGCGCTCAGGTCCCTAGCTATCAAGTGAAGGCGGGTGCGATCTCCGCGAAGCACGTCGTGGTCGGTTATGTCCGACCGATGCACTTCGTTGCCATCGCCGTCCAGCAAGGCGAAGATCCACACTTGGTACTCAGCCGCTAAATCGATGCCTGAAGTGTCGAGCTCAATCGTGTGATCGAACAATCCCTGGGCGTCGACCATGGGTATACGATTCGCAAAACTGATTCCGGTCGATTCTTCGAACTGGGCGACCGTTCGTTTAGTGCCAAGGCCGTGATCGCCTAACGCAGTCGCGTCGCCCACCAACAGTTGTTCAAGGCGGGCCAGTCCGGGCAAATCGGTGACCTCGTCCGCTAGCCACGCGGTTTGTTCGCCGCAGTCGCTGAGATGCCAGGTCAGGTTTTGGTCGGGGTAGTAGAAGTTGTATCCGTGCGTGAACGCTCGTACCGCTAGTGAAATCTCCTCGCCAGCGGGGTACATCGCCGCGTCGTACGGCACATCTCGGCAGAATCGGCCGCGCGCGAAGATCTGGTTCGCGGCAAGTAATGGGCTTGGCCCGGGGGCGCGAACATCGTCGGCTGGTCGGCTCCGAAGCTCCATCGTGAAATCGTCGTTCAAACCATCGAGTACGAGAACCTGCACGCCGGTATTGAGATCATAGATAACCGAATCATCACGAATCTCATACTGGGCTGGAAGGCCAGTGATAATGGCCGACTCATCATCGATCGACTCCAACATCTCTATGTATCGCCCGTCCCATCTAGCCGCAAAACGAGTATGGGCGGAGATCTGTAGGACATATGGTTCGTCGTCGAAGAGGTCGTAGGTGAGTGAACGCGCCCAACAGCGGTTACCGGCACGTTCGGCGGCCACTTCAGTGACGACAAAGCGCGGGTCGTCGGTCCAGGGAACGAGTTGACCCTCGGACCGGTGGTCATACACGTGACAGATCGCAAACCTCAGATGTTCTGGATATGCAGCCTGTGTTAAGGCGCTCCGTATCGTGCTCGACAGCTCGAGATCGCGGTCGGCGGCTATCGAGACCAGGATCCTGCGGTCACTGAAGGGGTCGCTCAGATCTGGCTGTATCCGACCGCCCTCCGTGACCACCATCAACCCGAGTATAGACTTTCCATCGTGTTCGATGATCCTTACGGTCCGCTGTACTCGGTGGTGTGCACCGACACGAATCCCTACGGAACCTGGCAGGTAGAGTTTCTCGAGCACACGTGGCGTCGTGCCGACATGCCGGGTGAACTGATTCGATTGGTCGGGACTTCTCCCGATGAGCTGCTGCCGCTGCACCGCACTGCGCATGTTGTTCGAACCGCCGCGAAGAACACCCACCCGCTGGCCGAGCTTCCGTACGCCGGTTTCAATCGGCTTTACTCGCTAGCCGAGTGGCTCGATACCGAGCGTCCGGTCGGCTCGGTCCTGATCCTCGACTCGGACTTCGCTTTCCGGGCGCCTATTCACCTACGGGCGAACCCCGGGGAAGTCATCGTGCAACACTGGTGGGACTTCGGGGTGAGTACTCGAATCGACGAGCTGCTCAACGAAATCAGTCCTGTCGGAGGCCCCTTTCCGCCCGCAACTTGGCCAATGATCTTTCACACCAGCGACCTGAGGCGAATCATGCCCCGATGGCTTGAAATAACCGCGCTCCTGAAACAGGAGCAGCCCGCCTTTTGGGAAGCCGACATGTTCGCCTTCGTGGCGGTGCTGCGTGAGGAACAACTCGAGATTCGCTACGAAACCCTAGGGGCATGGATGCCGTGGCCCGAAGATGCGGTGGCGGGAGCACCCATTGTGCACTATTGCCAGCCGGTGAAGAACGAAGCGGATGAGACGATTTGGTACAAGCAGCAATACACCCCATGGGAGCCGTTGGACTGTAACCCCGACGACGCCGCGCTCGATTACTGCCGCGACCTGCTGCATATGTTCGATCATTTCGCTGAGTCGCGTCGCGCCCGACCGAATCGTTAGCTGAGAAGCGCTGGCGTTACCCCGGTCCGCGCGTCATCGGATGCGGTCATGGTGGCGCAGTCGAGGCCCGACCACTCGCTGTAACGGTGCACTGAACGAACCCGACCGAGTGAGTAAGGCGCGAGAATCTGTTCCGGATCACCCGAGAATAGGGTGCGGAGTCGGCGCATTGCTCGGGTGTAGTGGCGTTGTACCTCGTGCTGGGCGGCGTCGTGGATGTACTTGGCATTCGTTTTGGGATGCTGGCGATGCCACACCACGAGTCGGCTGGGAGCGTACAAGTCGTAGCCGGCGGTGAACGAACGGATGCTGAGCGCGAGCTCTTCGCCGTTGTAGAGGTGCTCGGGGTCTTGGCGGACTTCGTCGTTCCATCTGCCGAGTGTGAACACGAACGCGCCCGACAGTATGCGGGTGGGTCGCGGCACCGAGGTTTCGGTGGCGATGATT
>CBERPN010000011.1:0-34706 GCA_965524675.1 uncultured bacterium
AGCCGATGTCCGGGTCAAAACAACGACTCGACGAGCTCGGGCCAGCCGCGTTTGCTAGTTGGCTTCGCGAGCAGTCAGTTCCACAGGTCACCGACACAACGCTGCGCGATGCTCACCAGTCGATCCTGGCAACCCGAGTCCGTACCATCGACCTTGTCGCGGGGGCTCGCCATATCGCACACAGCAATCCGACACTGCTCAGCCTCGAAGCATGGGGCGGCGCAACCTTCGACGTGGCGGTCAGGTTTCTCAAAGAGAACCCGTGGCAACGACTTGAGCGGATTCGCGAGGCTGCACCCAACATTTGCCTTCAGATGCTATTGCGAGGCCGCAACACCGTCGGCTATTCCCCCTACCCCGATTCGGTGTCTCGCAGCTTCGTAATCGAAGCACAACGAACTGGCATCGACATTTTCCGAATCTTCGATGCATTTAACAACATCGAACAAATGAAGCCAGCAATCGATGCCGTGCTCGAAACCGGCGCGATCGCCCAAGGGACTGTCTGTTACACCAGCAACCTTAGCAACCCGGACGAAAGGCTCTATACGCTCGACTACTACCTCGAGAGAGCCGCCGAACTGGTCGAGGCCGGAGTGCACATTCTTGCCGTGAAGGATATGGCTGGCCTGCTACGGGCCCCAGCGGCCCGCAAGCTTATTCCGGCGCTGCGCGAGGCGTTCGACCTGCCCGTCGTTCTTCACAGCCACGACACTGCGGGCGGCCAGGTCGCCAGCTACCTTGCCGCCATCGAAGCCGGAGTCGATGCGGTCGACGCTGCCGCTGCTCCGCTATCGGGCATGACAAGCCAACCCTCGATCGCAGCTGTGGTCGCGGCCACCAATCACACCCAGTACGAAACCGGGATCACCATCGACAGTCTCGGGCAAATGGAGCCGTACTGGGAAGCGGTCCGGCACATGTACCGGCCGTTCGAGGCCGGGCTCGATGCTCCCACGGGCACGGTCTACCGCCACGAGATTCCTGGCGGCCAACTCTCCAATCTGCGCCAGCAGGCGATTGCACTCGGACTTGGCGACCGCTTTGACGAAATTGAAGTTCAGTACGAGGCAGTAAACAAACTGCTCGGCAACGTCATCAAGGTGACCCCGTCGAGCAAGGTTGTCGGCGACCTTGCACTGCACCTAGTCGCCAGCGGAGTCAGCGTGAAACAGCTCGAGGATGACCCCGCCTCGGTCGACCTGCCCGACAGCGTCATTGGCTTCTTACACGGCGACCTCGGTGACCCTCCAGGCGGTTGGCCCGAACCCTTTCGCACAAACGCCCTTGTCGGTCGCCGCCCAAAAAGCGAACCGGTAGCGCTTTCGCGAGCCGACGCCGAAGCACTTGACGACGAACGAGCGCAGGAGACCCTCACCCGGCTGCTCTTCGCTGCACCGCACCGCGACTTCGTAGCTCACGAAGAACTCTACGGCGATGTCAGCGTGCTACCCACAAGGCTGTTTCTCTATGGCCTGAACGTAAGTGAATCCGACATCCCAATCGGGCTCGACCGGGGCGTGCGCCTGCTGGTGGGACTAGATGCCATCGGTGAACCCGATCGCAGAGGCATGCGCCAGGTCGTTTTTCGCCTCAACGGTCAAATCCGCTCACTTGAAATTCGCGACCGCTCCGCAGACAACGAGGTCGGCGAAGCCGAAAGGGCCGACCCTGACAACGGCGCTCACGTCGCGGCACCATTCCACGGGGTCGTCACCACCAAGGTCGAAGTCGGCGATCACCTCGAAAGCGGAGATCCTGTAGCGATAATCGAGGCGATGAAGATGGAGTCGGTAATCCGGTCTCCACATGCCGGAACGGTCAGCCGGGTTGCGCTGAGCGGCGCTGCGGCGGTGGAATCCGGCGATTTAGTCCTAGTACTCGACCCCGACTAGTGGCACCCCGGCCGCCGAAGAAGACATACACCAGCTTCGCTGTTGAGCAACACATCGCCGCGACCCGCGACCAGACCTGGTCCAGTTTGCTAGCTGTAGAACATCGCTGCACTGCGAACGACTGCACTGTGCTCGCTCAAGAACCTCCGTGGCGGCGAGTTCTTCAGATCGCTTGCACCCCGCTTCGGTTCTACGAAGAGACGAGCACCATTCGCGACGATGGCGATAGCTGTCATTTGACAATTTCTGCGGTCATCGAGCCCCCGCCCGGCGGCGCCAGCGAAGCGCTAATCGAGCAGCTCAGAACTCAAGCTGCACAACGGGTCGCGGCGATAGAGACAGCGGCTACTCGCTAGCTGGCTCGGGGTTCAGTAGTGATTGGAGGTCGCCGAGCTCGCTGTCGATACTGCGCCAGCAATTGTCGGGCGACCCACACGGAGCAAGCAATTCTTCGCTGACCGGAGCGACGTACCGGACAAAGCTCAGGACCTGGGAGAAGTCCGCCACATAATGCTTGTCGGCGGTTAGCGAACCCGAACCCTCAATGAAGAGATCGATCGGGCCGAGCGCAGCTAGACCTTCCACAAATGTGTCGGTGTTCAGTTCCTCACCCGCTTCGGCAATCGCTGCGAGCACAACTGAAAGTAACGCACACGCTGGCCCAGGCGGGCGCTGTTCGCCCAACAGTTCACGACTTGATACCTCAAGCCCATCATCGCTGATCTCGTCAGTCTCGTCTTCGAGCTCAATGGCGCTGTCGCTCGCCAAGGTCGTTTGGGGTGCCAGCGTCGTCACCGCGATCGTGGTGGCCGGATTCACATCAACAGGTGCCACAGGTTGGAGCCGATCGACCAGAGAGGCGTAGTCGGCGATGCACTGTTGACTGGCCTCATCCTGGCGAGGTGCATTGGTTTGTGAGGTGAGTGATGTAACCACGAGTCCCGCGAACTCGTCGGGTAATCGGGTCACCTCGTCGTGCTCGCCAACCCCCGAGACGTCTACCAACAACCATGCCCAGCTCGCCTCAACATCGAGCATCTGGTCCCACAAAGCGTTGTTGACCAGAGCGTCGAAAACCGAGATAACGACAGTGGTTTCTGCTTCGACTAGCTCATCGGCCAGACTCGGAATTTCGGCCCACACCTCGGTGGTGCCAACATCGTCGGGCAGAGTGCTAACAGCGACCGGGGTAATCCCGCGTGCCTTGAGCTCGCTAACGATTGCCACGGCGGCCGCCGACGTGGCGGCACCGGCTCCGCCTACCACCGCGATGTTGGCGGCGGCCAGATCTGTAAGCTCGGCGTATCTGGCAATGGAGTTTCGTGCCAGAAGCTCTGCGGGGGCCCGAAGACTCACGAGTCGCCCTTGGCCCGCATCGAGTTGTTCCTGAATTACGGGTCCAGCCACCACTACCGGAACTCCGGCTTCGCCTAAGAGGCAGTCGAGTGCCTCACCGCGCTGGTCGGCTAGCTCAGCGACGACCACCAACACTCCGGCAGCGCTCGTTAGCTCGATGCAAGCGTCGCGTTGTGAGTCGGGGTCGATCGGATCGTAGCTGGCAAAGACGAGTTCGAGTTCGCCGCATGGCAATGCTGTGGAAGACCCAACGCCAGCCAAGACCGCTCGGGCATTCGCCCCATCGATGGTGGCCAGGTACCGGTTGCGATATTCCGAGGGAGTTACCCGAGGAACGAAGCCGGTCTCGATGAGGTCGCTGTAGTCGGGCACCAGGACACCGATGCGCGTAGATCTCGGCTCCTCTTTGAACCCCGCCCCACTACAGCCTTTTTCGGGCTCTGGGATGGGGGCAGCGGTATTTGGAGGTGGTTCGATAGTGACCGTTGTAACCGAGACACTCGTCGGTGAGGTCACCGCTGACTCATCGACCTCGACGCTGGTCGATCGTTCCGCGGAGCTCTGAGCTTCCTCCACCGCTCCCGCAACACTCGCACTTGGTGTTTCTGGCAGCGACGACACCGACTCTGTCGACGCCGAACTACAGGAAGCTGCCAGGATCGCCAACGCCACGAGCGGCAATGTCCGAGAAGGTGCGACGAGCCAAAGGCGTTGAGACACGGGTATAGCAGACAAGAACAGCAGACTAGCAACACTCTAAGCGGTTTACTCCCTACCCTAAGTGATTTTCGAGCACTCTGTTTCGAATGCTACAGATCGGCCAAAAGGCACCGATAGATCGGGATGGATGCCGCTACTTCTGGTCTCTCGCATAACTCGCCAGGCCAAACAGTCGTTCTTGAACGAGACCCCGTCACCGGGCAGGTACTGAGTGTCGACGGAGACATATCTCGTCTGCTCGGACTGACCGAGGACACGCTGATCGCTCCGGGAGCGTTCGTCGACAGAGTGCACCGCCTCGACCTGTCGCGGGTCGCGCCCGCGACCAGCGATGATTCCGTGCTCGAATACCGGCTCCGCCACGCCGACGGGCACCACATCTGGGTGACCGAAGAGGTCAGTTCGCTCAGCACGGAGAACCCCGGTGCTGTTGTTAGCCAGCTCTGCCCCGCCGAACCCAAAGTTCGCCTAGCGCAGCTCGAAGCGGCTGTCGGCCGCTTTAGTGACGCCGTGGTGGTCTTCGAACTCGCCGACGAGGATGGCTCGGTGGTAGTCGTCGCGGCCAACGAGGCTGGCGAAGAACTCGTGGGCGCCCCAGGCGCGATAGTACGCAAAGGTGACCTTCCTGACCTGCAAGGCGAAGACGGAGACATCATCGACCTTCTGGCCCAAGTCATCGCCAACGACGACCCATTCGCGCTAGTTCTATCGGATCTTGCGACCGGAGCACCAGCGTCGCTCAGCGCCGAATGCCTCGACACTCACACCGGCCTAGTACTGCTTCGCCAGTACGTCGAACTTAGCGGAGTCGCCTCGACGCCTTCCGCACTCTGCGGAGCCAAATCCGGAGAACCTGGAGCAGGACTTTCGGCACAACTACTCGAGGTCGCAGCGGCAAGATATAACGACTCGTCACTACTCGACACGATCGTGCACGAGTTTGATCTCGACTCGCTCAGCGCCTGGCAACTCGATGTAGCGACCGGCGAAGCGAAGCTTCTACGCGCCGCAGACGGATGCTCGGTACCCGCTTCGATGCAGCTTTCTGGTGCTGCTATCAGCCGACTCAGCAACCTGACTGCAGCCGTTTCTCAACCCGACCCAGCAGTACTCGCGATACGTCGCAGGCTCGACCTAAGCGAAGGCCACACCACGGTTGCGACAATCGCCCCGAACGTGATCCTGGTAGGAAACGCTCCAGGCACTTGGGAATCGGCGATGTCTGACCAGTTCGAACTGGTCGCTCGATTCGTTCCCGTCGATGGGCCCCATATGCGAGCCAACTCGGCTCCTCGGAGTAGCGATGACTCCACTTTGGCAGAGCAACGCAATGATCTCATCAACTCGGTGAGTCTGCCGCTGCTGACCGCTTCTGACAACGACTTCTACTCAGTCGTCGATGTGATCCTCAGCGGGCTAAGCGAGCGAATTGGCATTGCTGAGATGGAGCTCTGGGAAGGCCAATCCGATGGTGCTCTGCGCTGTGTCGAGCAATGGTCGACCGGTCACCGAAGCGCACGGCGCGACGTTTATGTGGCCATCCAGGGCGAAGACTCTCACGCCCCAGGAGTTGTACGATTCATTGGCGACGGGCAAGCAAACGGTTCGAACACCTTCGATGCGCTCGAGGCAGTTGCTGAATTGTTGTGGCAGGCCAGCATTCGGGTCCGGACCGAACGGAGCTATACACGAGCGTTCGAAGATGCCCCCCTCGCTGTTGCGGTCCGCCGCCCCGATGGCAGAATCCACTCGTGCAATCAGCGCTATGCCGACTTCCTGGGCTTCGATACCACCGATCGACTGCTCGACACTCAACTCGCCCGCCACGCGACAATCGACGGCCGCGATCAGCTCGAGACGCTGCTTGCCAGCGGTAAAGCCTCGGTCGACAACATTGCCTTTCGCCGTCCCGACGAATCGATCGTTTGGGGCCGAGTGCATGTGTCGAGCACCAACCTTGGCCCCGACGGCTCCTTCACGATCGTACAGATTGAGGATGTCACCCAATCGGTCATCGATCAGCGAGCGCTTCAGTACCGTGTCGATCACGACTACTTGACGCTGCTGGCGACTCGACAGTGTCTAACCCACGCCATCTCTGAACCCTCCGAAACGGGCGTTGATCGCACACTCCTGCTCGTCGATCTAAACCGTTTCGAAACAATTCGCGACCGCTACGGCCGCGACCAAGCTGACCAAGTGTTGCGGGTAGTCGGCGATCGGCTTCGCACCCTGGTGCGACCAGATGACTTGGTTGCTCGCACCGGGCCGGCAGAGTTCGCTGTACTGCTAAATGGCGATGAGGCCGATGCCTGCGCGCTGGCAGATCGACTGCTCGCCCGGATCGCCGAACCGGTCCTGGTTCGCCACACCGAGATAAACACGACCGCGAACATCGGGGTCGCCAACGTCGATGCTCGCGACGATGTCGGCGTCGTTCTCCGAAAGGCCGATTCAGCGCTCGATGCAGCAAAGACTGCCGGGCACATGTGTTCGGCAACCTTTGATTCGACACTGCACGAACAACTCGAGCGGGAGGAGCGCCTTGAGGCCGATCTCCCCGCGGCTCTCGAAACCGGTCAGATCACGATGCACTTTCATCCCGAGGTCTCGCTTCGTACCGGTGAACTTCTTGGCTTCGAAGCGCTAGCACGCTGGGAACATCCCGATCTTGGACTACTCCAAAGCGAAGAATTCGTAGGTCACGCCGACAGGATCGGACTAATTCGCGACATTGATGACCTCGCATTACGAACCGCTTGCACGCAGATGGCAGATTGGCAGAGGCAATATCCCGACCGGGTTCGCAGCATTCGGGTGAACGTCTCCGGCTCGTCAATTCGCAGTGATAGCTATGTCGAACTTGCCCGCGATCTGCTCGAGAGCTCACAGATTCCTCCCGAAAGTCTTTGGTTGGAGGTGAGCGAAAGAGAACTGCTCATCGATGGCGAACCCCCGCTCGAAAGGCTCAACGATCTGCACGACATTGGTTGCAAGATCTTGGTCGACAACTTTGGTCACGGGCTGGGTTCGTTCTCGCTGCTTCGCAAATTGCCTGTCGACGCAGTCAAGATCCAAGCAGAACTAATTGGTGCGCTAGGGGTTGATCCCGACGCGAGCACAATCGTCTCGGCCACGATTCAGCTGGCCAGCACCCTCGGGCTCGAATGCACGGCTGAGGGAGTCGAGTCGATTCGCCAAGCCCAAGAATTAATCGAACTCGGCTGCCAACGGGCACACGGCCACCTCTACGGCGAAGCTCGTCCAGCCGCCGAACTCGGCAGAATAATCGCCGAAGGCAGGGTAGCCCCAAAGGGGACTTAGGGAGGATTGCGGGCGTTCCTCGGCCACGCAGGGTGTGGCTCAGGCTACGGGCTGGCGCGCTCGGGCCGCCCAACGTGGCTTCCGGTGCGCAGCGGCGGCCTCCGTGGCCTCAACGGCCCGGCTGGAGGCCGGTAATCGCCGCCGAACACGAAATCGCTTTGCGCAGACGGTAAGGTCTCGGGCTTGATCGAGCGGCCTCCAATCGACTCTCCGTCAGCGGGTGACTTGACGAAAGATGCCCCTCAAACCCTGCTCGTCCAGATTAGTGGCGACGATCGACCGGGAATATCGGCAGGCCTGCTTCGGGTGCTTCAATCCGTCGCGGCCACCGTCGAAGACATTGAGCAGATCGTAATCCGCGGCCGACTGACCCTCGGAGCGTTGGTCACCATCCCGCCAGGCCACGACGCGGTCAAAGAACTGCTGTTGTTTGGGTGGAAACGCGACCTGCAAGTCGATTTTGAGATCGTAAGCGAGGCTGCGGCGCCCGCTGTTCCCGCCCATGTGGTTACGGTTCTCGGGAGTGTGATCTCACCCGCCGACCTCGGACTCGTCGCAGAGGCAATAGCCGACGGAGGCGGCAACATCACGCGGATCCTGCGCCTTTCTCTCTATCCGGTTGTGAGCTACGAATTCACGGTGACCGGCGGAAAATTCGACGAGATCCGCCATTCGCTGCTTCTCGTAGCGGCAGGGACGCCGACCATAGATGTTGCGGTTCAGCCCGAGGGTCTCGGACGGCGCTCAAAGCGACTAGTGATGCTCGATGTCGATTCCACGCTCGTTCAGAACGAAGTGATCGATTTACTAGCCGCCCAGGCCGGCGTGCAGGCTGAGGTAGCCGCAATCACGACCCTAGCGATGGCTGGCGAAATCGACTTCGAAACAGCCCTTCTCGATCGGGTGTCGCTGCTGAAAGGGCTTCCTGTCGCGGCAGTCGATGCCGCCTGGTCGAACTTGTCATATACCCCGGGTGCGCGAACCTTCATGCGAACCCTTCGCCGACTCGGCTTCACAACCGCGATCGTGAGTGGCGGGTTCACATTGTTCACCGACCGAATTCGTGACGAACTCAAGATCGACTACAGCAGAGCCAACGAACTTGAAGTAGTTGATGGAGTTCTAACCGGCAAGCTTGTCGGCCCCGTACTCGACCGAGCACAAAAGGCTCAGACCCTTCGCGAAATAGCCAGCAGCGAAGGCATTCCGCTGGAGCAGACGGTTGCGATTGGCGATGGTGCTAACGACCTCGACATGCTTGAACTGGCCGGGCTCGGAATTGCTTTCAATGCGAAGCCGATCGTGCAAGCGGCAGCCGACACTACGCTGAGCGTGCCCTATCTCGATGCCATATTGTTCCTACTGGGTATCACACGAGACGAAGTCGTTGCCGCTGACGCCAGCTAGGGCATCCTCGCGCTCACGAAGTTTCTAGTGCTGGCAAAACCTGTTCAACAAAAAGCGTCATGCAGGTCCAGCCGTCGTCGACAGGCATTCCGCCTACCAGGGGATGCAATGTTAAAGAACCTTCCAAGCGCGCCTGAGCAATCGCTTCATCAGGCGTCAACACCACATAGATGCCTTCGCTCCGCAATTCCTCTACAGACGATGCTGCTGACTTGACCGCCGACTTGATGCCCGCTGTCTGCCAACTCGCATAGGTGCTGGCCTCATGGAAGAAGTGCTCACCCCGAGCAGCCCAAGTCTGGTCAGGGTCCTCGGAAATGAAAGCCAACTTCTGGGTTGCGCTCGGCATCATTACAAACCCTGTTGTCCCCTCTTTCTCGCACTGTTCGTGGTAGTACGACTCGAGATCTGGAAGATGTGCTGAGGGGAACAGCGGCAGTCCAAAACGCGCGGCACGACGAGCAGCTGGCTTACTACTTCCTCCAACAAGAACGGTCGGGTGAGGCTTTGTCGCTGGCAACGGTCGAACGATAACGGTCTCGCCTCGATATTCGAAAGGCTCGCCAGTCCAAGCCTTCATCACCGTGGCCAAACAGTCATCCATAAGTGCGCCGCGACCCTCCCAATCCTTACCGTGCAGCGAATACTCGCTGGGGCGGTAGCCCAACCCGAATATCGTTACGACTCGGCCACCGCTGACCAGGTCGAGCACGGCGAGATCCTCGGCCACTCGGACCGGCCCGGCTCGTTCTGGGTTCCCGCGACACACGAGCAAGAATTGTTCTGGGCCTAATGGCTCAAGGGATTGTTCAATCGGCGACTAAGGCGTCAACCTTTAGTCATTCTTCAAGGTCGACCGGTAGACCATCGCGGTAGCTGACCGAGTTGGTTCGTACCGCTGGTATTCGCGGGCCATCGAAAAGGACTCCGGTGAGGTTCAGAGGGTCACAGGCCGAAACCACCGCAATCACGCCAGTTCTTTCGAGGTCTCGAACCTTTCTTAGCTGTTCTGCTGCCCTCGCAAGAGCAAACTGTTCGCCACCGAATCCGCTGACAAATCGACCCCCCTTAACCAACCCTCGATCTTCGAGGCGTCTCAACGCCCATTGAATCTCGCGCCAAGACACCGCTAGATGTTCGTGCACGACAAGGTCACGAAATACCACACCCCAGCGGTTGAGGAGTTGCTCGGCGACCGCCTCGGCTAAGTCATCGGGCTCTTCCAGCGGCTCTACCTTAGGAACCAGCGACCAGCGGCCGGCGGCCTGACTTGGATCGGGGGCGCCTCGGCGAATACGACTCATCCGACTACGGGCAGGACGCCGTCGGCGGCTCTGATCCATAAGCGAACGCAACGCACTAAAGCCATCGGCGGTCAAACGCCCAGCGGCGACACCCTCCCACAACGCTCGTTCCACATCGGATTCGAGGCGACCTGTCCTTAAGGTGAGCTCGGAGAGAAACTGCGCACCTTCGTTACTAAGAACTTCCTCGATCTCGACCAGCGCTCCCAGCTCGCCAATTGGTTCCGAGGTTGTGTCTGTATTGGTCGACACGGGGCCGCGGGCGGCCGCCAACAACCATGGCAGATCGGCGCGAAACACCAGACTAATCGGTGTCGCCTTCGACGGTGCCGCCCCGGGCTTAGCGCCGTCGGCTCGACAAACACGAGGTCGAAGTCGAAGCCACGACAACTCACCTCGGTGGCAAAGTTGGTCTAACCATCCAGGATCGAACTGGTGAAGTCGCTTCCGCAAGACCTCAGCTTCCCAAGCCAAGGCTGCGACCTCGCACCCCTGCAGTTGTTCGAGTACCTCCATGAGACCAAACTGTCCGCGCAGTTGTGTGCCGGGTTGCACGTGTTGCCAGCCGAGCAGGAATCGCATGAAGTCTTGGGCCGAGACGGGCTCTACCGAGCGGCGTCGCTGCTTGCGGCTGTAGGAGTGCATTCGAGCAAGTAAGCGACGAGCGCACCATTGCTCGGGAGAACCCGCATCAAGGTTGGAGAAACGGCCACGCAGAAGTACCCCCTCGCGCTCGAGCGCCAACGTGGCCGCGGTGACTTGCGATGCCGACAACGGCAAGGCTGAGCAGAGGAAGGCTTCCGTGCAGGGCCCCATGACATCGAGATAGCCGCGAAGGACCTCGACGGGAACCCGTTCGTCGAAATCGGCAGGTTCGCTAGAGCCAAATAACAAACTGTCGACCGCCGCTTCGTTTTCTGTCGCGAACCAACGCTCGACCCCCTCGTGGAGTACTGACCCGGCTCGCCCCCGACTCTCAAGTTCGGTGAACCAGCTACGCCACTCGGGTCGAGCGTCGAGCACCACAAGGTTAAAAGCCAGATCGGCCAGCTCGTCGGCGCTGCGAGGATTGGGCGCAACTTCGTCTACCACCTGGGCGACAGCTTCGGGGTCGAGCTGACCCATCGTCGATGGGTCAGCGGGCAGTCCTCGCCGAATCGGGACCGCGTTGGTGCGCCGGTCGCCCGCCTCTCCATCGTCGAGGAAAGCGTAGGGACGGGCCGTGAGGATCTCGTGCGAAAGCGGCGAAGCCTCCGTGGTATCACGGCAATGAACCCGAACCCTCTCGTTCTCGATATCGGACAAGAGCGTGCGTAACCCGTCGATATCGAGGCCTTCGTGGAGCGTGTCGTACATGGTCTGACGCACGATGAGGTGGTCGGGGATCTCCACTGGGCCAGTGATGTTTTCCTGACAGGCCGCCGCCTCCGGGAACAAAGCCGCCATGAAGTCGTCGGCTTCCATTCGCTGAAAGGCTGGTGGATTCTTCTTGCCGCCCCGAAACCGAAGCACCAGCAGGGCACGGTTGAGATTCCAGCGCCAACGCGACTGGAAAAGCGGCGAGTCTAGAACCGCTTGACGTAACACGTCTTCGACCGTGTTGCTGTGTAGGAAGCGAGGCACGTCCTCCAGAGGGAAACTGTGGTGCGGTCCAAGCGAGATGACCAAGGCATCGTCGCTTGCGGCGGCCTGAAGCTCGAAGTTGAAGCTGACGCAAAAGCGCTTCCGCAGCGCCAAGCCGAGCGCTCGGTTCACCCTGGCCCCGTACGGCGAGTGCACGACCAGTTGCATCCCACCCGCCCGATCGAAGAATCGTTCGAATACAAGGTCGGAGAGTGTGGGCATTACCCCGAGAACGGCACGGCCCGCGGCGAGATAGTCGACGATCATAGCTGCGATGCTGGGATCGATCTGGGCAGAATCTGCAAGCCACTGCTCGGCGGCTTCTGGGGTGCCAGCCAACAAGAACTCATCGACTCGCGACCGAACCATCGAGATTTCTTCGGACAGCTCGAAGGTTCGAGCCGGTGCCTCGCCTGCCCACGACGGCACCGAGGGCGGGGCGCCGCCCGCATCGACGACCCTAACGACACCGGTTTCGATCCGCCGGATCTGCCAAGAGTGCGTACCTAGAAGAAAGATGTCGCCCGCCATCGACTCGACGGCCCACTCCTCATTGACTGTGCCAATTAGGGTGTCGTCGGGGGCGGCGAGCACCCGAAAATCTCCGATCTCAGGAATCGCGCCCCCGGAGGTCAAGGCCACGAGCCGAGCACCCTTGCGACCCCGCAGCTCGCCATTTACCCCGTCGTGATGTACCCAGGCACCGCGCCGTCCGCGCCCGGTTGTAACGCCATTGCTAACCAACTCGATGGTCTCGTCAAACAGCTCGCGGCTAAGGTTCCGGAAGGGCCGAGCCCGCTTAAAGAGACCGAACAGATCGTCGCTAGACCACTCTTCGGCAGCCACCTCGGCAACGATCTGCTGAGCCAAAATGTCGGCGGGAAGCTCGGGCTGGATGATGGTGTCGAGGCGACCAGCATGGACAGCGTTGAGTAACGCGGCACACTCGACCAACTCGTCGCGGGTCATGGGATAAATACGACCCTTGGGTGTCCCCGCCCGGCTGTGGTTAGAACGTCCGACCCGTTGCAGGAACGTTGCGATGCTTCGCGGCGAACCGATCTGACACACCAGTTCGACCGGGCCGATATCGATACCAAGCTCTAACGATGCCGTTGCGACCAGTACCTTGAGTTCGCCAGCTCTCAGCCTGCGTTCGACCCGGTAGCGACGATCCTTCGACAACGACCCATGGTGAGCGGCTACCACCCCGTCGCTGTCGGGTTCGCCAAGAATCTCACCCAATTGATAGGCGAGACGTTCCGCCATCCGACGGGTATTCACGAAGACGATGGTGGTGTGATGTTGCTGTACCAGTTCGGCGATTCGGGTCAGAACATCGTCCATTTGTTCGGCCGAGGCAACGGCCTCGATGTCGCCATCGGGTAGCTCGATGGCCAGGTCGAGTGTGCGCTTGTGGCCACTGTCGACAATCTCGCACGGCTTTGCGACACCACGATCGTCGAACCCGGTGAGTAGCTCTGCGATTTCGTCGATTGGCCGCTGCGTGGCCGAAAGGCCGACCCTCACGAGTGGTTGTTCGGTTACGTGGTCGAGCCGCTCTAAGGTAAGCGCCAGGTGCGAGCCGCGTTTGTCTCTGGCGGCCGCGTGAATTTCGTCGACGATCACGGTGTCGATAGTTCGCAATATGTTGCGGCTCTTCGCGGCGGTGAGTAACAGATAGAGCGACTCAGGCGTAGTGACTATGAATGCGGGCGGCGATCGTAATAGCTTGGCTCGCTCGCTGCTCGTGGTGTCGCCGGTGCGAATTCCAATGCGAAGGTCGGGGGCCGACAACCCGAGGTCGGCAGCCGTTTGAGCGATTTCGGCCAGCGGCTGCTCGAGGTTTTCGGCGATATCGACGGCCAACGCCTTAAGCGGCGAAACGTACATTACCCGAGCAACGGTGCTCACAGCTTTTCCGGCCGCGTGGTCGCGGTACAGCTTGTCGATACAGGTAAGGAAGGCGGCGAGCGTCTTGCCCGAACCGGTGGGGGCCGCCACCAAGGTACTGCGACCAGCCGCAATGTGCGGCCAGGCATCGGCCTGCGGCGGCGTTGGACCAGAGGGAAATCGCCGATCGAACCACTGCTGCACCGCTGGGTGAAAGCCCTCGGCCGGCAGTTCGATGGGGTCGTCCAGTAGTGGCAACAAGCCCGTACTAAGAGGTGAAAAGAGAGTCGGCTGTTCAGCGATGGCCATATTGACCGACCCTACACAGGGGGTCTGACACTACTTCTGGCGTTCCCCGGCCACGCAGGCCGCCGGGACTCAGACTCCGGGCTAGCGCCCTCCGCCCTACCGCGCTCGGGCCGTGCTTGCGGGCGTTCCCCGGCCACGCAGGCCGCCGGGCTCAGACTCCGGGCTAGCGCCCTCCGCCCTACCGCGCTCGCTTCCGGTGCGCCGCGGCGGCCTCCGTGGCCCCGAACGGCCTGCACGGAGTGCAATAATCGCTAGATGTCTTCTAGGGCTTGTTCTGGGGGTTGGGTTCTGTTGCTGTCTCTGGTCAGATAGGCCGCCGTTATTCCTGCTGCCGCTCCGAACAGGTGTCCTTCCCACGAGACTTGCCCAGCCGGAATCAGGCCGAACACCAGACTCCAGTACAGAACTCCCGCCACCGCTGCGAGTGCGATCGCTTTGAAGCTGCGTTCGAACCAAGCGGCGCCGACCAGATAGCCCAGGTAGCCGAACACAAGGCCGCTCGCTCCAATGTGGTTACCCGTACGCGCCAGAAGCCATGTCGCCATTCCGCCGACCACTATCACCGTGATGGTTACCGTCAACCAGGTTCGCACTCCACGAAGAGCTACGAGCCCTCCGAGTACAAGAAACGGTAAGGAGTTGCCGATTAGATGCCCAAACCCGGTGTGAAGGAATGGAGCCCAGGCGATGCCGTCGAGCCCATCGGCCGAGCGGGGATGAATCCCTCCGCCCTGCAACCGGTCGCTTAGCGCGACGGTGTCGACAATCTCTATTAGCCACATCACCGCGAGAGTGCCCACCAGCCAAAGAATTTGGCGAGGCAGCCTGAGAATTGCCCGGCCTTGCGGTTTGGTGGTCGCCTCCATGGCTTAACAATAGTTCAACGGACGGTCGCCAGCACCGCAGGCAACCTAGAGGGTCTAGACCTCTTCGCAGTTCTTGAGTCGCTCTCCGAGTATGCAGACATCGAACCCTGGCCCGCCATCGATCTTGTCGTTGCCGCCGAGACCAAAAATTACATCGGCACCGCGGCCGCCTAGCAACACGTCGCGGCCCCTATCCCCAGCCATTGCGTCGCGGCCCCGACCGCCTCGTATCACATCGGCGCCGTTGCCGCCTCGGAGCGTGTCGAGACCGGCGACGCCCTTGAGAATGTCATTGCCAGCCGAACCCTCGATGAAGTCATGGCCTGGTCCACCAATCAAAGTGTCGTTTCCGCGATCGCCAAAGATTTGATCGTTACCAGACCCACCGAGCAGTCGATCATCGCCGGGCCCGCCGATCAGCACATCGTTGCCTCGACGCCCTCGGATCACGTCGTTCCCACCGAGTCCGCAGATCACCTCGTTGGCATCGGTTCCGACGAGGATGTCGTCGCCCTCGGTTCCAACGATGTCGCAGCCCTCGGTCGAGCCCATCACCGCAAAGATCCACGGCACATAGGTGGAGACTCTTGTGAAAACCGAACCGAACTCACCCGATCCGCACTCCTCTCCCCACGAAACGATGCCAATCTGCACGCTTGATCCTGAACTATCGGGCTCATCGGCGACCAACGGCCCTCCGCTGTCTCCGAAGCAACCACTGGTGCCGGCTGGAAGGTCTCCGGCACAGAGCATCGAACCCGGATGGTAGTCCCATGACTCGTATGCCGAGCAGGTCGGGTCGCCGGGGTTAGATAGCACTGGAAGAACTGCCGAACGCACCCGCTTTGAGGCCCTCCCTTGCTCGCTCGTGCGACCCCATCCCGCCAGGGTCGCCGAGGCACCGGAGAGGGGGGAATCCTGGTCGCGGTTGAGTACCAAGAGCTCACGATTTTCGATTGGCGACTCCAACCGGACGAGCGCAACGTCGTTGTCGAGAAACGGTGAGCCCTCAAGAATGAAGTCAGGGTGTGCAATAAGTTCGGCGACTCGCGTCGTGTTCTGATCGGTTGCCTTTTTCAGGTTGCCAATCCCGCTCACCACCTCGAGAGCGCTGGTGGACACTCCGTCGACACAATGCGCAGCCGTCAAAACCCAGAACGGATCGATCAAACTCCCACCACAAACCTGCCCGACGAAGGCATCTGGAGCAGCTCGAAAGACCAGGGCGACAAGCCAGGGATGATCGGCGATATTGGCGAAGTCGCCGTTGACAATCTGAACTCCGTCGCCCGCCTGCACCTCGTCGGCGGAGCTCGGAGCGGCGTTCGCCAACATCGCTACCACGAACAAAATGGGGATCAAAAAGCGAAGTCTCATGGCCCTGAGCCTATGCGTTGTTGGTCGAGCTCAGCACAGTTTCATAGCTTGGGGCCGATCCTTTTTGAAGCGACTGGATCGGCTCGACCAACGACAACAGAAAGTCACGTACCTGGATCTCGTCAAAGTTGAGGTCGCGTACCAACAGCGGCACCGAGGCCGCCATTCGTATCGCCACCCGAATAACGGTGGGCGACATATCGTGTCGCCCAAAACTGCTATTCACGAACGCTAGAACGGAGTCGACCACCCGTTGATGCAGGACCCCAGAACCTGAAAATGCTGTTACTAAGGCTAGGTTGTCCATCGCCCAACGCGCTATCGCTCCAAATACCTCATCGCGGCACGCGCCTGACGAAATCGCTACTCTCAGCACTTCAGTTATTGCGTCTTGTCGCACCTCGTCAAGTATCACCTCAACGTTCTCGAAGTGAACATAAATCGCTGCCGGTGACAAAAACGAGCGCGCAGCTATCTGGCGCACGGTGGGAATCTTGCCGTCGTTTTCGATGATGAGGCTGCGTGCCGCCTGGACTATCTCTGTTGTACGTTCAGTCATATTCCGTCCGAGACCGCCAATAGTGTTTTAGTAGTCTACTTGAATTTTTTTCATCGGGTGCCTGATCGGATGATACGCGGCGAAACAGTATGCGAAGACCACAGGTTTAGAGCAGTTCGTTCGCTTCATCGAGAACGCTTTGAAGAGATTGTCGAATCTCTGCTGTGTACTTGCGTAGCTCACTTCGCGGCACCCGCTCGCCGTCAGCACCGGGCGGGATAAGCGGCTCGCCAACCACTATCCGCACTGTCGAGCGACGCGGGAACTTTGTTCCGGGGGGCATCGCCTGCTCTGTGCCAGCCACACCGACGGGGATCACCTTGGCCTTGCCCTTGACCGCCAGGAAGGCTGTGCCATCGAAAATCTCACCGACCTCTGGGCCCGACTGGCGCGTTCCCTCCGGGAACACCAGCAGAGAGTCGCCGCGTTCGAGAAACCCCCTCATTACGCGCATGGCTTCGCGGTCGGCGGTGCCGCGTTCCACCGGATATGCGCCAAGGGCCGCGATAAACCAAGAAACCGGCTTGTTCGCAAACAGCGACTTCTTGGCCAAAACCCTGAACCGTCGCCGCGATGCTGCCGCCACTAGCGGGCTATCGAGGTTGGACCGATGCACCGGCGCGATGATGCTGGCGCCCGCAGTCTCGAGCCTTTCCGGATGCACCACCTCCACGCGGAAATACCGATAAAAGGCCATACGAATGATGCGACGCACCAAGCCGTGCACCTTGAAAGAGGTTGGCGAATCGCCAACCTGGGAAACATACGCCCGAAGTTCCTCACTCATCAGGGCCGAGTCCAGCACGTTTGTTCTGCGAAACCCAATCTGTCGTGAAATGCTGTTAGCCATGGAACAACCAACGGACCTTGTGGAACTCAACCGCGCGATTGCAAGGGATTACTGGTCGGCACACTTCCGGCGCGATTGGGCCGCCATGGCCGAGTTCTTTAGCGCCGACGTTCACTATGACGACATTGGTTGTCCTGGCGATGGGGCGAACGGCCCTGAGGAGATTGTCGCTATGTTGCGACTTGGGCTCGAACCACTAGATGCGTACATTCACCACCCTCAGCGCACGATCGCTGAAGACGACACGGTTGTAACGATCCACATGGAAGAGTGGCGCTTTCACACCGGCGAGCGCATTCTGCACCCTTATGTTTCGGTGTTCGTGTTTCGCGACGAAAAGATCGCTATCTGGCACGACTACTCAAACATTCCGAATATCACCGAAAACGCCCCGAAGTGGTGGACCGAGCACGTAGCCAAAGGCTGGCAATAACCCTCCATCCGAAATTGCGGCGTTGGTGCACACTCAGTGTGCACCAGGGCCGCAAAAGCCGAGGGAAGGGCGGGGGGTCAGCGGAGTAGGACTATGAAGGGGGTTCCGTTGCTGGCCCATTGCGCTGCGACTTCGGCCATTATGTCTAGCGCTGTCGAAGCATCGGCCGTGCTCTTGCTGGCGAACTCCTCAGCATTGTCGAACAGCACCACGTAGCCGTTCGCGTGAAGCCAAGAAAGGTCCGACGCGGCGTCGGCCAGCGCGTCCCAGTTGTGGCCGAACCAGTCTGGAAACTCAGCCTCGTCACACCACGCTTGTAAATACTCGGCCTTAGTAGTCACGGTCGAGCCATCGAGATAGATGAGCCGCCACCCGGCTGAGCCGATCGTCGCCCCCACGTCGTTCGCGGCCACATCGATTCCGAGTCGATAAACCCCATTTGAGATCCGACCCTCCAGAATGTCGCCAACGTCGGCTACTACGTCCACGACATCACCAATCGACGATCACGGTGAAGCTGCTGTAATGATCGGCGGTGTAGTAGCGCTCGCCATCGTCACCTCCGACGATTCGGCGGGCACCGCGGTTGTAGGCGCCCGGTGTGTCGACAGTGTATTCGCGGTAGTAACCGCGGGGTTCGTCGGGCAACAGACCCTCACGGTTTTGAAATGTAGCGCCGTCCTTGTCGTACTTGAAAGGGCCATCGCTATCGATCAAACCCAGTATCTCGATGGCCTCGTCGGGCAGCTCGGCCACCACGATCGCCGGAAGGCCGCTGCTTGAAGCGATCGCGACCGTCGCGTCCTCTACTGGCTGCGTCTCTGCGGTAACGCTGTCGGGCACGCTGACACTCTCGGAATCGACCGGCTGGGATTCGCTGCCAGCCGGTTCCTCGATGGCGTCACCGGTTCGGACCGGTTCGTCAGCCTCAGAGCCCGAGCCCGCCAGCCACACTCCAGCCACGATCAGAGCCAGCACGCCAAGACCAATCACTTGGCCCTTGATTCGATCGGTCACCAAACCAGCATAGGGAGCACGGCCGCCATACGGGTATCGACGTGACCTGTGGCCTCCGACAGCGAGGGAGCAGAGCCACGTCGATACACTGATTCGCTGTGCTCACCGCTTCCGCGCTCTCTAAATCGTTCGGCGCCCGAACCCTGTTCTCCGACGTCAGCCTCCAGTTGTCGCCCGGACGACGCATCGCGCTCGTCGGCGGTAACGGCATGGGAAAGACCACGTTGTTGGAGATTGTGGTCGGATTAACAAATGCCGACTCTGGCGAGGTCCACCAGCCAAAGGGCATGCGCATTGGCTACCTCCCCCAAGAGATCGCCACCGAGGCCAAGGGTTCAGTTCTCGAAGAGGTCCTCACCGGGGCCGAACAGATCGCCGAACTTGCCGACAGGCTTCACGAACTCGAAGCACTTCTTGGCTCCACCGAGGGCGACGAGCAGGCCGAGGTCATCGAACAGTACGGCGAAGTGCAGGCTCGATTCGAACAGCAAGGCGGCTACAGCATCGAAGCCCAAGCCCACCGTGTTCTAGCCGGCTTGGGGTTCGCCTCCGACGATGCCGAGCGCCCGGTCACTGAATTGTCCGGCGGCTGGAGAATGCGAGTGGCCCTCGCCAAGTTACTTCTGGCAGAACCCGACGTACTCGTACTCGACGAGCCAACCAACCACCTCGATATCGATAGCGAAGCCTGGCTTGAGGCTCATCTCGCCGACTGGTCGGGTGCCTTGCTGTTCGTAAGTCACGACCGCGAGTTCATCGACGCGATCGCCAACCGGGTGATCGAATTGGCCAACGGCACCGTGGCCGAGTACGTCGGCGGCTTCGCAGAATTCATAGTGCAGCGCGAAGAACGGCTTGCCCTACTCGAATCTGCGGCCGCCAACCAGGCTAAGAAGGTCGCCGATGTCGAGAAGTTCATCGACCGATTCCGCTACAAGGCGACCAAAGCTCGTCAGGTTCAGAGCAGGGTAAAGACCCTCGAGAAGCTCGAACGGATCAAACTGCCGACGGCCAAAGAACTCAAGGCCAAGTTCGCTTTCCCCGAACCGCAGCGATCGTCGCGCATCGTGGTGCAGCTCAGCGGCGTGAAGGCTGCGTACGATGACACGCCAATTCTCGACGGGGTAGACCTCGTCATTGAAAGAGGCCGCAAAGTAGCACTCGTGGGGCCGAACGGCGCTGGCAAGACCACCCTGGTAAAGGTGATTCTCGGCCAACTCAAGGCCAGCGAAGGCACCGTCGAGATCGGAGCTAACGTCGATGTCGCCCATTTCGCACAGCTACAAGCCGACGAACTCGACCCGCAGCTGACCGCATGGGAGTCGTTTCGCGCCGGGCTTCGCGAGGACGGCCGGAACCTCCGCACCCTGCTCGGCTCGTTTGGATTTCCGGGCGAGGCTGGCGACCGACTCGTCGGCGACATGAGCGGTGGTGAACGCACACGGCTTGCGCTTGGCAAAACCATGGCCGACCCCGTGAATCTGCTAGTTCTCGACGAGCCCACCAACCACCTCGATCTTGTGAGCTGCGACGTGCTCGAGGACGCATTAATCGCCTACCCCGGCACACTGCTTCTTGTCACCCACGACCGCTACCTGATCCGCTCGGTCGCCGATGCGGTAATCGAGGTTCGAAACGGTCGAGCGGTCTGGCACGAAGGAGTACCCGAGAGCGTGCTCGCCGCCGAGGGCAGCATGGGGATCCGAACCGCCGCTGCAGATAACACGAAGAAACCGAATGAAACTAACAAGCCAAAACCAAGTGCGGCAAAGGCACAGCAGAAACGATCGGACGCCGAGAAGCGCAACGAAACGCACAACGCCACCAAGCAACAGCGCAAGCAGCTGAACTCGGTGGAGCGAAAATGGGAGAAGGCCGAACAGAGTGTGGCTGCCCTTCAAGCGCAGCTCGCCGAGCCAGCCACATACGAAAACCCTGAACTCATGAAGGAAGTCCTGGCCAAACACGATCAGGCCAAGGACGAAGCGGCACGACTCATGAGCGAATGGGAACAGCTGAGCTAATAGGATTCGGTCCGATGAAATTTGCTGGACCAAGCTGGTTCGAACGTTCGCTTGCTACCCCTGGTGAACCTGGCACCGTCGAGGTTCAGGGCGCAGCCATTCACTACCTCGCCTGGGGGAGTGTCGACAGCCCAGGCCTAGTGCTAATCCACGGCGGTGGCGCCAACTCGCATTGGTGGAGCTTTCTCGCACCGCTGTTCGCCGACGATTACCGGGTGGTAGCTCTCGACCTTTCGGGTAATGGCGACAGCGATTGGCGCGAAGGTGGCTACAGCCTGCAAACCTGGACCGACGAAGTGGTCGCCGTAATCGAAGACTCTGCTATGGCCCCCAGACCAATTGTCGTCGGCCACAGCATGGGCGGGTTCGTCACGATCGCCACCGCCGCGTTTCACAGCGACGCTATCGGTGGAGCCATTGTGCTCGACTCTCCAGTGGCCAAGCCCGATCCCGAAATGGAACAAGGGCGCCGGGGGTTCGACTTCAAGAATCCAAAGGTGTACCCGTCGCGAGAGCTTGCTACCGAAAAGTGGCGGACAGTACCAGCGCAGAAACACTACGAGCCGTTCATCAAACGCTACGTCGCCTGGAACTCGCTCAAGGAAGTTGACGATGGCTGGACGTGGAAGTTCGACAGCCGTCTGTTCCTACCAAAACGTTCCGAGCCTGGCGCGCTGCTGTCTAAGATCACGTGTCGGGTAGCCGTGTTCAGATCTGAGTTTGGACTTGTGACCGATGACATTGGCCGGTACATGTACGAGCAGCTCGGTCGGGTAGCTCCGGTGATCGAGATCCCCCAGGCTGGCCACCACATGATGCTTGACCAGCCTCTGCTTCTGCTCACCGGGCTACGCACCCTGCTTGCCGATTGGGAGCATTCGCTTCCTTTCACTCGCAGCTAGTCTCTGAGACGATGACGGACTCGATGTCGGCTGAGCAGCTTCATGCAACGGACCCTTCGGCGGCCGCTCTAGGAATCGAACTGGTCGAAGCGACGCCAGGCCGGGTGACAATCCGCGTCGTGGTAACCGAAGAAATGCTGAATCCTCGCGGTACCTGCCACGGAGGAATAATCTTTCAACTTGCCGACACCGCAATGGCATACGTGAGCAACGCCGATGGGCCGGTGGCGATGGCCACCGCGGCGACGATCGACTTCGTCGCGGCGGCCTACGTTGGCGATGTACTCACGGCGTCGATCGCCACCACGCTCGACGTCAGAAACGCGCTGCACGATGCGGTGATCACCAGTGAAGACAGGGTGATCGCACACTTTCGGGGCAAGACGTTGCGTTTGACGACTGAGAATGCGAAATCATGAACGATGAGGTCGAATCCGCTGTCGCCGACGGGCTGACCGTCGAGCAAGTCAATGCCTACTTGCGCGAAAACATGGGGTTCTCGGTTGAGCGCGGCACCACCATTGAGAAGATCGGCCCCGGATTCGCGGTGGCCCGCCAGCAGTACCTCGAAAAGAACCTTCGTCCCGGCGGAATCATTTCGGGCCCGACTCTGATGGAACTCACCGATCTGGTGGTATGGGTTGCAATTTTCACCAAGGTTGGCATTGTTCCCATGGCCGTCACTTGGGATCTTAAGATCAACTTCCTCAGAACCGCTCGGGGTGGCGACGTGCTTGCCACCGCGAAGATCCTCAAGCTTGGTCGCAGCTTGGCTTACGCCTCTGTCGACCTGGCGATGGATAACAACCCTGACGATCTAGTCGCCCACGCAACCGTCACGTACTCATTGCCCCAGGAAAAGCCTATCAGTCACTCTTCGCCCAGCTAAACCTGTCCCCCAACGCTGCGAGCTGCTTCTGATAATGGGCCAGGTGCAGATAGTTGGTGTGGCGCGGAGAGTCGACGCGTTTGAACCCGCCGCCAACGTCGCTGTCGTCGGTTGCAACGAAATCTAACCACTCCTGTCGACGGTGAGGTTGGCTGTGAAGCATCCGTATTAGGCCAGCGATGGAATCAGCGGTTAATTCGAAGGCTGTGTACGCACCGCCATCGCCTTCGGCGAAACCAATGGCGTGAAGCTGCGGATTCGAACGGTGAAAGGCGTTGAGGTAGAGCTGCGGGCGATTGTGATGCCATTCGAAGTGCGAGTTGTCGAGATAGGGAACCTCGATTCGGTAACCGGTGGCAAGAACGATGAGATCGAACTCGTCCGAAGTGCCGTCGACAAAGTGCACCGTGGCGCCATCGAATCGCTCGACGTCGCGTCGGACGACCAAGTCACCATGTGACAGATAATGCAGGATTTCGCTGTTGAGAATCGGATGGGTCTCGAACAGTTTGTGGTCGGGCTTCGCTAAGCCCAGCCTGGTTAGATCGCCTACGAGGAGCCGTAGCAGTTTTCCGAACACCGCCTGGGTGACCCGCGGCGGTAGATCTGGTCCGGTCGCTCCAAACACGTCGGCTGGCTGCCCAAGAATGTGTTTGGGAATGATGTGGTAGCCCCGCCGCATGCTGATAGCCGCAAAGTCGGCGGCCGTGGCGGCATCGCAGGCTATGTCGACCCCACTGTTGCCAGCCCCGATGACAAGGACCCGTTTTCCTCGAAACCGGTCGGCCGACCAGTGCTCTACCGAGTGGATCATCTCGCCGTTGAATTCGCCCGGGTACTCGGGCATCTCGGGATGCCACTGGGTGCCATTGGCACAAATCAAGTGATCGAAGGACCGCTCACGCCCATCGGCCAACTTCACTTGCCAGCGCCCTAGGTTCCAATCGGCGCTGGTTACGCCACATCCGGTGGTAATAACGCGGTGCAGATCAAAGGTCTCGGCGTAGGAGCGCAGGTACTCGAGGATCTGGCCATGCGACGGATAATCGGGGAAGCGGTCGGGCATCGGGAATTCCGGAAACCCAGACATGGTCTTCGACGATATGAAGTGGGCCGACTCATAAATTGCTGTGCCCTCGTTGGTCGGGTCCCACAAGCCACCAATTGCGTTGTGCCGTTCGAAGACCTCAACAGGAAGCCCGTGGGCAAGAAACGACCGAGCCGCCGCCAAACCCGCTGGCCCAGCACCAACCACACAGGTCGTGGGCAACGGTGCACCGCAATCACTCATCGAATCATCCAGAAGTAGAATTCATGCATGGAGTCAGTGTCGCTGGTTTCGGCACTATCCGCTCACACAGAACCAGGCCTCTGCCTAGAGTTCACCCGAACCGGCCCGCATGGCAATGGCCGGAGTAGCGACACCGACACACGACCCGACTAGAGTCCGACGCTGAGGATTGGTTCGACTGGACGAGGGGATTTCATGTCGACGCTACAACAAGCGCCGAAGTCGACTGTTGGTACAACCACGGTCGCCTCATTGGCGAAGGCCTGGGCCGATCGGGCTCCAACGCAGGTAGCAATGCGCGAAAAAGACCTGGGGATCTGGCGCGAGTACACTTGGGCTCAAACCTGGGGCCACATAGAAGCTGCTGCGCACGGACTGCTGGCTCTCGGCATCGACGTGGGAGATCGAGTTTCCATCCACTGCGAGGACCGACCCGAGTGGGTCATTCTCGACTTGGCAACCGTCGCGATTCGTGGAATATCCGTGGGCCTTTATCCCACCAACCCCAGCGCGGAAGTCGAATATCTGCTTTCGGACTCCGGTGCAAGAGTTCATTTTGCAGAAGACCAGGAGCAGTACGACAAGGTCGCTGAAATCGACTCATCGAAACTTCGCTCACTCGAGAAAATCATCTACGTTGAAGCCCGTGGCTTCGGTAAAACAGCCGACGATCGTCTCATCCATTGGGACGATTTTCTCGAACTGGGTCGCCAACACAAGGCCGAGTTTCGCGACGACCTCACACGCCGAATGGCCGAGGCCACCGTAGAAGACGTGATGACGTTGGTATATACCTCAGGTACCACCGGGCCCCCTAAGGGCGCCATGCTCACCAACAAGAACGCCGCGTTCTGCATCGACGTGATCGTAAACTCCGGCGACCGGATGCGGGGCGGTCCCCCGTCGCCCAAAGACCTCATTGTCACTTACCTGCCGTTGTGTCACGTCGCCGAACGCATTTTCTCGACCTGGACGATGGTCGGAGCCGGGCCGGTTCTCAACTTTGCTGAGTCGATCGAACTGGTCAACGCGAATCTTCGCGAGGTCCAGCCCACCATTTTCTTTGCGGTGCCTCGAATCTGGGAGAAACTCCACGCGATCGCCTTAATCAAGGGCAACGACGCAACCTTCTTCAAGAAAAAGGTACTGAACTTCGGTCTCGGGCTGGCGCGAATAATCGGCAGAGAAAAGGTGGCCAACGGCGGCGACCATACCCTTAAGAGCAGAGTTCTTCACGCCATTGGCTATCCTCTCGTATTCCGGCCACTGCAAGAACGCCTCGGACTACGGCGCGTCCGATACGCAGGCTCAGGAGCAGCCGCGGTCGCCCCAGAGGTTCTTGAGTTCTTTATCGGGATTGGCATCCCGGTGTACGAGCTTTATGGCATGACCGAAAACTCCGCCATCGCCTCAGCGAACTTCGTCGGCCGAATGGAGCTAGGAACGGTGGGCGAGCCGTACCCAAATATTGGGCTCCGCATCGATGAAGAAACGGGCGAGATACAGACCAAGCACGACGGCAACTTCCTCGGCTACTGGAACAAGCCCGAAAAGACCGCCGAAACTTATACCGACGATGGCTGGCTGATGACCGGCGATGTGGGCGAATGGGTTGGTGGTACCCACATCAAGATCGTCGACCGAATTAAACACATCATCATTACGTCGGGTGGCAAAAACATCTCGCCATCCGAGATCGAGAACACGCTGAAGGCTTCGCCCTATGTGAATGAGGCGATGGTCATCGGTGAAGGCCGCAAATACCTCACGGCGCTCATCGGAATCGAACTCGACACCGTGGGCGACTGGGCCTTCCGCCAGAATATCCCATATACGACCTACCGCGATCTCGGCGAGAAGCCCGAGGTGATCGAGCTAATACAGGGAGTGGTCGACCAGACAAACGAAAAGTTTGCTCGGGTCGAAAATATCCGAAAGTTTGCCATGATCCCAAAACAGCTTGATCACGAAGACGGCGAGGTCACCGCCACGCAGAAACTAAAGCGTGGCGCAATGGCCGACATCTTTGGTGAACTCGTGGAGTCGATGTACCAATGACAGCAATTCTCAGCAACGACTTCGTAAAGGGTCTTCGCAGCAACGTTCCGCTGGCCTTTATGGTCGGAGTGTTGATTCCAACGGTCATCTTCCTCGTGATGCAGCTCATCAATAATCCCGACCTGTTTCTTCAGACCTTCATGAAGTCACTCGGATTGGGATCCACTTACGCGCTGATCGCTCTCGGATTCGTGCTCATCTTCAAGGCCACTCAGACCGTCAACTTTGCTCAGGGCTCCTTGGCTGTAGCGGGTGCGTTGTTCTTATCGTTCGCTGTGGCCGATGGGCACATTCCGCTCACAACCATCGAGAATCCGTTGCTAAGAATCGGCGGGGCTTCGTGGATCCCATGGTTCTTGAGCGTCGGCCTAGCACTGTCTTTTGCCGCCTTGCTCGGGCTGGTTATCGAGCGGTTGGCGATAAGGCCGATGATCGGGCAGCCCTTGTTCTCGGTCGCAGTGATCACACTCGGTCTCGAGACCATGCTGCGCACCTTCAACAACGACACATCCGAGACCGAATTGCGATCCCTCAGAGTTCCTTGGGGGGTCCAGGGCTTCAAGATTGGCGACGCCTTCATTAACTGGAGTTATGTCGCCGGCATCGTGGCCGCCACCGTCGCCTTCATCGCCGTCTACTTCTTTTACCGCAGCCGCTTGGGCATCGCCATGAGGGCGGTCTCTCTCGATCAAGAGGCAGCGATGGCCCAGGGCATTAACGTCGGCCGGGTATTTGCAATCGCATGGGCCGCGGGCGCGGTCCTAGCCACCCTTGGCGGGATCATGGGAAGCCAACCGCCGGTTAAGCAGACCGGCTCAATCGACCCGACGAGTGCCAACATCGCGTTTCGGGCTCTTCCGGCTGTGATATTGGGCGGACTGGATTCCGCAGTCGGGGCGCTGCTGGGCGGTCTACTCATTGGATCCACTGAGATTTTTGCTGGCCAGTACGCGGCCGGCCTAGCAAGCACCATTGGTCCCGGCTACCCGCTGGTCATCCCGTATGTCGTAATGCTCATAGGCTTGGTCATAAGACCCTACGGAATGTTCGGTACTCCAGAAATTCGGAGGGTTTGACATGTTCGGCCGCCCAAATCTCTACACCTCCTACGAGCAGGAAACTAAACTGCTCCCGACGTGGACCCAGAAACTTCTACTCGGCTTGTTCATTCTCGTACTGTTCCTGATGCCGTTCGATCTTCCGATTATCAGCCAAATTCCAGTCGTCCGTTTCCTGGGCGACGAACAATGGTTAAGGATCATCAGCCAGGTGATGGTGCTGATGATCGCTGCACTAGGCCTAAACCTACTCAGCGGTGTCGCTGGCCAGGTTTCGTTGGGCCACGCCTTCTTCATGGGGGTCGGCGCTTGCACTGCTGTTTACCTCGGAGGCGAGGCAAACAGCCAAGTATGGGGCCACGGTTTGCCCGTTTGGGTTTGGTTGCCCGCCGCTGGTATCGCGGCCGCTCTTGTAGGGATTCTAGTTTCACCGATTGCAGTGAGGGTTCGAGGTCTTTACTTAGCCATTGTCACGCTGGGGTTGGTGTTCGTCGGGATCCACCTCGGCAATATGGCTTTTGGTCGTAAGATCGCTGGGCCGCCATCGCTGGGGCGTGAGTTCCAAGGTTTCGACTTGCGTCTCTGGCGAGAAGAGACGCCGCTCATCAACATGAGCGATGATGGCCACTGGCTATGGTTCGATGTCTCCGAGAATCAGAAGAAGTACTTCTTTTTCTTGGTTATGGTCATCGGCTTCACCGTCGTCGCGAAGAACATCGTGCGGTCCCGAACCGGCCGAGCTCTGCAGGCAATCCGCGACCGCGACATAGCGGCCGAAGTAATGGGTGTGCCCGAGTTCAAGTACAAGGTGATCGTCTTCGCAATCTCCTCGTTTTTCGCGGGCATCGCTGGGGCCATGTTCGCTGGCTTGAGCGGCCAACTGTTGTCCGATACTTACAACCTGCTGTTCTCGGTCGAGTTCATCGCCATGATCCTCATCGGCGGGGCTGGGACAACTTCGGGAACTCTTATTGGGGTGTTCTTTGTTGTAATGATTCCCCGGTTCGTCGAAGAGTTCACCAAATGGCTTGGCGACGCCGAGGGCGGGGTTTCGGGGGCTGTCTCGGATGCACTGCTCACCACTGGCGGCGACGGCGACTTTGGCATTATTGCCAGCGGAATCGAGTCGCAAGGGTGGCCGCTAAGCGTTTTCGACTGGAACGTCGTACTATTTGGTGTTCTGATCATCGTGTTCTTGATCTTTGAGCCTCTTGGGCTCTTCGGGATCTGGGTTAAAGCGAGGAATTACTGGAAGCGGTGGCCCTTCAGCTACTAATTCCAACAGAATGACCTGGTGCATCCGCACCATTGGTCACAACCAGGAGGGGAATTCCCAAATATGAAACAATTTCGGCTATTAATGGCCGTGCTGTTGGCTTTCGCATTGATTGCGGCGGCCTGCGGCTCCGACGACGACGGCGGCACCACCGCCCAGGACACAAGTCCGCCAGACACCGAGGCAATGGAGGACGAGGATGACGCTCCTGCCACCACCGAGGCAATGGATGACGAAGATGATGCTCCTACCACCACCGAGGCAATGGATGACGGGGGCGAAATCCTCACCGATATTGGGGTCGATGACGAGACCATCAAGGTGGGCTTCCTGTCCGACCTAACAGGTATCTTCGCTGGTCTTACTGTTCCGATCACCGACGGCAGCGAAGCATACTTCGAGCGTCTCAACGACAACGGTGGCATCGCTGGTCGTCAGGTGGAGACTATTGTACTCGACACTGGCTACGACGTCCCGACCCATCAGCAACACTACGACACACTGTCGAGCGACGGCGCCGACGGTGTCGCGATGATCGGTACATCGACCGGATCACCGCATACGGCATCGATCCGCGAAGACCTCGTGGATGACGGCCTGTTCGCGATTCCGTTGTCGTGGAACTCGAGCTGGGCAACCGCCGAAAGCTCGAACGTGTTCGAGTGGGGAACCAACTACTGCGTAGAGGGCATGAACGGCGTGAGCTATCTCGCCGAGACCTTCGACGCTACGACCGTTGCCATTCTTAGCTTCCCCGGTGACTACGGCGAAGATGGCGCACTCGGCGCCAAGCTGGCTGCAGAAGCACTTGGGCTTGAGGTCGTTTACGACGGCCAAGGTCAGGTAATTCCCGGTTCCGACCAGACTCCTGTTATCACCTCGCTCGTCGCGTCAGAGGCCGACATTGTTTGGGCCACCACGAACGCTGGCCTAATGGCTGAGATCATGGGTGGAGCTGCAGCGCAGGGATTCGAGGGCCAATGGGGCGGAAACGGGCCTTCGTTTAGCCCACTGCTTCTCGACAGCGACATCGCTCCACTGCTCGACACCAACTACACGCACGTACAGCCCTACGCCGCAATCGGCTCGGGCGGTTCTGCGGGTATGGACGACGTACTTTCGCTGATGCGTGAGTACCGTGCCGACAACCAGTTCCTTAGCGTTTACGTTGTCAGCTGGATTCAGGGCGAAATTGTGCGACAGGTACTTGAGGCAGCGGCCGCAAATGGCGACATGACCCGCCAGGGCATCGTAAACGCAGCGCTCGAAACCACCATCGACATGCAGGGCCTTATGCCCGACCTGTCCTACGCTGGTGAACCAAACGACCAGGTAATTCGTAGTTCGTTCATCTTCGACGTAACGCTCGACAACTACAACGCCGACGCAACCGTGCTCGACGATGTTGGCGACGGTCTCGAACTGATCGATGGGGCCTACACCTCTCAGACTGCGGCCGACTGGGATTACAACCCCTGCTTCGCAATCTAGGAGTTAGTCAGTAGTCAGCTATGCGATAGGGGGTCGGACTTAGTTCCGGCCCCCTTTCAACAAGACCAAGAGTTCTAAGTAGGGGGTGTGGTGTGCTCGAGTTAGCAAACCTTGAAGTGGTGTACAACGAAGTCATTCTGTCGCTGCGCGGCCTCTCAATCGAGGTTCCCGACGGGCAGATCGTCGCTTTGCTGGGCGCTAACGGTGCGGGCAAGAGCACAACGGCCCGAGCGATTTCGGGGCTGCTGGATGTGCACGACGGCGCAGTCACCAAGGGCAGCATCGTCTTCGACGGGGTCGATCTGTCCAAACTGAAACCATCGGCCATCGTCGAAGCTGGGATAACTCAGGTCATGGAAGGTCGGCGCGTTTTTGGTGAACTAACTGTCGACGAAAACCTGGCCTGTGGCGGGTTTACCGTTCGCGATAAAGCGGAGAACAAAGCCTCCTACGAACGGGTGATGGATCTCTTTCCGCAGCTCGCCGACCGCCGCTCACAGGTCGCCGGGTACATGTCGGGCGGCGAGCAGCAGATGCTTGCTATTGGACGAGCGCTGATGGCGAGCCCCAAGCTACTCATCCTCGATGAGCCTTCGTTGGGCTTGGCGCCGATGCTCATCGAGCAGATCCGCGACATCATCGTCGACATCAACAAACAGGGCACCAGCGTATTACTCATCGAGCAGAACGCAATGATGGCACTTCATATCGCGCATTACGGTTACATCTTGGAGACCGGCAAGGTGGTAATGGACGGAGCTGGCGCAACGCTTCTGGCCAATGACGACGTCAAAGAGTTCTACCTCGGTCTCCACGGCGACGAGGGTACGAAGAAATCGTTCCGAGACGTCAAACACTACCGCCGACGTAAGCGGTGGGCGTCGTGAACTCAGCACGTGCATTGAGGAATCACAAATGACACAGCATTTGATCGAACTAGACGACATTACGCTGCGCTTTGGGGGCGTGACCGCCATCAGCGATGTTTCCTTTACCGTCGAAAAAGACGAACTATTCGCGATCATCGGCCCGAATGGCGCAGGCAAGACATCGATATTCAATACCATTTCCCAGGTATACCGCCCTCAGGAGGGCGACATACGGTGGAAGGGCGAATCCATAATGGGAACTCGCCCCGACCATGTCGCTCGTCTCGGAATTGCACGAACTTTTCAAAATATCGAACTATTTCCGCAGATGACGGTTATCGACAACCTGCTCACCGGCCGCCACATCCGCATGCAGAGATCATGGCTCTCGGGGGCATTTTGGCTCGGTCCGGCAAAGAAAGAAGAGATCGCCAACCGGCGCCACGTCGAGGACATCATCGACTTCCTCGAAATCGAACAATGGCGAAAACACCCGGTAGCCCTACTACCCTACGGATTCCAGAAGCGGGTTGAACTGGGCCGGGCTCTGGCGATGGAACCTGAGTTGTTGCTGCTCGATGAGCCGGTTGCTGGCATGAACCTCGAAGAGACCGAGGATATGGCTCGTTTTATTCTCGATGTGCAACGAGAGCTCGGGATTGCAATGATCTTGGTCGAACACGACATGGGGTTAGTAATGGACATCGCCGATCGCGTCATGGTTCTCGACTTCGGACAGCGAATTGCCCTCGGCTCTCCTCGTGAGGTGCAGCAAGATCCTGCGGTAATCGCCGCCTACCTCGGAAGCGAATTCGCCAGCACTACCGACTGAGACCACTTCGCTCTTGCTCATCGATGTGAAGTGTGACCAATCCCTAGACGCCGTAGTCAGGTGGAACGACCGTGGGGCGTCATGACCGCTACCGGCATCGAGATATCTAGCTCAGTGGTTCGCAGGGTCGCGATTTGGCGACCTGATTGCACCGCCGCCTTCGGTCGCGAGATGAGATCGCCGAGGTATTGGGCTGTAGATTCTAAATCTTCGCTCACCAGCGCGAGCCCCCACAAGACCGACGGCCCCTCGCCGGTGGGCTTTACTTCCCCGATCGTCTCTACGATTACCGAACCCGCCCAGAAGAATGTCTGTTGACGTTCAGACCCACCGACCAAGAACTTGCGCGTTCGGCGGTCGTTCAGTCCCGCGGCGTTGAATGCCCGAATAGAACGGTCGAAGTCGAAGGTCTCAACCACAATGTGGTCGATCGAAGAAACACCGTTGGGGTGCGGCAGTTCGTCGAGGATGGGCACATGTCCAGATGATGACAAACCATCGATTTCGTCAGCGACACCAGAGATATGCCAGGCGAGAATCCCCACTCCCTTCGACCGCCCGACCAGCCGCAGCACGACTCCGTCAAGCACCACCGCATCACGGTTGGGGCCAGCGAGAACAAATCCCGCAGCGCTCCACGACCTTGGCTCGTCGCCCAACTGAAGCTCCAGCAGCTCACCACTCATGCGCAGAGCATACTTAGGGGCTTAGCCAGTAGGTGAGATTACTGTGCCCGGAAGCTGTTGCTTTCCACTCCTGTCGCCTACGGTGACGGGGCCGTTAGGCCCACGGACAGCGGCGAGTGGGTTCGCCCCGCTCACCTACCGGCGAGGGTCCTTACCCCCGCTTTCGAAGCGATCTGCCACGATGTCTTCACGCTGAAATACCGTCGACCCTTCGATGGTTGAAACAGCGACAACCCACACAATCGACTTTGGGGAGAGAAAGGCACTGCGGTGCGTGACACATTTCGGCTCGGCAAGATACGAGGCATATCGCTTGGCATGCACTGGAGTCTGCTGCTCTTCGGCGCACTCGCTGTCAGCAATCTAGCGACGGGGCTGCTCCCCAGTCTTGCCCCTGGCTTCACACTATTCGCATACGGCGCGATCGCTGGCTTGGCCGTCGTGGGTCTATTCGGATCGATCCTGCTACATGAACTTGGCCACGCGCTGGTCGCGCAACGCGCTGGCGTTGAGGTCGACGGAATCACCCTGTGGTTGTTGGGCGGAGTCGCACGCCTCAAGTCAGAAGCACGCACCGCCGGTGATGCCTTTCGAATCGCGGCGGCGGGGCCTGTCGTCAGCGTCGGACTTGGCGTCATCGGCGGAGCACTCGCAGTAGCCGCGTGGTGGATTGAAGCACCATTGTTGCTGGTGGTGTTGCTCGGATATCTCGGCGTGGTGAACACCGGACTGGCGCTGTTCAATCTGATTCCGGCGCTACCTCTCGACGGAGGGCGCATCCTGCAGGCCTACCTTTGGAAACGGAGTGGCAAGCCATTGGATGCCACGATCAGCGCCGCTAAGGTCGGTCACACACTCGGCAGCCTCGCGGTCGCGCTCGGAGCACTTCAGGTGTTTGCTGGAGCGGGCAATGGCCTGTGGACCATGCTGCTCGGCTGGTTCGTCCTGAGCGGCGCTAAGAGAGAGCGCCGTCGCGCAGAGGCCGAAAAACGGCGTCGCAATCCTCCGGTCTTGACCAACTTCTTCGACCAGTTTCGAGGCCCTGGAGGGCCCGGATCGCCGTGGGGCCCAAGCACAGGCCACCCCCGCCTGGGCGATCCAATTCCGGTAAGAAGCTGGGAGCAGCCGCGACGCTAATCCGCGTTGATCATGTGGGTGGAGGCTCGCTCGAAATAATCGACCATCTGCTGTTCGAGTTCTGGGCTGAGATCGCCTGATCGAACGGCGTCGAGCATGTGACCCAGCCATGCATTTCTTTCGGTTTCGCCGATGACAAACGGCGCGTGGCGCATGCGCAAGCGAGGGTGCCCGCGATTGTCGCTGTAGTCGGTTGGGCCTCCCCAAAACTGCTGAAGGAACCCAACCATGTGGCTCCGCGACTCCGTAAGATCCTCCGGATACATCGGCCGCACCACCGGGTCGGTCTCGATCGCGTCGTAAAACCGGTCGATGAGATTAACGAACCACGGAGTGCCGCCAACTTGTTCGAACACTGTAGGTCCACTGCGAATCTCCACGACCCTTATCGTAGCTATTCAACTTCGACCGCACTGTGCTGTAGCGGGCATCTTTGCCGCTAGTCTTCGGCGATATGACAACCAATATTGACTTCTGGGTAGACCCCATTTGACCGTGGTGCTGGGTGACGGCCAGGTGGGTCGTCGACATCGCCGAAGAACGAGACCTTAAGGTCGAGTGGAAACCAATCAGTCTTCTGTTTAAGAACGAAACTCAGCCCGATAGCGACCACTACGAGGCCGTCAAAACAACCCATGGAATGTTGAGGGTGATGGAGTCGGTGCGAGCCGAGGTTGGGTCGGGCCCGATCAAGGATTACTACTTCCAGCTAGGTGCCCGAATTCATCACGACAAGAACCTCGACTTCGATATCGCTGATGCGTTGACCGCTGCCGGCCTGGATCCAGCGCACGCAGCGGCCGCCGACGACGAGTCGTTCGATGTCGCCATCCGCGAATCGATGGACGATGGCCTCGGGCTTGCAGGTAACGACATCGGCACTCCACTTATCGCCAAGGTGAACAGCAAGGGTGTTCGCTCGGCCTACTTCGGGCCGGTCATTACCCGAGTGCCCGACCACGACGACGCCCTCAAATTATGGGACGCCCTCGGAGCCATGATGGACATCGACGGATTCTGGGAACTAAAACGCACCCGCACAGAAAGCCCTGAATTCGGAAAACGGCCCTAACTCTCGCAGGCGCAATCGCCGTTCGCTTCGCTGTCAGGATGTTGGTGGTGCTCCCGGGGAAGGGCCCTCGATGCGCTCTGCTGATGCTGGCGCCTGACCCCGTTACTCGTCCCTCGCTCCTTGACTACGGTTACTAGGCTTGACTTCAGGCACCGATATCGACTGTGGCGCTACAGAGAACTTCGCCC
>CBERPN010000012.1:0-33910 GCA_965524675.1 uncultured bacterium
GTCGCGTTGCGTTAGTTCGTTTGGCGAGCGGGCGGGTCAATGATTCTGGCCGTGAAGGTGGCCTTGCGAGACTCGAGGTAGACCGGTCTGTGCTATCTGGTTGGGTCTCGGAGAGTTCGACATCAGAATCGGTTGACTCTGTTTGGCCATCAACGGACGTCGCTGTCGAATCGCTCGACGTCTTATCGAGCGCCGAGCGAAGATCATCAGATTCGTCTTCACTGACAGGTGGAGGAGGCGCTGGCGCTGAACCCTCAGCGCGAGCGGCTTCGATCAGGTTCGGATCGGTGTTCTGCGGGTCGATGTCGCCGCGTGCCAGACCGCGGAGCAGTTCGGCTGCCTCGGGTGAGATCAAAGACGAGCCGTACGGTGCTGGAATACCGAACATCTCACAAAGCGCGAGCGTTTCAGAGATCGTTATCCCGAACTCATCGGCGAGGTCAACGACCCGAAGCTCATTTACTTTCGTCTCCACGAAGAACTCATCGGTGCCGATTGGGTACAACCTGAGCAAAAGCGCCGAGCTTTACGAATCCTTGCAGCAAGACGGCTGCGAGTCGCCACTTTCCTGCCTAACAGCTGGGCCATTTGACCCAACCCTGCGGCATCAACTCCAACCAGACAATCGCCAATAGCGACTAAGTGGCATAGCCATTAGGTGAGAGTACTGTCCCCGAAAGCTGTTGCTTTCCACTCATTTCGCTGTTGGACCCACGGACAGCGGCGAGTGGGTTCGCTCCGCTCACCTACCGGCGCGGGTCCTAAGTGGCCTCGGCTGAAAGACTTCGTGCGGCTTGAATCAGGGGGTTGCTGTCGAACGAGGCCGCACCACGGAGCGACTCTGCAGGCCAAGTAACTCGAACCTCGACCGGGCCCTCGATCGGCAGCGGCCAGACCCACCAGTCGGCAGTGACCGTGCGCTTTTCGGTCCGGCGACGGTCGTTGAACGTAACAACCTCTGCGCGGTGCCCAAGATAGGTGAGTTGCGGACCATCGGGCGCGCCGTCGTCCCAACGTCGTGTGGCGAGCCGGTTCGATACCGATCGGCCATCGTCGAATGCCAGCTCGAGTTCAAGCAGCTCTGGCCCGGCTACGTGTGCCGGAAACGAACCGGGAACCAAGACTTCGCTGGGCTGAAGCACGGGTGGCAACAGCCAGGGGGTGATCGACTCGACGGTGAGGGTTAGGCCGAATCCTTGGTTCGTAACAGCAAGCGTGCGGATGCTTGCTCGAGCCGATTCACTCCGAGCGACTTCCATGGTTCCTTCGACGTCTCCAAACGCCATCGTCTCAATCGGAGCGGCTGGACGCGGACCCCACCAAGGTCGAAATTCGGCTGTTGTGCGCCGGTCGAGCGCCTCCATAAGGTTAGCGACCTGGTCATCACTGAGATGCCTCGTTCCATAAGCTGCCAGCCTGCGCAACTCTTCGGTGCGAACGCCGAGCGCACGCAATACTTGACACGCGCCCGATGAATCGTCCTGCAGCATTCCGTGCAACAGTTCGAACACTCCTGCTGGTCGAGTTCCGTCGGCTCGAGGCGTGCTCAAGGCCCTAAGCGATCGAGCACTGAACGGCCGAATTGATCCCTCCTCGGTGGCGAGGACGAAGCGGTGCTCCGCCAAGCGCTTGATCGCCCGCTCGATCCGCTGTGGATCGAGAGCAAATAGATCCCGCAACTCGGTAACCTCGCCAGACGCGGTGAGCATTACTCCGAACAGCAGGTGTTCGGTACCACACTGATCATCAGCGAGGCTCGAGGCAACTTCTTGCGCCGCGGCGAGCGCGGCGAATGCGTCGGTATCGAGATCGAATTCATCATCATTTGCTTTGTTGGTCACGCTGGCTCTCCCATGTACTGCCAACTGTACGAGCATGTATTTCCATATACCTGAGTCTTTCGGCTCTTGGTTTGGCGGGGCTGATGACCTGTCAGGCTTGGGCAATGACTGCGTTACCGTAGATCTCAATATTTTCAAGCACCTCAGCCACGGTCTGCCCGTTGGCACTGAGGGCGAGCCACGTCACTCCAAGCTCAGCATGAGCCGCGACACTGTCGAGGTGTTCATCTGGGTTCCAGCCAGTCAAACCGGGTGCCGCGCCTTGCGCTGTCATATACATGACCTCGACCGGATCTAGCCTGTCGATTCTCGCGGCATGCTCCTTCAGGCCAGTGATCATCTCGGCGAGATCCTCGAGGGTTTCGAGGGGTGCCGAACGTCGTGATTTCGCCACCGACCTTGGATTGGGCATCGGCATCCATCCCTGGGCCGCCTCCACTACTCGACGCCGCGACAACTTGGAGTTCCCTCCAATCCAGACCGGGATTTCTCGCTTGGAGGGGGTGGGCAACGATGAGCTATCTCGAACCGAGAAGTGGATTCCTTCAAAGTTGATACTTTCACCACTCCAGGCCAATCGGAGCACTGCCAATGCCTCGTCGAATAGGTCGTTCCGCTCGTCGAAATCAACGCCGAGTGCAAAGAACTCCGACTTCAGGTAGCCGGTGCCGGTGCCCAAGATTAGGCGTCCTCCCGAGAGCCGATCGAGTGTCGCCGACGACTTAGCGAGAAGCAGTGGATTGCGAAACGGAAGCGGTGTGAGGTTCGTGAGCAATGCGATTGTTGAGGTGGCGGTCGCGGCCACTGCCAAACCGACGAACGGGTCGAGGGCATCGTGGCCGCCGGATTCGAGCCACCGGTCGCTCGGGATAGGATGCTCGGTTAGATAGACAGCAGAAAACCCCGCCGACTCCGCCGCCCTCGCGATTGTTGCGATCGCCTCGGTCGAGAGGAACTCGGGATTGGGAGGATGCTCGAGCAAAGGAAACCCAAGAGCGAACTTCACCTGTTGACACCAGTCACCTAGGGAAGTCCAGCATGTGGCACATCGACGGTCGCCACTCGAATGAAGCCGCTCGCGGACCCGGCAGCTTGCTCAGGAGTCGCCGAGTCAGACGACAAGATGAACAACGAACGACCGTCTGGACCACCCAACATGCAGGCGAACGTAGGTTGACCAATCGCTATCGTTTCTAGAACCTCTCCACCTTCGGCTACCCGAATGCACTGATCTCCAATAGCGTCTGCGTACCAGATCGCGCCCTCTTCGTCGAGCGCGCAACCGTCTGGGGCAGTACCTGGGATTTTCGCCCATTGCCTCTTGTTGCTAAGCGATCCATCGGCCGGATCGATGTCGTAGGCGACGAAGTCGCCGCCGAATGTCTGACCAACAATTAGGGTCGAACCGTCGGGAGTGATAACGGCTCCGTTGGGAAACACCAGCCCCTCAGCAGCCACCGAGCACGATCCGTCCGGCTTCACAAGAGCAAGGCTTGCCGGGGACAGCTCAGCACCACCGTCGAGGTCGAACCCGAAGTTACCTACATAGGCACGACCATGTTGATCAACCAGCATGTCGTTGCAATGCCCGGTCGCGATATGCGACAGGTTGCAGTGCAGGACTAGGGACCGGTCCGGTTCGAGACGCAACAGCTCTCGTTCGACCATCGAGACGACCAATAGTCGACCATCCGGCAACCAACCCAGGCCCCCTGGGCGACGCTCGGCGAGCAGGTCTGCGCCGACCATCACCTCTTGGTTTCCGTCGAGGTCTACGGCGCGCACTTCATGCTGATAGAAGTCGGAATACCAGAGCCGACCATCGTGCCAACGCGGCCCTTCGCCGAAGTCGATACCGCCAATAAGGGTGTCTAGCTCGGCCACGTCAAGCTCTTCTTTCGATCGATCTGGCGGACATGGCGCAGCATAGTCTGAGCGTCAGGCTCGTTCTCCTCTGGCGCAGCGCTGCTTAGCCGTCTCGTGCACCGCTGGACGAGGGTCAGCGCGAAGTTAGAGATTTCTGGTAAATCGAGCTTTGATTTGCGCCGATCAATACGAGGTGAGCAAAAAGACTGGGACCTCCTCGGAGCCAAAGAACTCTAAAAACCTGTCTAGGCGCTCCATCCTCGATGTCGTTTTCACGTGTCACTGGACCGTAATTACTGCTGGCCTACTCACCACGGCACTGTTATTTGTCGGGCTTCCACTATTCCTGCCGACTGCTGGCTCCGCCCGCATGCTGTTGTTACTGACCGGGGTGACAATCGCTCTGGTCTCGGGCGGCGCCGCTCATACGCAACGAAGGATGGGGCGTAGCACCCATGCCCACATGCGAAGGAGTGAGTTTCAGGCCAACCACGACACTCTCACGGGTCTACCAAATCGCGATGGGCTGATCCGACATCTAGAAACCGTCGTCAGTAACTCCCGTCAGGACAAGACAACTCTCGGTGTCCTGTTCTTGGATCTAGACCGCTTCAAGGTCATAAACGACACGATGGGCCACAGCACCGGCGACGAATTGCTAAGGGCTGTGGGCGAACGATTAGTAACGGCGGTGCGTTCAACAGATCTCGTCGCTCGATTTGGTGGCGACGAATTCGTAGTTGTGTGCCCAGGTTTGGTGAATACTCACTCGGTCGTTCAGATCGCTCGACAGATCCTGGCAGCATTTGAGCGACCCGTACCGCTCGGCAAAGGCGAAATGGTCGTTGCCCCGAGTATCGGCATCGCCACCAGCAACGCGGAAACGCCGCGAACTAGCGAAGAGCTTGTCCGTGACGCCGACGCCGCCATGTACCGAGCGAAACGAGCCCGATCGGGCTACGCAATATTCGACGAGCAGCAGCGTCAAGTGGCGATGAGCAGGCTCGACACCGAGCGAGCCCTGCGGATCGCCGTCGAGGCTCGCGAACTAGAGGTCTACTATCAGCCAATCGTCGATGGCCGCACCCATCAGCTGACCTCGTTTGAGGCGCTGGTGCGTTGGAACAGAGCTGATGTGGGCTTTGTCGGTCCGGGCGAGTTTCTCCCTGTAGCCGAAGAAGCGGGCCTCATGGCCACTATTGGCGAGATCGTGCTCCGCGAGGCTTGCGCGCAGGCGTCGGTGTGGGCTCAGACGTACTGGGCGGGCCAGCCCATTACGATGGGTGTAAACGTTGCCGAACACCAACTTGTTGATCCAAACTTTGCCAAGACTGTCAAGCAAGTCCTCGATTGGTCGGGCCTTGAGCCATGGCGCCTAACCCTTGAAATTACCGAGGATCTCGTAATCGATCACCTCGATAGCGCCCTCTCGGTTCTTCGCGACCTCAAAGCCCTCGGTGTGAAGCTCGCAATCGATGACTTCGGAACCGGCAGATCATCGCTGAGCTATGTGAAGCGCCTCGATATGGTCGACTATCTCAAAATCGACAAGTCATTCGTAGACGGACTCGAACAACCAGGGGTCGATCAGGCCATCATTGAGGCCATCACTTCTTTGGCTAAGGCTCTCGACCTGGTGATGGTTGCTGAAGGCGTCGAGACCGTCGGCCAACTGAACCGACTGGTTGCACTGGGGGTGGAGCGAATCCAGGGCTACCTGTTTGAGCGTCCGCTAAGCGCTGACAAGATCGAGGAGCGGATGGCGGCCCGTGAACAAGCCCAAAAGCAGACCGCGATAGCAACGACCCCACCAGCTGACCCTCCGGTCGCATTACCACAGCCGAGCCTCGCTCAGCCCGAAGCGGCTCCCCAGAGACCGGCGCCGGTCTCAAATCCCGCTGCCTAGCAGGCTGCTGCTAGCCCAACGCCTCACGCTCGTATGCGACCACGGCATCGATCTCTTCGGACGAAAGGGTTCCGCCAAACGCGGGCATCTTGTCGCGCCCGGCTCGTACGATGTCGGCTTGGTCGGCGGCATTAGGGAATCGTGAGGTCACGCCAGCGAAACCAGGACCGATGATTCCTTCACCGTCGATCCCGTGGCATGAGGCGCAGCGCTGTTCGAAAATCCGCTGCCCGACTCCACTTTGTTCGTCGGCCTGCTCGGCGGCGTTGCGAACGGCTCGCTCCTCCTCGCTTGGGGCTCCGAGAGTGACTCCGTAAATCAAGATGCCGAGGAAAAGTACCAAGTGAAACCCCGCGACAGCAGCAGACCCGCCGATGAGGAGTCCCTGTGCAGCTGCAGTTGACGGCTTTGAGTCAGACTCACCAAGTGGTCGCATTCCACTCGCCGACCGCTTGCTGCCAGCCTCGTCTTGGTCTAGTTGCACGCAGTTCCTTTCGGGCGTAGCTATCGCGCCGTATTGCTCCACGTGACGGTACGGACCAACAGTTCTCCCCGGTAGGGACTTTGTGCTCTATTCAGTGCTCGCCGCCCTCGGTAAGAGTTCTCGCCGACTACTAAACTGAAGGGCAGTCTTTTGACTCTCTCGAGAAGAGACTTTATTTTGGCGGGCACATCCGTCGGAGCGATCGTCGGCGCAGGCGTGCTAGTACCGATTGGTTTCGTGCTCAGCGACGACGATAGCTCGGGTGCCACGGGAGCACGTCTGGCCTCATACCCTCGAGCGCGCGTTGCCGATCTCAGTCAGCTCAAGGTGGGCGAACCGGTCTGGTTCGACTACCCCTTTGAGGCGGCTTCGAATCTGTTGGTGAAAACCGGAAAGCAGACCCTTGGCGGTGTCGGCCCCGACCGCGACATCGTCGCCTTCTCGAACCAGTGCACCCACATGGGATGCCCCATCACAGACTTCGACGCCGAGAGCAACACCCTCGGTCCCTGCCCTTGTCACTTCTCGTCGTTTGATCTGAGCCGTGACGGCATCGTCAGCTTCGGCCAAGCCACCCAGAACTTGCCTCGGGTCTTGCTAGAGGTCGAAGAAGATGTGGTCTACGCCGATGGCGTATTTCGTTTGATATATGGCCACGACAACAACCTTGCCGGCGAATCACTCGTAACAGTGAAGGGAGCTTGATAATGAGCAACGATTCTTCAGTTCCACTTCCCATCAAAGACGCAACTGTTCACACGACGGTTTGCGAGTACTGCCCGGTGGCATGTGGTTACAAGGTGTACACGTGGCCGCTCGGCGAATCGGGCGGCACAAAGGCCGACCAGAACGCATTGGGCATCGACTTTCCAGCTCCGTCGCTCTCCGGTCAGTGGATTTCAGAGACGATGCACAACGTGGTGCGTGTCGATGGCGAACTACAGAACGTCGTTGTGCTTCCTGACCCCGATACCGAGGTGGTCAATAAGGGTGGTACTCACTCGACCCGCGGTGGCCAACTCGCGCAAAAGTGCTATTCCGAGACGGGCCTAACATCGGACCGGCTTACCCAACCGTTGCTTCGTGTAAACGGCAACCTGCAACCAATTCCTTGGGAGATGGCTCTGGACCTCGTCGCAGAGCTCTCGACCCACACCATTTCCGAACACGGCAAACTGGCGTGGGGGATGAAGATCTATTCCTACCAGTACTACCAGAATGTCTATGCGGGCTCGAAGCTCGCATTAGGCGCTATCGGCACCGCAAACTACTCGCCACACCACGCTCCGGCCGACGGCGACGACGTGCCCGGACTGTCCGATACCGGCATCGATGCGTTTAGTGCCGCATACGTCGACGATGAAGCGGCCGATGTCTTGTTCATCGCTGGTAGCGACCCATACGAGACCAAAACGGTTCGTTTCACCACTTGGCAGGAGCCGGGCGGGGCCACTGTTATTTATGTCGACCCGCGTCGCACCTTTACCGCCGACTATGCCGAAGCGAATGGCGGTATTCACTTACAGATCATCCCGGGAACCGACACCGCGCTATACCTAGCGATTTGTCGCGTAATTATCGAAAACGGATGGTGGGACGAAGAGTTCGTCAACGACCACGTGGCTAGCAAGGCTGAGGTCGAGGCAGAAGGTAAATGGCGCCGCGCTCAATTCGGCCGCAGCTTCGACGACTTCCGAGACTGGGTCACCAGCACCGACGCTTTCAGTCTGGCAGGAGCCGAAAAAGCGACGGGCGTACCGGCAGACAAGATCCAAAAGGCTGCCGAGCTGCTCACCGGCGCAGGTGGGGATCGTCCAAAGGCCTCAGTGCTGTTCGAAAAGGGCGTGTACTGGTCGCACAACTACGAAAACACCGCTGCGATAGGAAACCTTGGCGTTCTTCTCGGCGCAACCGGCCGAGAGGGGCGTGCTACGTCGCGAATGGGTGGCCATCAGCGCGGTGGGCAGAAGGGTGCTGGCTATCCGCTTGAGGATTCGCCGCACGAGTTCGAGGGCCACAAGGTCGAGATGGATACCGAGCGTTGGCTGGTAGAAGGCGCGACCCGCTTCCGTTGGATCGTGGGCACAAACTGGCTGGGAGCAATGGGCGCAACCGACGCATTACGCCGGGCGGTCGTTGAGCTAAAGGCCAAGGGGCCAGAGGTCACCTCGACCCGGTTCGAGACCGCGCTCGCACAGCTCAAGGCCCGCATCGATGCGGGCGGGCTCGTCCTGGTTCACTCCGAGATTTACGAGAACGACTCGACGCAATACGCCGACATCATCCTGCCTGCGGCAACGTGGGGCGAAGAAGACTTCGCTCGCAATAATGCCGAGCGTCGGCTGCGCATATACGAACGCTTTATGGACCCCCCAGGAGAAGCTCGTCCCGACTGGAAGATCTTCGCCGACGTCGCCAAAAAGATGGGCTTCGAGGGATTCGACTGGAAAGATTCGAACGAGCTATTTGAGCTCGCTTCAGAAAAGTCTGCCGGTGGGCGCCGCGACTTCTCGGCGCTGGTCGAGAAAGCTCGTGCCGAGGGCATGAGCGGGCACGACCTTTTGCGTACCTACGGCACCACAGGTCTTCAAACACCTCTAAAGCTCGAAGGCGGGGAGTTGATCGAAACCGTTCGACTTCACTCCGATCTCAAGTTCAAAACCGATAGCGGCAAAGCCAACTTCGTGTTTGCCGACTGGGACGCTGTCGCAGCTCGTAATGAGGTGCTCGCTCCGGACAAATCCAAGAATGAGATGTGGGTTCTTAACGGCCGTATCAACTCGGTGTGGAACAACATGTCGGACTTCATCCGTCGCCAAACCTCGGTCGAGCGTTGGCCAGCAAACTTCTTGGAGATAAACCCCGCCGACGCTAACGAACGCGGTATCGCTAATGGCGACCTGCTATCGATCGAGAGCGACGACGTTCGCGATCAGCTCGGGCGAAAGACGACAGGCAGCTTCACCGCAGTCGCCTACATCTCCGACATCGTGCCACCGGGTGTGACGTTTACCTATTTCTTGTTCCCTGGTTCGCCAGCGAACGCGGTGACATCGGCCGATACCTCTACCCAGCCGATGAGCTTGCGGTACAACTTCAAGTTAGGAAAGGGTTCGATCACGAACCTCGGCCCTAGCGGGTTGGCCGAAGTGATGTCGTTCGCGCCCCGCAACCGCGCAGTACCACGGGCGTAGCAGACTTTATTCGGAGTCTCGCTGTCGATTTGTCTCGATCTCGGTTCGCTCGGTCCGCCGAGCGAACCGGCGCGGCCATACCACGAACGTGAGCAGATAGACGGCACAACCTATTAGCAACATCTCGGCAACAATTCGAGCTGGGGTCTGCCCGTCGATGACGAGACGAAACACGGTGAGCAACATCACCACGCTGACCACAACTGCGACGATTCTAAGTCCATTCGGCACGACGAGACCGTAAACGAAAGAGCCGCTCTAGGCCTACTGGGGCGCCGCAACCAGTGTTCGTTTCGTGGATACCCCCGCTATCCCGTAAGGGTAAACGCTCTGATGGCGAGCCCCATCAGAAACAGCCCTCCCCCACCGTAGAGCGCATAGATCCAATCCTTGAGCTGATGGCGATAGCTGTATATCAGTCCAACAGAGATAAGCGCGACGAATCCATAAAAGACATGAAACTGTGGTGCCTCGACGCCTTCTCGCGACAGTAAAAAGGCACCGATAGTGACCTGGATGACCACCGCTACCTGCACGATGGCGGTAAACACCCAGAGCGAGCGATGCCTCAACCAGCTTTGAAAGTGCGCTGCGAGCGCCCAGCCACCGGCAAGGCCGTTTCCGACCATCACGATCCAGGCCAGAATTGTGTGCAGTTCGGTCACAGTGTTCTTTGGCTTAGAGATCGACGAACAGGTCGGTTCGAAACTCTGCCGAGCCACGTTTCCATTCGGCGTCGCGAAACCATTCGGTTCCGAACGCCATCACGAACGCTTCAGGTGGCAGCTTGAGAAAGAACGAGTCATCGTCGATTTGGCTCTCGTGCGTCATCATCGCGGCACGCTTGCGGTCGATAACGCTGCTGACATCGACCACATGGGTAAGCTTGTCCTGGGTCATGCCAAAAGTGCCCTCGCGCATCATCTTGCGGCGCTCTTCAAGTTCGGCGAGTTCGATACCACCGTCGGTGAGCATTTCGATGTTGGCTTCGATCTGGTCGAGAAACTTCGTGCGATTCATCGTCGACTCGAAGACCTTGACGTTTCCGAGCATCTCCGCTGCTCGCTTGCCCACCCGATGTACTTGGATATGGTCGGGGTGGCCGTAACCGCCGTTTGCGTCATAGACGGTCAAAAGGTCGGCAGATTCGCTGTCGAGAATTTTGGCGAACCGCTCGGAGGCCTCAGACAGATCAGCCTGCCAAAAACATCGCGGATTTCGATTCGACTCGGTGTCGATCATTCCCGAGTCTTCATAACCGAGGAACTCAACCCGGTCGGCTCCGATTATTTCAGCCGAGCGCTTGGTCTCGTCCGAGCGGCGGTCGCCGAGTTTCTCTGCCTCGGCGAGAACCCCATCGACCGGTTCGCCTTGCTCGCCTCTGGTCGCCAGGACCAACACCACTCGGTGTCCGGCCTGCTTGGCGAGCATCATCGTTCCCGATGTCGCGATCGCTTCGTCGTCAGGGTGGGCGTGAAAGAATACTGCGGTAGCCACCGCCCGAGGATACAGCTAACCCGTGCCGCTACGCGACGACACCCGCTTCTCGCAGCGCCTCGACTCGACCTTGTTCGACACCAAAGCCCGCTAGAACCTCGTTGGTGTGCTGACCGGCGTGCGCTGCCGGTTGTGGGGTTTCGCAATCGGTCTCGCTAAAGCGTGGCGCTGGAGCAGGTTGCACGACGCCGCCCAGCTCGATGAAGGAGTTTCGCGCAACCGCATGTGGGTGCTCGGGAGCCTCAGCGAGCGAAAGCACCGGCGCAAAGCAGACATCGGATCCTTCGAAGGTTGCCGACCACTCGTCGCGTGTTCGGGTCTTGAAGATCGCTTCGAGTCGCTGTTTGAGCGCTTGCCAAGTGTTGCGATCGTTCTGGACTGCGAATTCGGGATCATCGGTTAAACCCAATTTCTCTAGCAACTCAGCGTAGAATTGGGGCTCGATCGAACCGATCGAGACATATTTTTGGTCGGAAGTTTCGTACACGTCGTAGTAGTGCGCACCGGTATCGAGCATGTTGGTACCTCGCTCGTCGTTCCAGATACCCATTGCCCGAAAACCGTGAAAGAACCCGACTAGCGCGGAAGCCCCGTCGATCATCGCCGCGTCGACGACCTGACCGCGACCCGATTCTCTTGCCTGAAGAACCGCGCAGACGATGCCGAACGCTAGGAACATCCCGCCGCCGCCAAAGTCGCCGACCAGATTTAGCGGCGGCACTGGGCCTTGACCTCGGCGACCAATCGGCTCGAGCGCGCCGGCCAGCGAGATGTAGTTGATATCGTGACCCGCCATCGACGAGTAGGGACCGGCTTGGCCCCAACCCGTCATCCGACCATAAACCAGTTTGGGGTTGCGCTCTAAACAGGCATCCGGCCCTACTCCAAGCCGTTCGGTGACGCCCGGACGGAACCCTTCGAACAACACGTCCGCCGACTCGACCATCTCGAGCACTAGGTCGCGTCCCGCTTCGGACTTCAGATCGATCCCGATCGACTTGCGCCCTCGACCCAGCACGTCGGCGGGCGGCACATCGGGGTCGCCGCCTCGGACCGAACCAGCTCTATCGATTCGAATAACCTCGGCACCCATGTCGGCGAGCATCATTCCACAAAACGGACCCGGCCCAATTCCGGCCAGTTCCAACACCTTGATTCCTTGTAGCGGACCCATTTGGTCTCCTCGTCAATCCGTTTTCGATTGTGGACAACGCGCACACTACTAATGGCGGACGCTGAAGACGAATGTCAGGCGTTGCGAGCTGCGAGATTGGTGACCGAGCTAATTATTAGTGGCCAAGCCTGCACACAGATGTCGTGACCCATGCCTTCTATCTCGAGGAACTCGGCGTCGGGAATCAGTTCGGCTGTGCGTCTCCCGCACGAAATATTGATGAGGGTGTCCTCATCACCATGTATTACCAGGGTCGGGGTGGCGATACTCGTTAACAGGTCTTCGCGACTCCCCGATGCGCCTATCGCTGCCATCTGACGGTCGGGACGACCATTGGACGAACGATCCCATGCAGCCTCGAAGTATTCGGTCACGGCCTGCTCATCGAACCATTCGGGACTCGCCCAGACCTTTCGATGCACGATGTCGAGCGCTATCGCCTCGGCCCGATCTAGAGGCGCCGGGGTATTGATCGCAGCGAGCGCTTCGGGCGTGGAGGTGTTGGAACCTGGGACCCCGGTGCTCGACATTATCGACGTGGCCGTCAGGAGCCGTTCGGGGTGTTCGATGGCCAAGGTCTGCACAATCATTCCCCCCATCGACATTCCCACCACGTGTGCCTTCTCGACGCCCAACGCATCGAGCACGGCGAGCCCATCGGCGGCCATGTCTGACAGGTCGTACTGGAGAGACTCATCCACTCGAGAGCTCAGGCCAATATCACGATTGTCGAACCGAACTACGAAGAATCCACGATCGACGAAACCGAGGCAGAACTCCTCAGACCAGCCGAGCAGTTGACTGCCGAGCCCGCTGATGAGCAGCAATGCTGGATCGTGGTCGAACCCGAAGGTCTCGTAGTAGAGCTCGATGTTGTGATCGTCTGTTCTCATGACCGTTGGCACCTAACTACCGTACGGTGTCGAGCGCTGAACGAAGCCATCCGAGCCGTACCGTTCTACGATGGCGCCATGGCGTTCTCGAAAGATTTATTAAGTGCCGACGAAGAGATCGTTCTCGACCTCCGACCCCATTGGTGGTTTCTAGTACCGGCGGGCGCAATCTTGGTCGTCTCGCTGTTGATTGCTGGTGCGATCGCCTTCTTCCTCGGCGGCGGCATTGGGTACATCATCGCAGCCGTAGTGCTGTTGCCGGCGCTGGCTAACTTCGTGATGACCTACATGAAGTGGACCACCACCAATTTCGTTATCACCAACGAGCGAATCATTTCGCGCGAGGGGGTAGCCGCGAAACGAGGAATCGAAATTCCCCTCGACCGAGTGAATACCGTCTTCTTTAACCAGACAGTGTTCGAGCGAATGATCGGTGCCGGTGATTTGGCGATCGAGTCGGCAGGTGAGGGCGGTCGACAGAACTTTAGCGATGTGCGTCGACCCAACGTTGTTCAATCCGAGATCTACCGAGTCATCGAAGGTTTCGAAGACAACCGCCTCGAACGGCTTGCGAGAGCCGCTACCTCTGGGGTTGCAGCCGCGCCCTCAATTCCCGAGCAGATCGAACAGCTAGACGGCCTACGCCAACAAGGTGTACTCACCGAACAAGAATTCCAAGCAAAGAAGAAAGAGCTGCTCGACCGTATGTAGACCCCGTCTTGGCTCGGGCTGAGCAGGACCACGATGGTCTATCACCCAAGACTTTCCGGGTAGACGGTTGGCGCTACAGTCCCGGTCGTGGATTCATTCAACTTTGCTGAGGGATCAGCATCAATCGCTGAAGCGACCGCTTCAGGAGCAGCTGCTAGCCCGCTACTGAACGGATTGAATCCCCAACAGTTTGCCGCCGTCACCAGCGATGCGAATCGGCTATGCCTAATCGCTGGCGCCGGGACCGGAAAAACCCGCGTGCTCACGCGTCGCATTGCCTACCGCTCGGCGACCGGGTCGATCGACCCTCGACGTGTGCTCGCAATCACATTCACTCGCAAAGCCGCTTCGGAGCTGACGCGCCGACTCCGACAGCTCGGACTGCGTGACGACGTCGGGGCCGGTACATTTCACGGCATTGCCTTTGCCCAACTTAGAGCTCGCGCCAACGAGACCGGCCGGGCCGAACCCAAGCTGCTCGAGCGCAAGGTCGGCTTTGTAGCCAAACTGCTACCGAGAAGCGATGAGCGCACCAAGCCCTTCGATGTGGTATCCGAAATCGAGTGGGCGAAGGCTCGTCTGATCTCGCCCGAAAAGTACCCGGAGGCAATCCGAGCCGAAGGGCGCGACCCGACCATCGACCCACAACGACTAGCGGGGCTATTTCAAGACTACGAAGACCGCAAGAACCGCATGGGCTTGGTGGACTTTGATGATCTACTAGGACTGACCGCAACCGAACTACGTCGCGACCGGCGCTGGGGCGATGCTCAGCGCTGGCGCTTTCGCTATCTCTTCGTCGACGAGTTTCAGGATGTAAACCCGTTGCAATTCGGATTGTTAAAGGCCTGGCTCGGCCCGCAGTCCGAGCTTTTCGTGGTCGGCGATCCGCGACAAGCCATCTACGGCTGGAATGGCGCCGACTCGCGCTATATCACGGAGTTCGAATCACACTTCGGCGGAGCTGAAACACTGCAACTCACCCAGAACTATCGATCGACTCCCGAAATACTGGCTGCCGCTGAAGCTGTTCTCGACCCATCTATGTCAATGCTCGAACCGCTCAAGGCCTCACGCCCACCCGGCCCCAAGCCTTTGGTCGCCGGCTACGAGTCGGAGACGGACGAGGCCGCTGGCATCGCCCGAGCGGTGCGCGACGCACATCGCCCAGGCGGTCGCTGGAGCGACCAGGCGATCCTTACTCGCACCAACGGCCAACTCGGCCATCTCGAGGCTGCACTACGAACGGCTGGAATCCCGTTTCGAACTAGAGCTGGCTCAGAATTTCTCGAACAAGTAGCGGTCAAGGCGATTCTGAAGAAGCTCTCACTGAGGAACGACCTTCGCTCGACGCTCGCCGATCTGGCCATGCCGGACGGCGATGGCGACGTTGTGAACGCCCCAGCTGTCGATCTCGATCGAGCAGCGGCGCTGGCCACGCTCACCGACCTAGCGAGAGACTTTCTTGTCATCGACTCTCAAGGAAGTGGGCCCCGGTTCATCGCCTGGTTACACACAGCGGTCGGCAGCGACCGGCATGGCACCATCACCGACTCTGTTGAACTCGCCACCTTCCACTCGGCGAAGGGCCTCGAATGGCCGGTGGTTCACATCGCTGGGCTAGAAGACGGATTCGTCCCGATCGCATTCGCGACGACCCCGGCAGCGCGAGTCGAGGAACGAAACCTGTTGCACGTCGCCACCACCAGAGCACAGCGCGAGTTGCACTGTTCGTGGGCTAAGCAACGCACTTTTAACATCACTCCCGTCGAACGATCCAGATCTCCGTTCGTCGAAGCAATCGAATCGGCAAATCCGATCATCGACTTGCGCGAGCCGCTAACCGACACTGTCAGCACCGCAATATCGACCGCTCGCCGAGCACTCGGCTCGAATGGTCTCAGCAAGGTGTCACCGGCCTCGCTTTACTCCAACCTTGAGCGGTGGCGATCCGACCTAGCTCGATCATCCATGGTTGAGCCGCACGCCGTGATTAGCGACGAAGAACTATCCCGCTTGGCGATTGTGCAGCCACGCACGATCGAGCAAATCATCGAACGGGTGGGCCTCAGCAAGTTCCGAGCTCAGCGATTTGGCCCAAGCATTCTCAAAGTGCTGCACCCGAACGCGAGCTACGAAGTGTCGACGGAGCCCGACGCGCTGTGACTTTCACCAGTTCGCGTCGCTGGTCGCGTCAGCCGGCCAAATCGAGAAAGACTGGCGTGTGATCGCTGGGTAACTTGCCTTTGCGGGCGTTGCGCTCAATAAGCACGAACTTGGCTCGTTCAGTTACCGATGCGCTGGTGAGCAGCAGGTCGATTCGCATGCCCATCCGTTTGTGGAAGTTGCCTCCTCGGTAGTCCCACCACGAGAAGAGGCCTTCTTGGTCATAGTGCTCCCGGAATACGTCGCACAGCCCCCAGTCGAACAGCTTCTCAAGCCGGTCCCTCTCAGGCTGACTGCCGTGGGTAGCCCCTTGTAGAACAGCGGGATCCCACACGTCGCGATCGTCGGGCGCAATGTTGAAGTCTCCGACCACACAAATGTCGTCGGTCGGACTGTGGTTCTGATCTAGATGGGCGTGAAGACGATCGAGCCAATCGAGTTTGTACACATAGTGATCGTCGTCGAGCGATCGGCCATTGGGTACGTAACAACTAGCTACCCGGACGCCGCCGCAGGTAGCCCAGAGAATCCGTGCGTCTGGGTCGGCCTCGCCTCCGTCTAGAAAGCCCGGCTGGGGGTCCGCTATCCCTACCCGACTCATGATCGCCACACCGTTCCACTGTCCCTGACCGTGATGAGCCGACTCGTAACCCAATGCCTTGAACTCTTCGAAGGGAAAGGCATCGTCGGCGAGCTTGGTCTCTTGGAGACAGACCACGTCGGGTTCAAACAACTGCAACCATTCGACGACACGCTCAAGGCGCGCCCCAAGGGAGTTAACGTTCCAAGTAACTATTCGCAAGGTTAGAGTCTACGGCGTGACCGATGCTCAAGGCTCATCCGCTGTTGGCCAAAATGCTTGGCTGGTAGACGAGATGTACCAGCAATACCTAGCTAACGCTGACTCTGTTAGCCCGTCTTGGCAGGAGTTCTTCGCCGACTACGGCCCTCGCCCCAACGGGGCTGTGGGGTCGACCCCACAGCCTGGTCCCGTCGATGTCACCAATGGCTCAACCATCCCTACCGCTACCTCGGCCTCCGAAGAAGAAGCGACGGCCGAGCCTGAAGTCGAACCGTTGGGCGAACCAATTCGGGGTGCTGCTGCGCGAATCGTGGCCAACATGGAGGCCAGTCTTAGCGTCCCGACAGCGACCAGCTACCGCGAGGTTCCAGCCCGCCTTCTCGAGGTAAACCGAAAGATAATCAACGGCTACCTCGGGCGAACTCGTGGCGGCAAGGTGAGTTTCACCCACATCATCGGCTACGCCGCAGTCCGCGCTATAGCTGACACAGTTCCAAATATGAACGCTAGCTACATCGAAGACGAAGACGGAAAGCCGCGCATCCTGCGACATGAGCATGTCGGGCTTGGCATCGCAGTCGATGTACCAAAGTCGGACGGCTCCCGCACCTTGATGGTGGTCAATGTTCGCGACGCCGACACACTCGACTTTCGAAGCTTCGTCGATCGCTACCAACTGGTCATTCGAAAGGTTCGCGATAAAAAGCTCAGCCCCGACGATTTCGCAGGCATCACTGTAAGCCTCACCAACCCGGGAACTATCGGAACCGTGCAATCGGTGCCGCGTCTCATGCCGGGTCAAGGTCTCATCATCGGCATGGGCAGTATCGACTACCCCACCGGGTTTCAGGCATCGGACCCCGGGACTCTCGCCGACCTCGGAATCTCCAAGATCACCACCATCAGCTCCACTTATGACCATCGCATTATCCAAGGCGCCGAGTCAGGGCTATTCCTTAAGAAGGTTCACGAGCTACTCCTCGGCGAAGACGACTTCTACGTCGACCTCTTCCGCTCGCTCGACGTGCCGTATGAAGCGGTTAAGTGGCGCAAAGACACCAATCTGGCCAACCGCGAAGCAGCGATGCTCGAGAAGCAGAGCCAGGTCGACTCCTTGGTCAACGCTTACCGCTCGCGTGGTCACCTCATCGCCGACCTCGATCCGCTTGCCGCCAAAGACCCCGAAATGCATCCCGAACTCGACCCGGCTAGCTATGGGCTAACCATTTGGGATCTCGAGCGAGAGTTCCTCACCCACGGCCTGATGGGCGTCGACTTGGGCGTTGAGGGCACTCGGATGAAGCTTGGTGACCTGCTCGGACTGCTGCGCGATGCATACTGTCGTACCACCGGCATCGAGTACATGCACATCGCCGACTTTGGCGAAAAAGCATGGCTACAAGATCGACTCGAACACAAAGACTTACCGCTGGAAGCCTCCGAACAATTACACATTCTGGGTCAACTCAACGCTGCGGAAGCGCTCGAGCGTTTCCTTGCGACAAAGTATGTCGGACAGAAGCGTTTTGGTATCGAGGGGGCAGAGAGCACAATCCCGCTACTCGACGCTCTTCTGGCGGAAGCCGCCGATGAATCAATCTCCGACGTAGTGATGGGTATGGCGCATCGCGGCCGACTCAACGTCCTGGTCAACATCGTTGGCAAGAAATACGGAGAGCTTTTCGACGAGTTCGAAGACACCGTTCACGAAGGGTCGGTACAGGGGTCGGGCGACGTGAAGTACCACCTCGGCCAGAGCGGAACCTTTACTAGCCGAGCGGGTAACAGCATTAGCTTGGAGCTGGCGGCAAATCCCAGTCACCTCGAAGCGGTTGGTCCGGTAGTGGTCGGAATCGCGCGGGCGAAGATGGACCTCATCGACCCGCCCGGCGAGTACCCCGTGCTTCCAGTCATACTCCACGGCGATGCCGCCTTCGCTGGGCAGGGCGTCGTTGCCGAAACCCTCAACCTCTCCCAGGTTAAGGGCTACAAGGTAGGCGGAACCGTCCACGTAATTATCAATAATCAGCTCGGGTTCACGACCGCACCTCACTCGGCACGCTCAAGCGAGTATTCAACCGACGTCGCCAAGATGGTCCAGGCCCCGATCTTTCACGCGAACGGCGACGACCCCGAGGCCTGCGTAAGGGTGGCGCGCCTCGCTTTCGCTTACAGGCAACACTTTCACAAAGACGTCGTAATCGACATGGTCTGCTATCGCCGGTTCGGACACAACGAGGGCGATGATCCCAGCTACACCCAGCCGCTGATGTACAAAAAGATCGACGCCCGCCGATCGGTGCGAAAGCTGTATGTGGAGTCGCTGGTAAGGCGCGGAGATTTTACGATCGAACAAGCCGAGCAAGGTCTTGACGATTTTCAGAACCAGCTACAAGAGGCGCTAACCGAGACCCGAGAAGCTGCCCCTGCAAACCCTGTTGTGGCCTCCGAGCCAGAGGTCCCTGTGGGTGTTCTGCCTCAGTCGATCACCGCTGTCAGCGCCGAGCGACTGGTCGAGATCTACGACGCTCTGAGTACAGTCCCCGACCGTTTCACGGTGCATCCGAAGCTGGCTCGACAATTCAACACCAGAACCAAGATGTTCGAAGGTGGTGAGGTCGATTGGGCCTTGGCTGAGGCCATGGCGATCGGCTCGCTACTCGCCGACGGCTCTTCGGTTCGCATTACTGGTCAAGACTCTCGTCGAGGAACGTTCTCACACCGCCACTCAACGCTGTTCGACTATGAAAATGGCGACGAGCATGTACCGCTCGAGGCAATGCGTCGCGACTCCGAATTCTGGATATATGACTCGCTATTGTCGGAGTACGCGGGTCTTGGTTTCGAATATGGTTATTCATTGGCAAACCCCGATGCGCTGACGGTATGGGAAGCCCAATTCGGTGATTTCGTTAACGGTGCGCAGATCATCATCGATCAGTTCCTCGTGGCTGCCGAGGACAAATGGAATCAAACATCCGGACTGGTAATGCTGCTCCCTCACGGCTTTGAAGGACAGGGTCCCGAACACTCATCAGCGCGCATGGAGCGCTTTTTACTGGCATGCGCCGAAGACAATATTCAGATCGCCAACGCGACGACCGCGTCGCAGTTCTTTCACCTGCTTCGACGCCAGCTAACCCGCGCGGTTCGTAAGCCGCTCGTAGTCTTCACGCCGAAGTCGCTCTTGAGGGCGAAGTCGTCTCGCTCGGCCACAACCGAACTGACATCTGGAACGTTTGAAGAGTTGCTCGACGACCATTCGATTGCCGATCCGGCAGCGGTCGAGCGTCTCGTCTACTGCTCGGGAAAAATCGCATACGACGCCATGGCCGAGCGCGACGAAATCGGAGCGAGCGCCGCCATTATTAGAATCGAGCAGATATACCCGTGGCCGCGGGCCCGCAGCCACGAGATAACCGCTCGCTACAGCAACGCTAAAGAGATCGTCTGGCTTCAAGAAGAGCCGGAGAACATGGGTGCCTGGAACTTCGCGAAAGGCCGCCTGTACGAAGATCATGGCGATAACCACCGCATCCAAAGAGTCAGCCGATTCGAATCCGGCTCCCCGGCCACCGGTTCATCAGCCATCCACAAACAAGAACAGGCCCAGGTCCTACACCGAGCCTTCGCCCCACTCGACTAACCGTCCCGAAATTACTGCCCGCAACACCGCACAGCAGTCATTGCAACAGTAATTTCGTAGGCGCTCCGAAATTACTGGGCGCAACACCGCTCAGCGGACATTACAACAGTAATTTCAGCGGTGTTTCTGGCTTTGTCAGTGGCCGTCGCTATGGTCACAACACTTCCTCCTCTTCATTAATCCCACGCAAGAGGAATCAACATGGCACCGCCATCCGATCTGACGATCGAATTACTACTCACCCAACAGTTCGGTCTTGTCACCCGTTCACAAGCTCGCGAAAGCGGCTTCTCCAACGGTCAGATACAGCGAAGACTCGACTCGGGAATCTGGCTTCGGTCGGATCGTGGTGTGTTCCGACATCACCTCTTCTCACGTTGTTGGAACACGCAGGTTCTTGCACCGATCCTCTCGACCGGAGGCCTCGCCAGCCATCAAAGCGCAGCACACCTCTGGCATCTCGATGGCTTTCGCCAGGTTCGCCCCGACATCACCGTTCCAGCACATTGCGGCCTTCGTCGACGAGGGATACAGGTTCACGAATCTACAACCTTCGACATGTGTAACTCGAAATCGATTGACGGCATCCCAACCACAGGAATTTACCGTACGCTGCTCGACCTTGCGGCGGTTGTTTCGATGGTCAAGCTGCGTCAGGCGGTCGACGACGCCCGCCTGCGCAACCTTATCGAATGGGACGGTTTGCATCGCTCATTCATGGAGCACGCGAGACGGGGTAGAAACGGGACGGTTCTGATGCGTCGGTTTCTCGAGGATCACCTCGAGGAGGCCAATATTCCTAAGAGCACCTGGAGCCGACTGGTTGCCGATCTGTTGGTGGCCGAGGGGCTTTCCGAGCCGGTTCTCGAACACGAAGTCAACGGCCCAGGCTTCACTTACTTCCTCGATCTTGCTTACCCCGACAACATGCTCGGTCTAGAGCTCGACAGTGTCACTTGGCATCTCAACCGCAAGTCGTTCGAGCAAGACCCTCGTCGCCGCAACGATCTCGAGAATCTCGGTTGGTCGATGCGAAACTTCACATGGTCCGATTGGGCGACGAACCCCATCAAGCTGGCAGACACCGTGAGGAAAGCGTTCGAAATAACCCGACCGAAACGCTTCCGCAAATTACTGCTGAAATGACCGGCTAGCGGTTACTACAACAGTAATTTGGTTAGGCGGCTGCAAATTACTGCTGAAATGACCGGCTAGCGGTTACTACAACAGTAATTTGGTTAGGCTAGTGTGGCCCATAATTGGTCTAATGCCTGGTGTGGGTCGACGACCTTGATGGTTGTCATTCCCATGGCTCGGGCCGGGCGCAGGTTTACACCTAGGTCATCGAGGAAAACACACTCGCCTGGTTGCACGCCAAGCCGCTCGCATGCCAGTTCGTAGAACCGCAACTCGGGCTTTCGTACGCCAACTTTGGATGACTCGATGATCTCGTCGAACAACGCCATGACTTCGCCGTACTCACCCAATTCAGCTTCGCCCGAACCGGCTTCTCCGGAGGAAATGTTGTTGGTCAGGCATGCAGTTCTTAGCCCTCGGTCTTTGCAAACTCGGATGGCTTTCACCATCTCGGGTCGCAGCTCACCGTGGAGTAGATCTAGCACTGCAGCGCCATCGATCTCGTGGCCGAGTGCGGCTGCCTCTTCGCCGAACAGTTCTACGAAGCGGTCGCGATCGATATGGTCGCGTTCGAAACGCGCCCATGCATTGGTGTCGGGATTCGTTGAATTGATCTCGCGTATGATGCCATCTGGCAACTCTGCGGCCTGCTCAAACGATGCGAACGCGTCGAACGGGCTGGTGGTCACAACCCCTCCAAAGTCGAACAGTACTGCACGAATCACCTGGTCAGATGGGTCGTTGACCAAGGAGGAGCCGGACGACTGGGCGCTATCTAGCGCTGCTATCTCAGCATCGGCATCGGCCTTTGCAGCAGCCCCATCGATCTTTGATCGCACCTCCGCAAGAGGATCTGACTGATCGATCTTGGCTTGAATGGCGTCGAGTTTGTCCTGGGGAGACGCGGTAAGGTCACGCTCTCTTTTGTCGAGATCGGCCTCGAGTCGCGACTTCGTGCCGTCCAACGCTTCCGACACATCCCTCGCTTCACGCTTTAGCCAACCTGAGAGCTTGTCGAATAGAGCCATTCCTGCAGCGTAGTCGTCGACCACAGTGCTGGTTCGCCGGATCAGCGGGCGAGCTAAGAGCCTTGGTAGCCTCGGCGGCAATGAGCGCGCAGTACATCTTCACCATGCACAAGGTCGGTAGGTTCTATCCACCCGACCGCCAAGTACTCGACAACATCAACCTCTCCTTCTTTCCGGGAGCCAAGATTGGGGTGATCGGTCCGAACGGTGCCGGAAAGTCCTCGATACTGCGAATCATGGCTGGGGTCGATACCGACTTCATCGGCGAAGCAAAGCTGACCGATGGCTTCACCGTCGGGATGCTCGAACAAGAACCGCACCTCAACGAGGACAAGGACGTAATGGGCAACGTCATGGAGGGTGTCGGCGAAATCGCTGGTCTGCTCACCGAATACGACGAAGTGCTCGCTGGTTGGTCCGACCCCGACGCCGACTTCGAAAAGCTCGGTGAACGCCAGGGCGCCCTGGAAAAGCGGATCGAATCGGCCAATGCCTGGGATTTGCAACGAACGATAGAGATCGCAATGGACGCGTTGCGGTTACCTCCCGGTGACGCAGAAGTAACACAACTCTCCGGTGGTGAACGTCGACGGGTAGCCCTTTGCCGGCTGCTACTGAGCCGACCCGATCTGCTTCTGCTCGACGAGCCGACCAACCATCTCGATGCGGAGTCAGTCGCTTGGCTCGAACGCTTCCTCAAAGAGTACTCCGGGACCATCGTGGCCATCACCCACGACCGCTACTTCCTCGACAACGTGGCCGAATGGATCCTCGAACTCGACCGGGGCAAGGGCCACCCGTTCGAAGGAAACTACTCGGGATGGCTCGAACAAAAACAAGCCCGCATGCAGAGCGAAGACAAGGCCGACAGCGCTCGCGAACGCACCATTAAACGCGAGCTCGAATGGGTCAGGATGGCTCCCAAGGCCCGTCAGGCAAAGGGAAAGGCTCGGCTCGCCTCCTACGACAAGCTGCTGGCCGAGCAGAAGGCCAGCGATGGTCGCACCGAGGAACTGTCGATGACCATCCCGGCGAACGAACGGTTGGGCGACCAAGTAATCGAGTTCGATCACGTGTCGAAGGGATTTGAAGACAAGCTCTTAATCGACGACCTCTCGTTCTCGTTGCCGAAGGCCGGAATCGTTGGCGTTATTGGCGGCAATGGCGCTGGTAAAACTACCTTGTTCCGCATGATCATCGAGGCGGTGGAGACATCTGGCGACGCCTCTCGTCAGCCGGATTCGGGAACGATAACAATCGGCTCAACCGTCGAGCTGGGGTATGTCGATCAGAGCCGCGACTCACTCGACGATTCCAAGACGGTATTTGATGAGATAAGCGGTGGAGACGAAGTGGTGCGTCTTGGCGGGCGCGAAATGCACGCCCGCGCCTACGTGGCATCGTTTAATTTCAAAGGCTCGGACCAGCAAAAGATTGTCGGCCAGCTATCTGGCGGCGAACGCAATCGGGTTCATCTGGCCAAGGTGTTGCGCAGAGGCGCCAACGTCTTAATGCTCGACGAACCCACCAACGACCTTGATGTCGATACGCTTCGCGCCCTCGAGGATGGCCTCGAGGCCTACGCTGGCTGTGCGGTAATCATCAGTCACGACCGCTGGTTCTTGGACCGCGTAGCCACTCACATGCTGGCATTCGAAGGCCAGTCACAGGTGAGCTGGTTCGAAGGCAACTTCAGCGAGTACGCCGAGTATCGGCGACGCGAACATGGCGTAGACGCCATGCGACCTGAACGAATCTCGTACAAGCCATTAGTACGATAACCCATCAGATGTACTCCCGACACCGAACTCGCTCCCCCATGGTGCTGGCACTGGCACTAACCGCAGCTGCCTGTGGTTCAACAACCGTGGCGTCTGTGACACCGTCTAGCGAGGCTGCGACACCGACGAGCGCGCCTGAGACCACTACGACCAACGCTGCCCCGACAACTGGCCATGCAGCACTACCGCAGGTATCGGGCGCCGCTCTGCCGCAGTTCGGCCAAGGTCATGGGACCGACCCCGCCATTGGGCTTCGGGTCCCCGACGTTTCAGCCGTGTCACTCGATGGCGAAATCATCACTATCGAACAAGCTAACGGGCGGGGCAAGGTCTACGGATTCTTCGCTCACTGGTGTCCACACTGCCAGGCAGAGTTACCCCGGCTGGTCGCGTACTTCGAAACAATTGGGCTTCCTGATAGCGTCGATTTCCACGCGATTTCGACTGCGATCAACCCTGATGCCGACAACTTTCCGCCCGAAAGATGGTTCGCCACCGAAGAATGGCCATTCCCGGTACTTGACGACAGCAGCAGCGGTGAAGTATCAGCAGCGTTCGGGCTACCGGGGTTTCCGTACTTCGTTGTCGTAGATGGTGACGGCAACGTCACGCAACGTTTGGCTGGGGAACTACCCGACGATGCCGCGGTTGCTGCGCTTCTAGATCTGGCAGCCGACGGGGTTTCCTAGCTAGCCTTCGTCGACTGGCCCGTAGGGCTCCTTGGCTTCCTTGTAACAGGGGAAGTGATAGTGATCGACCCGCACCCACATACTCTTTTCGTAGATGTTGCAGATCGCCTGTTGATGGCGCATCTTGGCCTGAAACTTCACGCGCTCGCCACAGAGAATACACTCCACCTGGCTTCCCGGCTCAACCATGCGAAGGACCGCACGGCTCCTCCAGTTCTTCTTTCGGGCGGGAGCCTTCTTAGCCGCCGCTTTCTTAGCTGGCGCCTTTTTAGCTGGCACTTTCGCCTTAGCCTTTGGCTTGTTCGGCGCCGCCTTTTTCGCCGCGGTCTTCTTCTTGGTCGAGGTATTCACCATAGGTACACAATCGGCACCAAACAGTATATTTTTAGCGGGCTGCCAGGTAGTCGAGTACTTGCTGGGCGAGTTGCTCGGGAGAACCTGTAGTCGTGTCGAGGATTAGCTCGGGGTTCTCGGGGGCCTCGTATGGGTCGTCGACCCCGGTCATGCCCGTGATCTCACCAGAGCGTGCCTTGGCGTACAAGCCTTTGGGATCGCGTTCTTCACAGACCTCAATTGGAGTCGCTACGAAACACTCGACAAACGCCAGATCGGCGGCCTCATGGATACTGCGTGCGAGCTGTCGGGCGGTGCGATATGGGCTCACCAAGGGCACCAAACTGACCACTCCTGCATCGGCAAAGAGGCGCGCTACCTCTGAGACCCGACGAACGTTCTCGTCACGATCCTCTGCAGAGAATCCAAGGTCGCCGTTGAGTCCCATTCGAAGATTGTCGCCGTCGAGAAGATAGCTCGGCTGTCCGGCTTCGAGTAGGAGACGCTCGACTTGGACAGCAACCGTTGACTTACCCGAACCCGAGAAACCCGTAAACCAAACCGTGGCTCCGCGGGCTCCGATTTTGGCCCAACGCTCGTCGCGAGCGAACTCGCTCGGATGCCAGACAACGTTGGGGCTAGATTTTGACACTGGTCAGTCGGCGACACCGAGGATCATGCCCGCACCCACGGTGTTGTTGGTGTTCTCATCGATAAGAATGAAAGAGCCAGTCGTACGGTTGCGACGGTATTCGTCGATGAACAAGGGCTGGGTACAGCGAAGCACGACCCGACCGATCTCGTTCATCTCTAGAACCTCGGACTCTTCGTCGCGGTGCAGCGAATTGATATCGAGACGGTACTGGATGTCTTTGACCATGACCCGCGCAGCACGAGTCGTGTGTTTGATCGCCAGCTTCATTCGCGGCTCAAGCTTGGATTCAGAGGTCATCCAACAAACCATGGCATCGATGTCTTGGGTGACGTCGGGCTGGTTATTCGGACGACAGAGCATGTCGCCACGACTGATGTCGATATCGTCCTCGAGGGTAATCGTGACGGCCATTGGCGCATACGCCTCGGCGACCGGGCCGTCGAGGGTTTCGATGGTCGCGATCTTTGAGGAAAAGCCCGAACCCAGAACCATCACATCGTCGCCCGGCTTCATCACACCACCAGCCACAGTTCCGGCATAGCCGCGGAAATCGTGGTATTCCTCAGACTGAGGGCGCAACACGTACTGCACGGGAAAGCGCACGTCGATCATGTTGCGGTCCGAAGCAATATGCACCTGTTCGAGGTGGGTTAGAAGCGTCGGCCCGTCGTACCAATCCATCTTCTCGCTACGATCGACGACATTGTCGCCCATCAGCGCCGACACAGGAATGAATGTGAGGTCTGCGATGTCGAGGCGGGTAGCAAACTCTCGGAACTCGCCGGCAACCTTGTTGAACTGTTCCTCTGAATAGTCGACCAGGTCCATCTTGTTCACGGCGAGCACGAGGTGCGGAATCCGTAAGAGTGAAGCCAAAAACGCATGCCGTTTAGACTGCTCGACCACGCCGTTTCGAGCGTCGAGTAACACGATCGCCAAGTCGGCGGTGGAGGCGCCCGTAACCATGTTTCGGGTGTACTGAATATGGCCTGGCGTGTCGGCGATGATGAACTTACGCTTGGGCGTGTGGAAATATCGATAGGCGACATCGATGGTGATGCCCTGCTCGCGTTCGGCGCGCAGCCCGTCGGTTAGTAGCGCCAGGTTGGGGCCGTCGGAACCCATTGCCTCAGATGCTCGCTCTACAGCTTCCATCTGATCTTGAAAGATAGTTTTTGTGTCGTAGAGAAGCCGCCCGATGAGGGTTGACTTGCCGTCGTCGACAGAACCGGCGGTGGCGAAACGTAGAATTTCTGCCATTAGAAATAGCCCTCTTTCTTGCGATCTTCCATCGCAGCTTCCGAGACACGGTCATCGGCGCGGGTCGCGCCTCGTTCGGTCAGGCGGGTTCCCGCCACTTCTGCGATGACCTTTTCAATAGTGTCGGCATCACTTTCGACAGCCCCGGTAATCGTCATGCAGCCAATGGTGCGATACCGAACCATGTCGGTAAACGGTCTCTCGCCCTCTGTCACGCTCATGAATGGCCCGACCGCTATCAGCATGCCGTCTCGCTCGACGACCTCTCGTTGATGCGCGTAGTAGATCGCGGGGATTTCGACCTCTTCTTCTTGGATGTACTGCCAGATGTCGAGTTCGGTCCAGTTCGAAATCGGGAATACTCGGATGTGTTCCCCGCGGCGAATCCGACCGTTGTAGAGGCTCCACAGTTCGGGTCGCTGGTTCTTGGGGTCCCACTGACCAAAGTCATCTCTGAAGCTGTAAACGCGCTCTTTGGCTCTGGCTTTTTCTTCGTCGCGCCTAGCGCCACCAAACAAAGCGTCGAACTCGTTTTCCTCGATGGTCTCTAGCAGAACCGGTGTCTGTAACCGGTTGCGAGATGGGTTCGGGCCGGGTTCATCTTTGAGCGAACCAGCATCGATGCGTTCTTGTACCGAGCCGATGACGAGGCGGGCACCAACCTCTGCGATCCGCCGGTCGCGAAACTCAATTACCTCAGGAAAATTGTGACCGGTGTCGACGTGCATCACTGGGAAGGGCAGCTTGCACGGATGAAACGCCTTCTGCGCCAGACGCAGCATGACTATCGAATCCTTGCCGCCACTAAACATGAGCGCGGGCCGTTCGAATTCGGCGGCTACCTCACGGAAAATGTGGATCGCCTCGGCTTCGAGTTCACGAAGGTGGGAAAGTTCATAGGACATAAAGCATCAATGGGTACGGTCGGCAGTCGATACTGATACCTGAGCACATCGTCAGGAGCTAATGATGACCATCCTTCCCGAAGATCATACCGAAGCGGCGCGAATTGCCACATTGGCTGGGGAGTTGTTGTTAAGAGTCAGGGCTGACTGCGTCGCGAAGGGTATGGAACGGCGTGAAATCAAGGATGAGGGCGACCGGCAGGCCCACGATTTGATCATGGCCGAGTTGCAAAAAGTTCGACCGAACGATGCGATTCTGTCCGAAGAGGGCAAGGACGACCCGGTTCGCCTCGATGCTGAACGGGTCTGGATCGTCGACCCACTCGACGGCACTCGCGAATTCAGCGAACCCCCTCGCGACGATTGGGCGGTACACGTAGCTCTTGTCATAGCCGGTAAGGCAGTCGCTGGCGCGGTAGCTCTTCCAGCGATGAACCTCACCCTTCACACGGGCACTTCGCTGCCCGAGCTGGGCAAACTCCCAGCAATCCCTCGAATGCTTGTGAGCCGTACCCGCCCACCCGAGGCGGCGACAAAGGTGGCTGAGGCCATCGGCGCAGAGCTGGTGCCCATGGGCTCGGCGGGGGCCAAAGCGATGGCGGTAGTTCGCGGAATCGCCGACATCTACGCGCATTCTGGAGGCCAATACGAGTGGGACTCCTGCGCTCCGATCGCGGTCGCTCAAGCCGCTGGTCTGCACACTTCCAGGATCGATGGCTCTGAGTTGGTGTACAACAACGCCGACCCGTATCTCCCCGATCTATTGATTTGTCGCCAAGAGCTAGCCGATGCTGCGCTGGAGGCTCTCGCCGAATAGACAAACTGGGCGACGGCAAGGCAAGACTTACCGTCGTGCCTGACGCGAAAGATCTATTTCGGCCCATCGTGGGGACTCTTGGGTACCTGTGGGACCGCGACGCTGACCTGGTTCTGATGGTTCGACGAATCGCTCGACCCGACGATGATCACTTCGGCAAGATAAACGGACTCGGCGGCAAGCTCGAACCCGATGAGGGGGTCGTTCAGAGTCTCAGGCGAGAGTTCATGGAAGAGGCTCAGTTAAAGCTCACCTCGATTCGGTTGCGCGGCACGATTACTTGGACCAACTTTGGGCCAAAGGCCGAGGACTGGCTCGGGTTCATATTCTTGATCGACGGCTGGGAGGGGAACCCGCCAGCGTCGAACGAAGAGGGCGACCTAGAATGGATACCGCGAACCCGGTTGCTCGACGCCTGCAGCGAAGACGAAACCGTCCGCGGTTCGGCCGGTCTTCCGATGTGGTCCGGTGACCGACACTTCGTGCCGCTCGTGTTCGACGAAGACCTTTCGCAATTTCACGGAACGATGCCCTACGAAGGTGCTCGCCCTATCGCATGGACCTACGAGCATCTATAGGACGCACCACTAGTGGTCAGCCCAAATCAATAGCTGTGGTCGAGGCGCGATATCGGCGGCGACACGGCAGACTTCTAGGGTGTCGCCCATCATTCCTGACGGTTCAGGAGTCACCGAATACGACGATCGCAGCTACGGCTCGTTCAGCGACGACGCACCATGGCAAGTGATTCCTAGCCAAATGCGCTGGAAGGTCGGCCTCGACACGGTGCGGTCGGTAGTAAGTCGTCAAGTCCCCGATCTGATCCGGAAGCGGCGCTTGCCGCCAGGAATTAGAGTGGTTCGCGTAGTTTGGGAACTCGGCAAAGCTGTTGCAATCTGGTCATTGACCGCTAGGCGCGAGGGCGGTTCAACCTCCAAGGCCGATATTTCCAAGCGCCTGCGCGTCGCCGCCGAAACCTTAGGGCCTACCTACATCAAGCTTGGCCAAATCATCTCGAGCGGTGAGGGGATCTTCCCCGACGAGTTGGTTAGCGAGTTCAAGCGTTGTCGCGACCAGGTTCCCCCAGAGTCATTCGAAGTGGTGCGAGCCGTCCTGGAACAGGACTTGGGTCAATCGCTTGAAGACGCATTCGCCGAGTTTGATCGTGAGCCCCTGGCCGCAGCGTCGATCGCTCAGGTACACGTGGCGCGGCTGCACAGCGGGCAAGAAGTTGTTGTGAAGGTGCAACGGCCTTCGGTCGCGAAGTTCGTCCATCAGGATCTGCGTGTAATGGCCTGGTTGGCACCGTTTCTGATCGGCCGGATTCGGATCGCTGCCCTAGCGAATCCGCCAGCGCTTGTCGAGGTGTTCGCCCAGACGATTAGCGAAGAACTCGACTTCCGCCTGGAGGCCGAGAACCTCGTCGATGTTGCCCACTCGTTCGCGCAACTCGACCAACGCGGCTATGTGGTTCCGCGCCCTCACCCCACCCTGGTCACCCCCCGAGTTCTCGTCATGGAAAGGCTCTCAGGATTCAGCTTTGACGACATCGACGGTATTGCAGCAGCGGGAATCGATACTCACGAGATCATCAGAACTGGAATGATCGGGTTTATGGAAGGCGCCATGATCCATGGCATTTTCCATGGCGATCTGCACGGCGGCAACCTGTTTGTGATGAGCGACGGGCGAACCGCTCTATTCGACTTCGGGATCACTGCCAGAATGTCGGAATTTCATCGTCGAGCTTTCCTGAAGCTGTTGATCTCGGGCACGACGAATGACCCCATTGGGCAGTTGGGAGCGCTGCGCGACCTGGGCGCACTGCCACCCGACACCGACCTCGAGGCGGTGGTGAAAGATCTTGGGCTCGACGGACCTCCGGTCGACCCGACGACCATGAGCCCCGACGTCCTCGTCGCCGAACTCAAACGGGTGATGAAACTGTTGCTCGGATACGGCGCAAGAATGCCTAAAGAACTGATGCTGTTCGTGAAGAACATGGTTTTTCTCGACGGAGCGATCGCGACCCTTGCTCCCGAGATCGATCTGCTCGCCGAGGTCGCCCACATTGCGATGCACATGGCCAAGACCCACGGCGTACAGATCGCCGACGACATCGACTTCGACGGTGAGAACTATGCGGTTCATATGGACGGTGTCAAGGATTCGCTCGGACTCGACCGAGGAATCGACACGCTGACATACCGCGATCTTCAGGATCGTCGTGAGCTGATCAAGAAGCGCTTGCGCCAGAGATCCGCCTGATACAACACATCGCCCAGCATTTCCTACAATCGTTAGGTGCGATTGGTCATAGCGAGGTGCACGGTCGACTACGACGGTCGTCTCACCGCCCATCTTCCCTCAGCGGTTCGACTCATTATGGTCAAGGCCGACGGCTGTGTGGCGATTCATGCCGATGGCGGCGCATACAAGCCACTCAACTGGATGAACGCTCCGAACCGACTGGTAATTGAGGACGACCTGTGGACTGTGACCAGCCCCAAAGGCGAGAAACTCCTCATCAGCATCGAAGAGGTGCTCGACGATATTGGCTATGAGATGGGGGTCGACCCCGGTCTTCAAAAAGATGGCGTCGAAGCTCACCTACAAGAGTTGCTTGCCGCGAATCCAACTGTGCTCGGCGACGGATACCGGTTGGTTCGTCGCGAATACCCCACCGACATCGGCCCGGTCGATTTGTTGTGCCGGACTTCTGACGGAGTGGCGATAGCGGTAGAAATCAAACGTCGCGGTGAGATCGATGGGGTCGAACAGTTAACCCGTTACCTCGATTTTCTGAACCGCGATCCATTGCTACGACCAGTCAAGGGCCTCTTTGTTGCCCAAGAGATCAAACCTCAGGCCAAGGTGCTTGCCACCGATCGCGATATTGCCTGGCAGGTTGTCGACTACAACGAGCTACGGGGTATCGAATCCGACGAGTTAAGGCTGTTTTAGGTGCGCGAAGACTCTGGCGGAGGACGCCGCTCAAAGTTTCCGCGGGGCGCAAAGCGAATCACCGCAGGAATCGCCCTGGTGGTCGTGGCGTGGCTGGCCGGGTGGCTGATCGACGGTGTCCTGTTAGGAGGAGCCAAGACACCGCGTGGCACCACCCTTATCGTCCCCTCAGCGCTCTCGATCGACAACAACCTCGCTGGGCTGTCCAGTGAAGGAGTGAGCACTCGAGTAAGCCAGCTAGCGACCGCATACTCAGAACTTGAAGTCGAGATAGTTGTCGATTCGACAACGGTGGGCCTTCCATTCTCGACCCTTGGTCTGGACGTGGACGAGGCAGCGACGGTAGCCGCGGTGTCGGCTGTTGAACGCACCGGTCCAATCGGCTGGACCCAAGGCTTCTTCTCCACCGTCGAAGTAAGGCCGCGGTTCAACTTTGACAAAGCTGCCGCGACCGACGCACTACTCGATAACGCCCCGATTGGCGACCCGCCATCCGAACCGCGGATGAGGCTCGGTGACGACAGGTTCGAGGTCGAGCCAGGGCAACCCGGGAAAGCCTTCGAGATCGATACTGCGCTGGCCCAGCTCGAAGACAATCTCGGCACCACGAGCCTTGCCGTCTCGATAGATGCAGTACCGATCGAGCCGGTCTTGTCCGACGCTGAGTTAAGTGAGTTCGTAGCCATCGCAAACGCGATCACGGCCAATCCAATAAGCGCCAACCTCGAAGGTCAACAGATCGACATTTCGTCCAAGACTCTGCGCTCTTGGATCGATCTCGAAACCCGCGTGGGCGAACCTAGTTTCACGATCGACGAAGTTAGCGTTCTGAAGGCATTGAAATTCTCGTTCCCCGATGTAGGCAGCGGAGGGACCGATGCCACGTTCGACGTAGTCGACAATCTGCCGGTGATCGTAGACGGCGATCGTGGAACCACCTGCTGCGCGAACAGCAGCCCGCAGCGCATTCTCGACGCGATCGTAGCCGGGGAGGACCGCGTCAACCTGGCGCTCGGTGAGGCAGGCGTTGGCCGCAATGACGAGTGGGCGAAGAACCTGGGGATTGTCGAACTCATCGGGGAGTTCACAACAGACTTCAAACCGAGGCAATCGCGAGTCACCAACATTGCTCGCATTAGCGAGCTGACCAGAGGTGTGATTATCGAGCCGGGCGAGACTTTCTCGGTGAATGACTTTGTTGGTCGGCGCACCCGTGAGAACGGTTTCGTCTCTGCCGGCGTCATCAAGAACGGCGTGTTCGAGAACGACGTCGGTGGAGGAATTTCGCAGTATGCGACAACCACGTTCAATGCGGCGTTTTTCGCAGGACTCGATTTTGGGGAATACCGGTCGCACTCGATCTACATCAGCCGCTACCCCTATGGCCGAGAAGCCACCCTCGCCTTTGGGGCTATCGATCTACAGATCGAGAACACCACCCCTTACGGTGTCCTGTTGTGGCCAACCACCAACGCTAGTTCGATAACTGTGCAGTTCTTTAGTACCAAGTTCGCGACGGGAGAACAGACCGGCCAATGGAAAGCCCCACTCGACGCCGCTTGCACCAGGGTCACCACCGAACGCACCCGAACCTACCTCGACGACCGCGAACCCGTGGTCGACACGGTTTTCGCTGTCTACCGGCCTGAAGGAATCAAATGCAACGGCCAACCTTCAGTTCCACCGGCCGAGACCATCCCTCCTCCGCCCGACACCACGCCTCCTCCGCCGAGTTCGGCGCCGCCAGCGACCCAACCACCTGCCAGTGAACCCCCTACGAGCACCCAACCTCCGACCACGCCTCCGGCGAGTCCACCAGCACCTCCGACATCTTCGCCAGCAGCGCCACCGACATCGGCAGCGCCTCCCTCGGCGCCACCATCCACAGCATCCGCTCCCCCATCAACCGATTGAGCGCGACCCTATTGCTTTTCTTCGCCTTCGGCTCCGGCGCTTCGCTACGTCTCTCAGCTTTGTGAACTCGCCCTCGCTGGCGCGACGGGACTGCAACATCGCCACTCTTCGCCTTCGGCTCCGGCGCTTCGCTACGTCTCTCAGCTTTGTGAACTCGCCCTCGCTGGCGCGACGGGACTGCAACATCGCCACTCTTCGCCTTCGGCTCCGGCGCTTCGCTACGTCTCTCAGCTTTGTGAACTCGCCC
>CBERPN010000013.1:0-31949 GCA_965524675.1 uncultured bacterium
GTCTGGGCCGTGTCTCAGTCCCAGTGTGGCTGATCGTCCTCTCAGACCAGCTACCCGTCGATGCCTTGGTGAGCCGTTACCTCACCAACTAGCTGATAGGCCGCGAGACCCTCCCAAAGCGCCGGAGCATTTCCACACAGAACCATGAAGTTCCGTGGAGGTATCAGGTATTAGCCAACGTTTCCATTGGTTATCCCTGTCTTTGGGGTAGGTTTCTCACGTGTTACTCACCCGTTCGCCACTCACCCATATGGACCGAAGTCCGAGTTCGTTCGACTTGCATGTGTTAGGCACGCCGCCAGCGTTCGTCCTGAGCCAGGATCAAACTCTCCATCAAAATCACACTTTGATGAACCGAAGTTCACCGAAGTAGAAGTCATGTGCGTCGACTAGTCGTTTCCAACTAGCCAACCGAGTTTGCCTGGGCCAGAGCAATTGTCTGACCGTGTATTTATTGTTTTGGAGTAACCGACGACCGAAGTCGCCGGATGTTTCTCAAAGTTATGAGGGTCTTTTGCAGCGACAACTCGTGTCACGGCAAAAGCCCGCACTGGCTTTCAATTCGTCCTCTATTCCGTTTTCAAAGAGCAGGTGATGCATAACCCTGCATCGAGTACTCGTACCTTCACAAGGAAAGCCGTCTGTACTGCTCGGGGCACGCCCGACCGGACCCGCAAGGGGCCGTGTAGGCGAGATGGAGACTCTAACAGCATAGGTACCGGAGTCAAGCACTCGGGTGCCATATTTGACCGATGTCACAACACGCTGGCGGGTTTAGCGCTCCTTTCCGTGTATCTCAATGGCCTACAATCTCATAAGGCGGTAGGGCGAGCTCTAGCGAACGATTACTAGGTGGCGGTTCTTCTTACCCTTTTGGATTAGCAGAAACTTTCCGTCAAGAAGTTGCTCGGCGCCGACCTCCGCGCTCGCCACCTTGACTCGGTTCACCGAAAAGCCATTCTGAGCGAGCGTCTTGCGCGCATCGCTGTTGCTCGAAGCCAGCCCGGCGGCTACCGCCATCGTCAACAAGGCATCGGCGCCAAGAACACTTAGTAAGACATCGGTTTCAGGAATGATGCCTCGCAACGAAGCGAGCATCTCGGCGCTCAACTCCCCGCTGCCAAAGATCGCCTCCCCCGCCAAGCTCGCCTTGGTTGTCGACTCTGGGCCGTGCACCAGCGTTACCACCGCATCGGCGAGGCGACGTTGGGCGATTCGCTGTTCGGGCTGCAGACGATGCGTGTCCATAATCTGGCCGATCTCGTCGACGGGCAGCATGGTCAACTGCAGGAGCAGCTTCTCAACTTCGTCATCGCCGCGATTGAGCAGAAATTGGTGCATCTCATAGGGCAATGTTTTTTCAGGATCGAGCCAGATCGCTCCGCCCACGCTCTTACCAAACTTCGCACCATCGCTCTGAGTTAGCAACGGCACTGTCAGAGCGTGAACGTGCGCTCCCTCAACCCGACGAATCAAGTCCGCGCCGGCGGTAATGTTGCCCCACTGATCGCTCCCTCCTACTTGCAGGGTGCACTGGTGAAGCCGAAACAACTGCAGATAGTCGTGGGCCTGCAGCAACATGTAGCTAAATTCAGTGAAAGAGATTCCGTTCTCGCTCTCGACCCGGGCCTTAATGGACTCCTTGGCCAGCATCGTGTTGACGGTCACGTGCTTTCCAACGTCGCGAAGAAAGTCAAGGATGTGTACCCCTACCGTCCAGTCGCGATTGTCGACCATAATCGCCGCATGGGCACCGTCGACGCCCTCAAAATCGAGGATCGATTGCAGCTGAACCTTAACGGCGACAAGGTTGTGATCGAGCGTCTCGGCGTCGAGCAGGTTGCGCTCAGAACTGCGCCCGCCCGGATCGCCGACCATGCCCGTAGCGCCGCCCGCCAGCGCAATCGGGCGATGCCCCATTAGCTGAAATCGTTTCAGCAACAACAGTGGAAACAGGTTCCCAAGGTGCAAGCTGTCGGCCGTTGGGTCGAAGCCGCAGTAGACGGTTACCGACCCATCTACAAGAGCGTTGGTCAATGCTTCGAGATCGGTGCTGTCTTGGATCAGACCACGCGCAGCTAGATCGGCGAGGATGCCCGCACCGCTGCCGTGGATCGTCGCCGCTGCGCCAATAGGCTGATGGTCGTCAAGATCACTCATACTCCCCAATTCTGGCCCGTGTGCGCTCTGGTTGTGCAGCTTTTGCTCAAATTCACCCGAATGGTGCACTCTCGACCTTGCAGCCCGCCTTTGACACAACAGCTCGCCAGTAAACCTGAACGACACCGCCTGCCATGACTTTGGTGAATCCACCAACCAAACTGTCTCCTGTGACCCGACCCGCCAACGCTACCGCGATCTTCATCGCGCTCATTTTGTTGGCGACCGCATGCTCATGGGAAGCCACGACGCTGGTACCCCCGATCCCCGAACTCAGCGAACCTTCGAGCATCTATGCCGCCGACGGCCAATTGATCCTTACGCTGCCGGTTGCCGAGCAGCGCGAGGTGCTCGAGTCGATCGACGACATCCCTAAGTTTGTGCGCGACGCGGTAGTGGCGATTGAAGACGAGCGTTACTACAAGCACAACGGCTGGGACCTGCGGGGCATCATCCGTGCGGCTCGCACGAACGTCGCTGCTGGTGGCATTTCGCAAGGCGGGTCCACGATTACCCAGCAGTACGTCGAGAACACTTTCTGGTTCGACATGAAGAACTGCAAGGACGACGACGGCAACAAAGACACCGGTGGCGCGAAATGCAAGATCGAGGAGATCAACCTCGCAATTCGTCTCGAGGAGAAGTTCTCCAAAGACTTCGTGATGCTGGGCTACCTCAACACGATCTTCTTCGGAGCGAATTCGTTTGGTATCCAAGCCGCCGCCGATACCTACTTTGGCAAAGACATCAGTGAGGTCACACTCGGCGAAGCCGCGATTCTCGCCGCCCTCATCCAGCTCCCGAGCGGGCTTAACCCGTTCAACAACCCCGAAGGCGCGCTCGCACGACGCAAGTTGGTACTCGAGCGCATGCTGGCCAACGATTTCATCAGCGAAGACGAGTTCGAACAAGCTTTCTCCGAACCACTGCGTCTTAACCCAGGCCGGGTCGTTCTTACCGACATCGAATACGAAGCGCCATACTTTGTCGAAGAGGTTAAGGAGTGGTTCCTAAAGGGCGACGATCCCCAACTGACAGCCCTGTACCCCACCCAAGCTGACCGATTCAAGGCCCTCGAAAGCGATAAGTTGCGCATCGAGACCACGGTCGATCTCGCTCTGCAGGCCAGGGCCGAAGAAGCGCTCAACAACGGGCTTCCGAAACTCAATCCGAACAACGGCGAGCCAAACCCGAGTTCTGCGGCGGTGATACTGGAGCCTGCGACTGGAAACGTTGTCGCAATGGTGGGTGGCCGCGATTTCTTTGATTCCGAGAGCACCTTTGCCGAAGTGAATCTGGCGGTCGGCAAGGGTCGACAAGCTGGCTCGGCGATGAAGCCGATCGCACTGGCAGCAGCGATCGATCGTCGTGGCATCGCCGCCACCAGCGTCTACCCCGCTCCCCGGTCGATCATCATCGAGACCGAAAGCGGCCCCTGGAAGGTCAAAGGTGGCGCCAGCGGCGGTAAATCCGACCTCATCAGAGCTACCCGCTTCTCTACCAACACCGTTTATGCACAGCTTGTCGACCAGATCACCCCCGAACTGTTCGTCGACGTAGCGCACGACCTGGGTATAAAGAACGACATCGCGGCGGTGCGGGCCGCGGCCCTCGGCACAGAAGATGTCACCGTGCTCGAGCTCGCGAACGTGTTCGCAACTTTCGCCAACCAGGGCGTCCAGAACGACCCCGTGTACGTGACCCGGATCCTCGACAAGGACGGTCAGGTCATCTATCAACACCGACCCGACCCCAAACTGGCGATCCAGCCATCTACCGCAAACCAGATCTCATGGATCTTGCAGGGTGTCATCGATCGAGGCACCGGCACGTCGGCCCGAATTGGGCGGCCGGCAGCGGGCAAGACGGGAACTGCGCAGAACTTTGCTGACGCGACCTTCGCTGGCTACACCCCCCAGTACGCGGCCGCGGTGTGGGTTGGCTATCCCGAGGGTCAGATCCCAATGGTTCCGCCCCTTACCACCGAGAGGGTGTTCGGTGGAACCTTCCCCGCCCGACTCTGGAGCGACATAATGACCATCGCTCATGAAGGGTTACCTGAAATTGAGTTTCCGGCTCCCCCGGCTAGCTCCACCACAACTGTAATCATCCCGATCAGCGACCGTCCGCCAACCGATGTGCCCGACGTGGTCGGACGCAAGAAAAACCCGGCACGAAATGTGCTCGAAGAGGCCGGGTTCGTGGTGGTTGAAATCCCCGTTGCTACCAACCAGGTATCGCCTAACCGCGTGATGAACCAGTCCCCCCCGGGGGGCACACAAGCCCCCGAAGGCTCAACGGTGACTATCGAGGTTGCTGTCAACCCTGGCGACGTCAGGTTTGAGGTTCCCAACGTGGTCGGCCTAAAACTCGCTGAGGCTCGCTCGATCTTGGCCGCAGCGGGGCTTACCGTCGAAGTCAATCAACAGGCGGAATCTGAGGACGGATCGATTCCTCCCGGCCGTGGCAAAAAGGTGTGGAGCCAAGACCCAGGAGGCGGTGCGCAGGTGGGAATTGGTGCCCTGGTCAGGATCTGGGTCAATCCCCCTAGGAAGTGAGTCCACTCGACAGACTTCCGGCGCTGAGTTCCAAGCGGATTGCCACTCGTGTGACCCCCGACGCGCTTCGTCAGGTCAGGTCCGGCCATCCTTGGGTATTTGACCAATCAATCCTCCGTCAAAGCCACGAGGGCGCTCCGGGCGACCTAGCGGTCATCTTCAACGCTGATAGAGATTTCGCTGCAATCGGTCTTTATGACCCGGCGTCGCCAATCCGTATCAAGGTCCTACACACCGGTAAGCCGACCGCTATTGACGCGTCGTTCTTCGCTCAGAGCTTCAGCTCTGCGATTGAGCGAAGAGAGGCGCTCTATCTCGATCGCGCGACGACCGGCCACCGCTTGGTCCACGGCGAGAACGACGGGCTTCCCGGATTCATTGTCGACCGCTACGACTCGACGCTCGTCGTCAAGGTGTACACGCCGGCTTGGTTCCCACACCTAGCCACGATGGTCGAACAACTGCTGCACGTCTGGGATAGGACCTGCCAAAGCATCGGGGCGCCGGGCCCTGAGCGGGTGGTGTTGCGCCTTAGTCGCTCGACACAAAAGGCCGACTGCTTCGGTCTCAGCGACGGCGACACGCTTATCGGCGAACCGCCCGGTGGCGATGTGGCTTTCCTAGAGAACGGCCTCAGCTTTGTCGGCGACGTTGTCCGCGGCCAAAAGACCGGCTACTTCTTCGACCAGCGCGACAATCGTCAGCTCGTGCGAACCCAGGCCGAGGGTGCAGAGGTTCTCGACCTGTTCTCTAGCACGGGCGGGTTTTCGGCGTATGCGGCGACTGGCGGGGCGTCGTCTGTGGTGAGCGTCGACAGTAATCGGGCGTCGCTCGATGCGGCAGTGCGGAACGTTCAGCGCAACGAGCAAAGCTCGGGCATCAGACATCAAGTAGTTTGCGACGACGCGTTCGAAATACTCGACGATTATGTGCAACAAGGACGACGATTCGACATCGTCGTGGTCGACCCGCCCTCGTTCGCACAGCGTCAGTCCGATGTGGCTGGGGCATTGCGAGCGCACAGCCGTCTAGCTGACCTAGCGTTGCGAACCGTGCGAGCAGGTGGTTTGTACGTGCACGCCTGTTGCTCAAGTCGGGTGCTAAACGATGACTTCTATCGAACCATCGAGTCGTGCGCTCAGGCAGCGGGCATCGAACTCGGCAGCGTTCGCCATACCGGCCACGGCATCGATCATCCCGTTTCATTCGCTCAGGGTTCTTACCTCAAAGCGCTCTTCGCCCGGGTGTAGTGACACAACTACATGAAGTTGACGTGGCACAGTATCGGCCTATGAGCAACACTCCGGTGGTGACCGCTAACCAGCAATTCGAAACCAGGCCCCCCGGTGAACCGTTCTGGACCAAGGCACGAATCGTCGTGACGATCATCATGGTCGGGATTGTCGCCTTTTGGATCTATGGCCTTGGCCCCTGGCGTCCGCTCACCAATCCCGATTCGCTCGACGATCGAACCTACGCAACAACTGCAGAAGCAATCTGTGCAGTGGCGGCCGAGGACATCAATGCTCTGCCCCAAGCGGCTAGCGCTACCTCGACTGGGGGTCGGGCCGACACCATCGAAGAGGCGAACGGCTTCCTCACTAGGATGCTGCTGGGTATGCAAGCCGAGCGCCACCCCGATGAAACCGAACACGACAAAGTAATTCTCGACAAGTGGCTGGGCGACTGGAATACCCTGCTCGACGATCGTGTGGTGCACGTTGAACGGCTACGAACCGAGGGCGACATTCGCTTTGAAGTAACCCAGGTGGGTAGCAGTTCGGTGGCCAGTCGGGTCAACGGACTCGCGCTGGTGAACGGTATGCCAAGCTGCGGCCTCCCCACTGACCTATAGGCGTTTCTCGCGCTCAGGCTTCCTGCGAGAGGGCCAAAACTACTGCTGGATCATGAGTAGCTGAAACTCGACAACGCCGAAATCATCTACCGATACAAGTATTGGCGAGCTTGGAACCGCGACTCCGTAGTCCGAGAAGGTGATGTTGGTAGAACCGACAATGACAATCGTTTCGTTAACCAGTTGGGCTTCGAGACCGAAGTCGACGTCCTGGTGCAATGGTCAATCCACAACATGCGTTGATTGAAGAACTGCAGATTGAGACGCTTGTCCCGGCCGATGCCGCTACTCGTGAAATGCTTCCCCGGCTTCTTGCTGCGAAAACCGCCTGATCGACCAGCGCACCTGAGGTCAGGCGAGGAAGTACTGAGCCGCTACTGCCAGCCCCGCGGCAGCGAGCCTTCGGGTTCCTTCATCGACGTCGATTTTCGCTAGCTCTTCAGCGGTGACCCACTGCGATCCTTGTGACTCGTGGTTGGCGTCGACTATCGCATTGGGAGGTGCGATTACCAAGAAACGTAGGTCGTGGTGCTCGTGTGAGTCCTCAGCAGGTGGGTCTACCCGGTGAATGTCGAGATCGATTGCGGGTACGACCACACGTAGACCCCAGATGCCGGTTTCCTCGGTGGCTTCGCGCAGCGCTACCGCCGCCAGGTTCGCATCACCGTCGGCATGACCCCCCGGTTGAAGCCACTTCTGAAGTTTGCTGTGAAACAGCAACAGCACTCGCTCCCCCACCGAATCGACCACCAGAGCTGAGCCGGTGAGATGGCCCGGACGGCAGCTGCGAACAAGGGCTGAGTCGTGGGACGCGAGCAGGTCAACTGTGCGTTCCTGAGCGCCGGCGAGTCCCGACACAGCGCTCGTTACCTGCTCGGCAGCCAACGCCAGATCGGTCGACGATTCGAGTTCTGATTGGGCTGCGAAGCTAAAATTGGTCACGGCGGCGACTTTCGAGAGAGGTTTGGTTCACCCGTAACGTAGTAGCGCCACGGCAGGTCTTGGCCTGCCGAGAGTCCGATTCGAGTACTGACCCCAGGACTGTTTGGAGGCGCTGTGCCGTCGTCCAGAATCGTTACCGCAGCCGCACCCTCGACCAGGTCAAGGCCGTGCATGGCTCCGTCGATGCCCAGAGCTTGGCACAGCTTGGCTGGGCCGCTGCACAGGTCGATGGGGCGACGGGCCTTCGCGCGAGCAGCGAACATCGAGTCGAGATCTCCGAGCGGAGCGAGGGCCCGCAGCAGTACAGCACCGGCGCGACCGTCCGGATCGGTTACCACATTGGCGCACCAGTGCATGCCGTAGGTGAAGTACACATAGAGATGTCCGGCCGGGCCATGCATGACTTCGGTGCGGGGCGTGATACCCCGAAACGAGTGGCTCCCGGGGTCAGCTGCACCGCCATAGGCCTCGACCTCAACTATTCGACCCGATCCGTTGGGGCCGACGAGAACCTTGTTGAGCAGCTCTGGAGCGACCTCGTGCACGCTCCTGGAATAGAACGAACGAGCCAGATCGACGGTCAAATGTCGTAACTCGCAAGCGCTTCTTGAAATCTAACCAGTTGCGCGGCGACCGGTTTAGGGCCCGCCCCACCTGGGGTCACCCGATTCTTTACCGGTACACCGGGTCGCAGTAACGCGGCCGCCTCGGCTCCGAGATCGTCGTGGGCTCGCACAAGATCTTCTAGTGACCCGTTTCCGGCAAGCGAATCGCGGACCAAGCCACCGACCACAGCGTGACTATCTCTAAAAGGCATACCTCGGGCGACGAGATACTCGGCTAAGTCGATTGCGGCTGCGTAGGGCGAATCTGCCGACGCCGACATCGCTTCATAATTGTAGGTGATGGTGTCGATCATGCCGTCGAGAGCCAGCAACGTCAGCCGAACGGTATCAACCGAGTCAAAGAGGGGTTCTTTGTCCTCTTGGAGATCCTTGTTATAAGCCAGTGGCAGGTTCTTCATGGTGGCCAGCAACCCGGTGAGGTTACCGATAAGGCGACCAGCCTTCCCGCGAGCCAATTCGGCCACATCAGGATTCTTCTTCTGCGGAAGCATCGAAGAACCGGTGGAAAATGCATCGTCGAGGCTCACAAAGCCAAATTCGGCGGTGGACCACAACACATATTCCTCGCCCATGCGCGAGAGGTGAATGCCCAGAAGCGAGAGGGTGAACAGCGTCTCCGCTACAAAGTCGCGATCGCTTACGGCGTCGAGGCTGTTTTCGAACCTGGCGGCGAAACCAAGATCGGCGGCCACCGAGTCGGGGTCGAGCGGCAGCGAAGACCCAGCTAGCGCACCAGCGCCCAGCGGCGAGACATCGACCCGGCAGCGAGCGTCGGCTAGCCGGTCGAGGTCGCGCAGCAACGCCCAACCGTGAGCTAGTAGATGATGAGCTAGCAATACCGGTTGCGCCTGTTGGAGGTGGGTGTAACCGGGAAGATAGTTATCGCCCGCTGCGGCGGCCTTGCGGGCCAGCGTCGACGCCAGCCGATGCACCAGAGCAGAAACCTCATCGATGGCCGACAAGGTCCACAGTCGGACATCGGTGGCAACCTGATCGTTGCGGCTCCGCCCGGTATGAAGCTTGGCTCCGGCCGCACCTGAGATTTCGGTCACCCGACGTTCGACCGCCGTATGGATGTCTTCGTCGGACGCCTCGAACACGAACGAGCCGTCGAGAATTTCGGCCTCGGCGCGGTCAAGCGCCGCGAGAATCGCTTCAACCTCGTTGGCATTGAGTAGATCGACACGGCCTAGTCCGCGCACGTGGGCTCGCGAGCCAGCGATATCCTCAGCAAACATCCGCCGGTCGAACGGCAGGCTGTCGTTTAGGGCTTGCAGCGCTTCGGACGGTCCGCCAGCAAAACGTCCATGCCACAAAGTTGTTGGGCCTGAGAGGTCACGGTCTCCTGGGTCGCCAGGAGCGGTCATGATTCGATGCCGTGCTGTGCCGCAACGGTCCGAAGACGTAACGCGTTGAGGCGAATGAACCCCTCTGCATCGGCCTGATTATAGGCCCCGCCGTCCTCTTCGAAGGTCACGATGTCCTCGTCATACAGCGAGTCTTCGCTTTGGCGGCCAACGATGATGACATTGCCCTTGTAGAGCTTGAGGCGTACGACACCGTTCACGCGCTCTTGGGATTTGTCGATCATCGTCTGCAACATCGTACGTTCGGGGCTAAACCAGAATCCGTTGTAGACCAGGCTCGCATACTGGGGCATGAAGCTATCTTTTAGGTGAGCGGTTTCGCGATCGAGCGTTAGCGATTCGATAGCTCGATGAGCGCGCAGCAGGATCGTGCCGCCGGGAGTCTCGTAGCAACCGCGACTCTTCATCCCAACAAAGCGATTTTCGACCAAGTCGAGGCGGCCAACACCGTTTTCGCCCGCGAGAGCATTCAGCTTGGTGAGCACTGCGGCAGCCGGCATCGCCTCATCGTCGATAGCTACCACGTCGCCCTTGTCGTAGGTGAGTTCGACATAGGTCGGATAGTCGGGGGCATCTTCGAGCGCCGCTGTGCGCAGCCACATGTCCTTTCCCGGCTCGAACCACGGATCTTCGAGTTCGCCGCCTTCATAGGAAATGTGCAGCAGGTTGGCATCCATCGAATACGGCGATTTCACGCCGCGTTTGCCCTCGATGGGTATCCCTCGCTCCGCGGCATAATCGAGCAAGGTTTCGCGCGAAGTGAGGTCCCATTCGCGCCAAGGCGCGATGACCTTAATATCGGGGGCCAAAGCGTAGGCACCTAGCTCGAAGCGAACCTGATCGTTACCTTTGCCGGTGGCGCCGTGGCTGACCGCGTCGGCGCCGGTCTCGCGGGCGATCTCGATAAGGCGCTTGGCGATCAACGGCCTAGCGATCGAGGTGCCGAGCAGGTATTCCCCCTCGTATACAGCGTTGGCCCTAAACATCGGGAAAACGAAATCGGCCACGAACTCTTCGGTTAAGTCATCGATGTAGATCTGCTCGATACCCAACGCCTGGGCCTTGGCCCTTGCAGGTTCGACCTCTTCACCCTGGCCAATGTCGGCAGTAAAGGTGATGACCTCGCAGTCGTAGGTCTCTTGAAGCCAGGTGAGGATTACCGAGGTGTCGAGGCCGCCGCTATAGGCCAGCACCACCTTGTCGATCTTGGCCTTATCAGCAGAAGTTGCCATTGCGAATCGTTTCTTGAGTAGAAGTAGGAACTAGAGATCGGATAGCTCGGCCAGCTGGGCTGCGAGCGCTTTACCACCCACCGACTCGGCGGCGATGACCATAATGGTGTCGTCGCCGGCCACGGTACCCAACATGTCGGGCGAACCCGACCGGTCGATGGCCGACGCCACGACATGGGCCGAACCGGGAGGCGTGCGTAGCACCACGATGTTGGCTGAGTAGGCCACGTTCACGACCCATTCGCCGAGAACTCGACGAAGGTGTTCGGTCGGGGCGATTTGATCCTGTGGCAGCTCAGGTATGGCGTAAACCGTCTCGCCGCCAGGTACTCTGACCTTGATCGCTCCCAGTTCTTCGAGGTCGCGCGAGACCGTCGCCTGGGTGGCAGTTACGCCGCTTCGGCCCAAGAGTTCTACAAGTTGGGCCTGGCTGGGAACGGCATGTTCCATCAGCAGTTCCCCGATTCGGTGTTGGCGCGCCGCCTTTTGCATGACGTATACGACCTAGCCGTTTTGTTCCATAAGCCAAGCGAGCAATCCACGAGCACCATGCATACGGTTTTCGGCCTGTTGCCATACCCGACTGTAGGAAGCATCTACGACTTCGTCGGTGACCTCTTCACCGCGATGGGCCGGTAGGCAGTGCAGAAACACCGCTCCTTCGGCTGCTCTAGCCATCAGCTCGCCATTGATGCGAAACCCCTCGAAGTTGGCGAGCCGTTGGGAGGACTGCTCCTCTTGGCCCATCGATGTCCAAACGTCGGCATAAACAACGTCAGCCCCTTCTACAGCTTCTTCGGGTCTCCCTGTGGTCAACAGCGCCAGCCCCGTCGCGGCGATGCGATCGCCATTGACGTCGGAAAAGCCGTAGCCGGGAGGCGATGCCACCCGCATGTTCATGCCCGACAGTCCCGCAGCGAGGGCCAACGACCTAGTGACGTTGTTGGAATCACCTACGTAGGCGATGGTTCGACCCTCGAGGGTTCCAAATATCTCTTGAATGGTTAGGAGGTCGGCGATGGCTTGAAGCGGATGGGCCTCATCGGAGAGCATGTTGACGACCGGAGCTACGTCGACAGCGGCCATTCGTTGCACGGTGGAATGCGAGCTAACCCGAGCGCCGACTGCCGAGTGATAACAAGCCAAGGTTCGCGTGACGTCTTCGACCGACTCTCGCTTATCCATTCCCACCTCATCACCTTGGATGTACATGGGATGTCCGCCCAACTGCACAACCGCCATCTCCATCGAATTGCGGGTGCGGGCCGACGACAGCTCAAAGACCAGCGCCATGCCCTTTCCGGCGAGGACTTGCGGCGGGTTAGTCATAGCGGCGGTATTGAGCACGGTTGCTAGTTCACCGGGGTTCAGGTCGTCTACTTCTAGAAAGTGTCGCATCATGTGTCCTGCCCAAGTTGGGCCAGTTGTTCACCCAGGATTGTGAGCGCTTCGTCGGTATGAGCCTTCGTTACATTGAGCGGCGGCGCCAGCCGGATTGCGGTGTCGCTCAGAGCATTGACGATCAGACCATGCTCAAGGCAGCTAGCAGCTACACTTTTAGCTCCCTCACAATCGAGTTCTACAGCCACGAGAAGCCCGAGCCCTCGCACCGACTGTACGTGGGGCAACTTCGCCAGCCCGGCGCTGAGGATCAGCCCGGTCGCACGTGCCATTTCAGGTGCGTCGATATCTTGCATAACTTCGAGGGTGGCCAGCGCAGCGGCGGTGGCTAGTGGCTGACCGGCGAAGGTGCTGCCATGATCGCCCGGCTGAAAGGCGGCGGCGGCGTCGCGCCGAGCCCATACGGCGCCGATTGGAAAGCCATTTCCTAGCGCCTTGGCCATGGTGACGATGTCGGGTTCGATGTCGAAGTGTTGGAATCCGAACCACTCGCCGGTACGCCCCAGACCGGTCTGAATCTCGTCGAGGATCAGCGTGATTCGGTGGTCGTCGCAGAGTTGACGGACCCCGACAAAGAACTCTTTACTTGCCTCGTTTACCCCACCCTCTCCTTGAAGCGGTTCCAGAATGATTGTGCCGACCTCGGGTGTGATGGCCTTTGCGAACTCATCGAGATCGTTCCAGGCGGCGTGTATGAAGCCATCGGGAAGCGGCTGAAATGGTTCGTGTTTTTCGGGCTGTCCGGTGGCGGCGAGGGTGGCCAGTGTGCGCCCGTGAAATGAGCGAAATGCCGAAAGTACTTTGTGTCGACCACGCCCCTGCAACTTTCGGGCCAGCTTGATGGCGGCCTCGTTGGCCTCTGCCCCACTGTTCTGGAACAAGACCTGTCCGGGTTTTCCGGCTATCAGCTGGTCGAGGATTCGGGCTACCGGTTCTTGGTATTCGGTGGCGAACAGGTTCGAGGTATGCATCAGCGTTGCGGCCTGATCGACGATGGCTTTGGTAATCGCCGGATGAGAATGCCCGAGCGACACCACCGCTAACCCGGTCAGAAAGTCGAGGTAGCGCTTATCGTTAGCGTCCCAAATTTCGGTGCCCGCTCCGCGTATGAACAGCACCGGAGGCGGCCCGTAGTTCGACATCATCGGGCAAGCTTCGAGGCTGCTGTCCATGGCGCTTGAGTGACCGCTCATCGTGTGCTTTCTGCTTGGAGAGAGTCGGGATGGTTCTCGAGTAATTCTTTGGTGATCATGGTGCCGATGCCGCTGTCGGTGAAGAGTTCGAGTAGCAGCACGTGGGGTACCCGCCCGTCGAGCATATGGGCGCTCTTTGCGCCGGCCTCGACCGCTTCGATGCAGGCTGTGACCTTAGGAATCATTCCGCCGCTAACCGTGCCGTCGTCGACGTGTCCTTGCAATTCAGCGACCGTGCTGCGGGCCACGATGCTAGCCGGGTCGTCAATATCGAGCAGCAGACCGGCCACGTCGGTTAAATAGATGACCTTCTCGGCGTCGAGCGCTCCCGCTAGCGCTCCAGCAACGGTGTCAGCGTTGATGTTGTATGCCTGGCCAGCGGCATCTGAACCAATGGTTGAAACCACCGGAATCATATCTTCGGCGAGTAATCGCTCGATAATGTTGGGCCGGATTTCGACAACGTCGCCAACGAAACCCAGCTCAGGATCGCGTGCGGCGGCACGGATCAGGCCGCCGTCTTCGCCCGAAAGCCCAACCGCATACGCCCCATGCACGTTGATCGATCCAACGATGTCGCGACCGACCTTGCCGACCAGAACCATGCGTGCAACATCGAGGGTCTCGGCGTCGGTTACCCGCAACCCGTCGCGAAACTCAGTTTCCTTCCCAAGCCTTCGGAGCAGGTCGCCAATCTGTGGACCGCCTCCGTGAACCACTACAGGCTTAAGGCCAACCGACCGCAGCAGAACGATGTCTTGGGCGAAGCTTGTGGCAAGCTCGGGTTCGACCATGGCGTTGCCGCCCAGTTTGATGACGATTATCGCTCCACGAAACCGTTGGATGTAGGGCAAAGCTTCGATGAGCGCCGCGGTCCGCTGCGATGGTTCGAAGCCCCGTGACAGGCTCGCCGACGTCGTGTTCACGGCGCTACTCCGACCGTTGGCAAGCCGATTGTCTCAGCAAGACCCAACGCTAGGTTGGCGCATTGGATTGCTTGGCCGGACGATCCTTTGGTGAGATTGTCGAGGGCACCTAGACAGATCGCCCAACCGGTCCGGTCGTCGACCATAGCGGTGAGGTGAGCTGTGTTTGAGCCCATCGCGGCCTTTGTTGAAGGAGAGCGCTCGGACACTACGACGAAGGGTTCGGCGTCGTAAGCAGCGTGAAGTGCGGCCATAAGTGACTCGCTGTTAGTTCCGGCGGTGGGCCTGGCGTAGCAGGTGGCAAGAATGCCTCGGTTCGCTGGCAGCAGGTGAGGGGTAAACAGCAGTTGCACTTCGGTACCGGCGTGACGCCCGATCGCCATCTGCATCTCGGGGGTGTGACGGTGCCGCATCAATCCGTAGGCCGCAAAGTTCTCGTCGACCGCGCAAAACGTATTGCCCGCCTTGGCGCCTCGCCCAGAGCCCGTGACACCACATGCGGCATCCACAACAATGCCCTGCGGTTCGAGCAACCCGGCCTTGACCAGCGGCGCCAACGTAAGGGTTGCTGTCGTGACGTAGCAACCGGGTGCGGCTACCAACTCGGCGCCAGCTATGTCGCTGCGAAATAGCTCGGGCAGGCCGTAGACGAAGTCGCCGAGCAGTTCGGGGGCTTGGTGTGGTTCGCCGTACCACTCCGGATAAAGAGCTTCGTCGTCTAGTCGAAAATCGGCACCCATGTCGATGATGTGGCCGACCTTGCCACGAATCTGTGGCACGATTAGTTGCGATGCTCCGTGCGGCAGACCCATGAAGATCAGGTCAAGCCCGTCGACCTGCTGGGCGACGTTGTCGAGGTCGAGCCGCTCGAAGGCCATATCGCCGTATGCTGCAGCCAGATTCGGGTAGAGGTCGGCGACGGCAACTCCTGCCTGGCTGTCGGCGGTCACCAGTTTGACGTTGAGATCTGGGTGCGCGGGCAGAAGCCGCAGCAGCTCCGCGCCGGTAAAGCCCGATGCGCCGATTATTCCTACGTTTACCATAAGTGCAGAATCATACAGATACTCGAATAGTTATGCAACCGCTATTTCGGCCCTTAGATCAGCTCCCATCGGCGAGAATGCTCCAATTGCAAAGATGCAGCGCTAGTTTCAGAGCGAACAGCTACAAACATGCCCGAAACTCGGGCCACAAAGCACCCTCGATTGGGTAAGAAGCGGAGAGCCAAACATGATCATCGTCGCCGGAACTATCGAAATGGATCCCGAAAAGGTAACCACCTTCTCCGAACTAGCCCAAAGGACAATGGCGGCCACCGAAGCCGAGGATGGCTGCGTCAGCTACGCCTTCGCCGTGAAGCTGGGTGCTCCCGGAACGATCGTCGTCGCCGAAATGTGGGAATCAGAAGAGGCTCTAACAAGCCACTTCGGACAGCCTCATATGGCGGAGTTCATAGGTGCGATGGGTGAGTTCGGAATCACCGCCACCTCGATCAACAAATACAACGCCGACGAGGGCGAAAAGCTGATGTAACAGGGCCCCTACTCGCTCAGCTTCTTAGCGCGTTACTACTACCTTGCCGTAGGTCTTTCGGTCGGCGAGGTCTTGAAGACCGCTGGCCGCATCGGCAAAACCGTAAGTCGGGAAAAGTAGAGGGTCGACCTCGCCCGTCTTGGCGAGCGCCAGCACCGATGCCATCTGGTTCCGGAACGACATCACGTCTCGCGCTAGCGAGGCTCCCCAATGCACGCCAACCAGCGAGTAGTTTTTCAACAAGATGTGGTTGGCTGGCGCTTCCTGAATGCCGTCGAGGAATCCAATGATCAGGTAGCGCCCGTCCCAGCCCATGGTGCGGCGAGCATGCTGGAATACACCACCGCCCACCGGGTCGAAACAGACATCGACGCCACCTTTGCCTGCGGCGGCGCGGACAGACTCGACGAATTTAGGGGTCTCGCGATGATCGATCACCACGTCGGCGCCGAGGTCACGACAGGCCTGAGCCTTGACCTCTCCCCCAGCGATGGCTATCACCCGGGCACCCGCTGCCTTGGCTAGTTGGATAGCCGCCGAACCCGTACCTCCTGCGGCGCCAGTTACCAGCACTGTCTCGCCAGCGGTGAGTTTCGCCCGGTCGTGTAGCGCAAACCAGGTCGTTCCGTAGTTGATCGGTAGCGCCGCGGCCTTTTCGTCGCTGACCTCGTCTGGAACTGCAGCCGCCATCATCGCCGGTATCACGACCTGCTCGGCCAAGCCGCCGCCGAGGCCCAAAACCCTTTCACCGACTACGAAGCCTTCGACACCGGGTCCGACTTCGGCCACTATGCCAACGGTTTCGCCGCCCGGGGTGAACGGCAGCGGCGGCTTGACCTGATAGTCGCCACGGCACTGAAGAACATCGGGAAACGAAAGCCCAACCGCCTTCACGTCGAGCAGCAACCCACCCTCACCAACCTCTGGCGGGTCTGTCTTCGCCAATACCAAATTCTTGCCTGGCTCACCGAGTTCGCTTATCTGCCATGCCCACATGGCAACGTTCTACTCGGCTTGGGGCAAAAGTCGAAGTCCGAGCTCTTCGAGGTGCCCGGCATCGATGGTGGTGGGAGCCTGAGTGAGAGGGTCGGCCCCAGATTGAGTCTTCGGAAATGCGATTACCTCTCGGATGTTCTCTTCGCCCGCCAAAAGCGCGGTGAGACGATCGATACCAAACGCAAAGCCAGCATGGGGCGGAGCGCCGTATCGAAAGGCGTCGAGCAGAAACCCAAACTTTGATTGTGCCTCATCAGCTCCGATTCCAAGGATCTCAAAGATGCGCTTCTGGATGTCGGCTCGATGAATTCGCACGCTTCCCGATCCCAGCTCCCAGCCATTGAGCACCAGGTCATATGCCTGCGAACGAACATCGAGCAGGGCCTCACCTTCGCCGCTTTCGAGCAACTCCACATCGTCGGGATGAGGCATCGTGAAGGGATGATGGGCAGGGATCGGCTTTCCTTCCGGGCTGATGTCTTCAAACAATGGAAAGTCGACCACCCACAAGAAATTGAAGCCTCCCTCGGTTACCGGGGGACGTCCGAGTTCCACTCGCAGCAATCCTAGGAGGTGCTGGGTACGGCGCTTTGCGTCGGCGACCAAGAAGCAGACGTCGCCTTCGCTCGCTCCTAGACGTTCAATGATGCCCGTTAGCTCTGCCTCTGAGCAGAACTTGGCAACCGGTGAGTTGAGGGCGAGTTCACCATCGTCACCAGTTTCGACCTTCATCCAGACAAGACCCTTACCACCCCATCGCTTGACGTCATTGGTGAGCGAGTCGAGTTTGTTGCGCGAGAATTCTGCACCACCAGGCACACAGATCCCCATGACCCGGTCGGCCTTGAAGGCGTTGAAGTCGGTGTCGGCAAACAGATCGGTGAGGTTCACCAGTTCCATCGCAAACCTGGTGTCGGGCTTGTCGCTGCCGAACCGCTCCATAGCTTCGTCCCAGGTAATTCGGGGAATCTCGTCGAAGGTCGCATCGCTGACAGCCTCGGTCGCAGCCTTTACGGCATTGCCGATGAACTCAAAGACATCTTCTTGGGTGACAAAGCTCGCCTCGGCATCGAGTTGCATGAATTCGAACTGACGATCTGCGCGGAGATCTTCGTCGCGCAAGCATCTTGCGATCTGGTAGTAACGGTCCATTCCGCCCACCATGCAGAGCTGCTTGAACAACTGAGGGCTTTGCGGAAGCGCGTAAAACTGTCCTGGCTTTTGTCGGGACGGAACGACGAAGTCTCTCGCACCCTCGGGGGTGGACGCGATGAGCATCGGGGTTTCGATTTCGACGAATCCCTGCGACTCCATAGCGCCTCGGATGGCGGAGTTTACGACCGCGCGCGTGCGCAGGTTCTTCTGCATGCGGGCTTTGCGAAGATCGACATATCGATGGCGAAGCCGGATTGTCTCGTCGACCCCCGTGCGTTCGTCCATCGGGAACGGTGGTGGCTCGGCGGAGTTGAGCACCGCTACTTCGCAGTCGCGCAATTCGACCTCACCGGTGGGCAAACCGGGGTTAGCGGTGTCATCGGGTCGCGCCGCGATAGTGCCCGTAATACGGACCACGTACTCGGCCCGCAGATCGTCGTTTCCGTCGATCACGGCCTGAATGACCCCGGTGTAGTCGCGCAGATCGATAAAGGCCAGGTGTTCGCCATGTTCGCGTCGCCTATCGACCCATCCGCACACAGTGACGGTTTTGCCAATGTCGTCGCTGCGCAGGGTGCCGCACAAGTGGGTGCGCATCGAGGTGGTTTGTGAGTCGCGCATTAGCAGCGCCTTTCAGGTTTTCTAGGAATAGAAGAATAGTTGTGGAGCCAACAGGCTGGCGATGAGTTAGCTGACCATCCGAACGAGGTGTATGCGGTCACAACCCCAGCACCGCTTTAAGGTGGTCGAGCAGTTGCTCGCGTGAGATCAATTGTTGGCCGAGGTCGCCGCGAAGATCTCGCACGGTCACAGCGTTAGCAGACAACTCGTCGTCGCCAACCAGCAGTGCAAGGCGAGCTCCTGAGCGGTCGGCCACCTTCATCTGGGCCTTCATTGAACGCTGGTCCCAGGCTCGGTCAACGCTAAGTCCGTTGCGCCGGAGTTCGGTAGTGAGTTCGAGCGCCATATTCGCTCCACTCACGTCGACCACAAACACCTGCGGTTCGGTTGCAGGACCGAAGAAGACAGCTTCGGCATCGCAGGCCATCAAGGTTCGGTCGACCCCAAGCGCGAAGCCGATTCCCGGAGTTGTGGGCCCGCCGAGCGATTCGGCCAAGCCGTCGTAGCGACCGCCGCCACCAACAGCATTCTGGCTCGAATCCAGGGCATCGGCTACAAACTCAAACGTAGTGAGCGTGTAGTAGTCGAGACCTCGAACCAGCCGTGGCGACAGCTCGTAAGGAATATCGAGTTGGGCAAGACCTGCCTGCACTCGACCGAAGTGCTCGCCCAGTTCGGCCGTGAGGAAGTCGACCATCAACGGCGCCCCGTCGATTATCGCCTGATCCTGAGCGCGCTTCGAATCGAGAACCCGCAAAGGGTTTACCTCGAGGGTGAGAACCGATTGTTCCGACAACTCTTCGACGTGTGACCGGAAGTATTCTTCCAACGCCGACAGATACTGCGGGCGACAACTGGCGTCACCCAGTGAATTGAGCAGCAGTCGCACCTGACGAAGCCCAAGCTGTGCGTAGAACTCCCACGCTAGAGTAATCAGCTCGACATCGAGCTCGGGATCTGACGTGCCAAGCGCTTCGGCACCCACTTGGCTGAACTGTCGGTAGCGGCCCGCTTGCGGTTTCTCGTAACGAAACTGGGGGCCCTCATACCAGACCTTCCACGGTAGGGCCGGGCGGTGTTGCACGTATGCTCGCACGACCGATGCGGTCAGCTCGGGACGCAACGCCATCCGACGACCGTCTTTGTCCTCAAAGTCATACATTTCTTTGCTGACAACATCGGTTGAGTCGCCGAGCCGCAGAAAGACTCCGATGTCTTCGAAGATCGGAGTCATCAGGTGACCGAAGCTGGCACGCTCGACGATCTCGGCAAAAAGATCGACCAGCGCACGTTGTCGAGTCGACTGCGGTGCAAGGATGTCGCGGGTGCCTTTCGGCGCTTGAAACGAAGGCGTAGCCACGGCAACTGAGGCTATCGTCGTCCTGGCACCACCCGAACGGGCAGAGCTGAAAGAATTGTTACGCATCACCCGGCGATCATCTCTAGAAAGCCGTTACCAAAGACCAAAATGCCAACTCGTCCGTCGCTAACCACAGCCATGATCCTCGCCGCACTGACGGCGCTGCTGCTCAGCGCTTGTGGCGAGCGCGACCCCGGGCCGATCGCCGACATAGAGACCAGAGGCAACCTAATCGTGGCCAGGTCCATCAACGAGCGCTGGTTTGATGTCACCGAGAGCCGCGACGCTGGCCGGACTTGGAAGCTGCTCGGCCCAGAGCGCTACAGGTCTGACGACCCCAACGACCCCAACTTTTCCCTAGACGATCCCGCTATCGAACTCACCACGAACCTCGGGATCTGCGATGGAGACAAATGTTGGAAGGCCACCAGCGATGGCATTGAGGCCTCACAGAACGGTGGCCAAACATGGGAGCACGCATTTGGGGTGCCCGAGGGTCGCGAGCGCTTCGCCCCGGAGAACTACCCGACCATCGTCGACATGGCGATAGTGCGATCAAATGATGGCAACATCGTGCTGGCCGCAACCGCAGAGAACGGCATCATTGTCGGTAACGCTGATCAAACCTGGGAGCGACGCGCGATAGATCACTGGCAGGCCCCCGACCTAACCGGAAGTTGGGTAAAGGTTTGGCCCGAGATCACCGCTGCCGTCACTGCGACCGCTCTGGTTTTTGCGTTGCTGTTATTACTGATCAACACCCTTACGCGAAAGGCTCACGAGCAGCTCGGCCAATCCTTCCTGACAATAATCGCGGTCGGTTTATCAGCCCCGATCGCCTACTACTCGATCCTTCCAATACTTGACTGGAGCGACAACACAATCGTTGCCCGAGACGACGCCATAGCCGACGCGACAGCTGCTGGAGTGTTGTGGACCATACTTGCGGCGGTCGTAGTGAGCGCTCTGTCGCTGGCACTGAGATACCGCTGGAGCCGAAAGCTCGGCGCGCTACCCTTCCCCGACACTCCCGCCTAAATCGAGTTCGCTGGCCGTCGACACAGAATCCCCGGTCGAGCGACGCACGTCGTACACGGATTCAATATTGCGGATCTCGCGCATCGTCGCGTTCAGCTGCGAAACGTCGCCCACCTCTATCTCGAAGCTAAGCCGCGCAACCCGATCGATTCCTGTCACCGTGGAAGCGCCGCAGATATTAATCTGATTCTCAGACAACGTTCTCGTAATCTCGTTGAGCAGAAACGGACGGTCGAGCGCCGAAACCTCGATAGTGGCAATGAAATTGGCGCTATGTCCCTCGTCCCACACGACATCGATCAGCCGCTCGGATTGACCCACCAGCGACTCGGCATTCGTGCAATCCGACCGGTGCACCGAAACGCCGCGGCCCTGGGTCACGAAGCCGATGATGTCATCGGGCGGCACCGGAGAACAGCACGGCGCCAGACGTACCAACACGTCCAAAAGGCCCTCGACGTGAACTCCGACAACGCTGTCGCTGCGCCGATGTAGACGCGGCTGGGTAGCGCTGGTCGGCAGCTGTTCTGGCCGTTGGGCGTCGGGGCCCTCCAGAACTCGGACGCAGCGATCGACAACCGACTTTGCCGAAACGTGGCCTTCTCCGATCGCGACGAACAACAGATCGAGATCGCTGTAGTTCATGTCTGCAGCCACGTCGAGCAAAACGTCACCGGCCATAAGTTTCTGCACCGGAAGACCGGCCCTCCGCAACGCGCGACTCAAGTCATCGCGGCCACTAGCCATTGCGTCGACTCGTTGTTCCCTCACGAACCATTGACGAATCCGGTTGCTGGCCCGATGTGTAGCGACGAACGACAGCCAATCTCGCGATGGTCCGGCGCCTTCGTTCTTTGACGTGAGGACTTCGAGGGTGTCGCCAGACTGCAGTCGACTCTCAAGAGCCACGAGCTTGCCGTTTACTCTCGCCCCAATGCAGCCGTGTCCGACCTCGGTGTGGATCGCATAGGCAAAATCGATTGCGGTGGCGCCCACCGGAAGGGTAATGACCTCACCCTTAGGCGTAAATACGAACACCTCGTCCTGATCGAGATCGACCCGCAAGTTATCCATGTAGGTCGTGGGATCGTCGGTTTCGCTGCTCCAATCGAGGATTCGGTTGAACCAGGCGCGATCACCCAGATCTTCATGGCCTTTGTAATCCCAATGGGCGGCTACCCCACCCTCGGCCCGTTCGTCCATATCCTCGGTGCGAATCTGCACCTCGAGCGGGCGGCCAACTGGACCAACCACCGTGGTATGCAGCGATTGATAAAGGTTGAACTTCGGCATCGCGATGTAGTCCTTGAAGCGGCCAGACACCGGGTTCCAAGTCGCATGGATCGAGCCGAGCGCCGAATAGCAATCGCGCACCGAGTCAACGACAACCCGAATACCGACCAGGTCATAAATATCGTCGAACGTCCGACCCTTCACCACCATCTTTTCGTAGATGCTCCACAGGTGCTTCTGACGGCCTTGCACCTTGGCTGAGATACCTAACTCCTCGAGACGTGTTTCGACGTCGCCGATGACCTGGGTGAGAAAGAGCTCACGTTCGGGGTCACGCTCTGCGACCAAAGCGTCGATTTCGCCGTAGATCTTCGGGTGAAGCGCAGCGAACGAAAGGTCCTCGAGTTGCTGCTTGGCTAACTCCATGCCTAGCCGGTGGGCTAGCGGAGCATAAATGTCGAGCGTCTCGCGGGCGGTGCGCTCTTGTTTCCACTCCGGCAACGCTGCGATGGTGCGAAGGTTGTGGAGCCGGTCGGCGAGCTTGATGACAAGAACCCGAACGTCTTGGGCGATCGCCACCATCATCTTGCGCATGGAGGCGGCCTGCTGCTCTTGCTTACTGTCGAAGTGAACCCGGTCTAGCTTGGTCACCCCATCGACGATGACTGCTAAGTCCTCTCCGAACTCTGCCACCAACTCATCACGCTCGATGTGGGTGTCCTCGAGTGAGTCGTGAAGCATTGCCGCGATAATCGAGATGTCGTCGACACCTAGTTCGGCCACGATTCGAGCGACAGCCAGCGGGTGATAAATATATGCCTCGCCAGATTTGCGGGTCTGGCCGGAATGCGCCTCTTCGGCGATCTCAAACCCACGTCGGATACGGTCGGTATTCGCGTCTGGATGCGACTCTAGAAAGGTGTCGACCAGGGCCTCAAACTCGCCCGCCAGCGATTCGCTATGGCGACGCCAAGGCAGAATACGAGCGGTCGGCTGCATAAAGGTATCTTAGCCGCAGGGGTTGTTTCCCGCAGGCGCAATCCGGCCCTAGCGGGCCTCGATGCGCGCTGCTGATGCTGGTGCCTGACCCGTCGCTCATCCCTCGCTCCTCGCTCTCTCGTATTGCTTTGAAGCCAAGCCGTGTTGGCGCTACTTCCTGGTGTCAGACACGTCCCAAATCAGCCGGCCCTAATCGTTCATTGTTTCCCAAAGGGAATTGCTAGCGCTTCTTCTTTTTTCTTGGTCTTGGTGGGATTGCGCCCGTTGGAGCTGGTCTGTCTGCCGGTGGTTTGTCGTCCGCGCGCTTTTGGGGTTTCTGTTCGGTTGCTGCGGTTGACCCTGTGGTCTTGGCACGCACGGGGCGGCGTGGGGTTGCTCCCAACCTTGCGTCGTCGGTGGACACCGTGCGAGTGCCGACCAAAACACCCTTGGCCTCAAGGCGCTCGCGCACCTCACGATGACGGGGCTCGCGTTCCTTGAGCCACGCGACCAAAACCGAAGCCACAAAGATTGAGGAGTAGCCGCCTACCACGAGCCCGATCAACAACGCGATCGCGAACTCTTGCAGGGTGACTGCGCCAAGTATTAGCGAGCCGATCACCAGCATCGACAGCACCGGCAAGACCGACGTAATTGTGGTGTTGATAGTGCGCATCACCACATGGTTGAGGGCCAGATTCATCATTTCGGTGTAGGTGTACTTGCCGGTTGCACCTACCCTGCTCGAGATCTCGCGAACCTTGTCGTAGACGACGATGGTGTCGTAGAGCGAATAGCCCATGATCGTCAAGAAGGCGATCACTGTAGCCGGCGTGACCTCTATCTGGAATAAGGAATAGGCACCGACGCTGATTATTAGGTCGTGCACCACCGCGACCAAAGCCCCGACTGCCATGCGCCAATCGAGACGAACGGAGATGTACGCGGCGATCGCAATGAAAAAGAACACTAGGGCACGAAGCGCCTTTTGGGTTATCTCCTCGCCCCAGGTCGGCCCGACCGACTCGAAGCCAGTCACCTCTCCGAGATCGGCTAGCTCGGTCCGCAACATCTGTGCCGCAGCCGGGTCTTCTATGTCGGAACGAATTCGTAAGGTATCGCCGTCGACTATCTGCACCTTGGAGTCGGCCGCGTCGAAGTCGCCGAGAAAGTCGCGAGCCTCCGACACCGAAACTCCTGGGGCCTTCACCTCAAAGGATGTTCCGCCTTCGAAATCGATTCCAAGGTTAAACCCTCGAACCGCAAATGCCAGCAAGCTGATCAGTACCAGGATTGCTGAAACTGCCAACGCCTTGCGCCACAACTTCGGAAAATCGATGTTGTTCTGGCCACGGTATATGTCGGTGAGAGTGCTCACAGTGCTCCCTCAGCCCCGGCGACGGTTATCTCGCCCAGCCCAAGACGTTTGGGGCTATCGATGAACGATTGCTTGTCGGCGAGCCAGCGAACGGCAGGCCCCATGAAGAAATAGGTGGCGATGAGGTCGAGAACGGTCGCTAGCCCAAGATAAAGAGCGAAGCCTCGCACCGCTCCGGTGGTGAGCATGTACAGCAATACTGCCGCAATTAGTGATGCGATGTCGGCCTTGACTATCGTGCTAAACGCAATCGGGAACGACCGATCGACCGAGGATCCGAGGGTGCGGCCGTTGCGAAGGTCGTCCTTAAGATGCTCGAAGTAGACGATATTTGAGTCGACCGAAACGCCGATCGATACGATCAGGCCAGTCACTCCAGCCAATGTCAACGCCAAGCCTTGGGTTTGACCCAACCAGGAAATAATCGTCCACAACAGCGCGCCCGAGATGAACAAACTGAGTATCGCAACAAGACCGAGAACTCGGTAATACCAAATCAGATATAGGCCGACGACCAGCAAACCAATCAAACCCGACAACATGCCAGCGTTGAGGGCATCGTCGCCCAAACTCCCCGATACAACCCGCTGCTGCTCTGGTTCTAGTTCGACTGGTAGTGCACCGAAGCGCAGCGCCACGGCGAGGTCTTTAGCTTCCTGTTCGGAGAATGGCCCACCAGAAATATTGACCCGGTCGCGATCGAAGCTCTGCGCGTTCACCTGAGGGGCACTAATAACCGCGCCATCGAGGGTGATTGCAACAGCGCCCGACGGACATTCGAGCGGATGCTGCTCGAAACAGAGCGCCGCAATTGCGTTGAACAGGTCGATCCCTTCGGCGCCGGACTTAAAGGTTGGTTGCACAACCCATTCGATTCCGCCACCGAGAGTGGCTCGCGCATCTTCGAGCGCTTCACCGGTAGCGCCGACCAGTCCGAGGCGATAGCGGGCCACTTCGACACCATCTTCGTCGTACTCGGCGAGGATTACTTCGGAGTCGGGGTCATCCTCATCGAGTGGCGTCAGGCGGGAGGTGCCGATCTGGAACTGCTCTTCTACGAAGGCGATTTTCTCTTCGTCTGTCTCGAGAAGAGTCGTGGTGGTCACCGGCAGCGTTGTCGGCGGAATCGTGATATCAGACGATGCAGCAACGGTTGTCGTGGACACCGAATCGTCGATTGGCTCTGGAGGTAATGTCGTGCCCGCACCACCGAAGTTTTCATCGTAAAACGCTACCGGATCGTCTATCCCGAGGTCGGCGAGGGTCGTTTCGCCGGGTGCCAAGTTCTGAAGTACCGGCCTGAACCGAAGCTCGGCGGTCGCACCCACGAGCTCTAGGGCACGATCGGTGTCGTCGACACCGGGAAGCTGAACAAGAATACCTTGATCGACGCGTGAGATTTCGGGCTCGGCCACGCCGAGGCTGTCGACCCGACTACGAATGATCTCGACCGCCTGATCTAAGGCCTCGGTGGTGGTTTCTTCGGTGGCCTGGTAGCGCACCTCTACCCCACCCTGAAGGTCGAGGCCCAGCAGAGGCTCGTTCTTCGCCAAGATCGTCGCGGTGAGACCCGCTACCGCCAGAACGATTATTCCGACTAGGTAAACCAGTTTGCGTCTGGTCACGCCTCGTCCTCAAGTTCTTCGCTGTCGTCAGGGGCTTCGCTGTCGTTATGGTCTTCGCTGTCGTCGTCGCCATCATCGTCGACGGTGAGTTCGGCATCTGTTGCGCCAGTTTCGTCGCCGATAACGGCCTGAACAGAGTCACGCGCCACCTTGATCTCCACACCCTTGGCAATTTCGAGCCACACGATCGATTCTTCGAACTCGATGATATTGCCGTACATGCCACTTGTGGTGAGGACATGATCGCCCTCGTGCAAGCTCTCGAGGAGCGCGCGTTGCGCCTTCATACGCTTTTGCTGCGGCACGATTAGAAGCGCATACATAAGCGCAGCGAACACCACCAAAATGATTAGCTGCATCTAAAACGATTTCCTTTCCGTGGCACCACTATCGAATCCACTTCGGGGTTCTGGTGCCGAAACGCGCGCCTAGTGCGCAGACCGGGAAAGCCTACCCGCGCTATTGGGTATGGCTACGGCATCGCACCCCAAACATCGAGCACCTCCGAACGGAACCGATCGAATCGCTGCTCGATTATCGAGTCGCGCAGGCGATCGACGAACCGCAACAGCCACCAAAGATTGTGCAAAGTGAGCACCCTGGCCGCTGTTGGTTCTTTCACCATCAGTAGGTGACGCAGATAGCCCTTAGACCAGGTTGCAGCGGGGCTGTCAGGCTCGCTTGGGTCGAGCGGCTCATCGCTCAGACGGAACTCGGCTCGACCAAGGTTCATTCTACCTGCTCCGGTGAGTAGCGTTCCGTGACGCGCGAGGCGAGTCGGCAACACGCAGTCGAACATGTCGACACCTTGAGCGACGGCTTCAACGATGCCCACCGGGTCGCCGAGGCCCATGAAGTAACGGGGCTGATCCGCCGGCAACAACTCGGTCACAACCCCGAGCGCAGGCACCATCTCGTTGCGTTGCTCCCCCACCGACAATCCACCGACGGCGTAACCATCAAAGCCCATTTCAACGGTGCGTTCAGCGCTCTCCTGTCGTAGCTCCAGATCGGTTCCACCCTGAACAATTCCGAACTGGCACTGCCATTCGTGACTCGCTCCGCTCAGAAACTGATGGCGGGCCCGACCCGCCCACAAAGCGCTCGTATCAACGGCCTTTCGCAGGACCGGCTCTGGCGCCGGAAGGCCAGGGCACACGTCGAGCACCATCTGGATGTCAGCCCCGAGTTGACTTTGGGTTAGAACGGCACTCTCGGGTGTGAGTATGTGGGTGGAGCCGTCGTACACAGATCGAAAGGTCGCGCCTTCTTCATCAACCTTGGGTTCCAGCGAAAACACTTGATAGCCACCAGAATCGGTGAGCATGTGCCGGTTCCAACGAGTGAAGCCATGAAGGCCGCCCAGCGACTCGACGACATCAGCGCCTGGTCGCAACATCAGGTGATAGGTATTGGCAAGTACTACGTGAGCATCGAGTGCCTCAAGATCGAGCGAAGTCAGGTGGCGCACGGCGCCTCGTGTTCCCACCGGCATGAAACATGGGGTTGGGAACGAACCGCGAGCTGTCTGAACATGACCGGCGCGGGCGCTCCCATCAGAGGCTTCTATTGCAAACGAGGCGCGCATGGCCCAACGATAGCGAACAAGACCCTCGAACTCGCCAACCGGATCGCCGGCACCCGTAACCGGAGCGGAAGATCTTGTACAAGGGCCTACTCAGGTTTGAGCGCTCGTCAGCCGATGCTAGTTCCATGACACGAAACCAAGTCGAAGTACTACAGATCCGCGGGATTGACGTGAAGCTGGGCGACGTAGTTCACGCTCGTGCAACCGAGCTATCGGGCTGGTTCGTCGTCGCAAAAGTCGAAGTGTTGCCAAGTGGGATGATTACCATCACCGACGAAGCCGAAATCGGCGGCTTCCTCGCCGAACCGCTTGGCTTGGTTGGCCTACAGATCATGCAGCCCATAGTCGGTGAGTCCCAGCCACCCAAAGAAGGCGATGGCCCACCCAAGGTCGGGACCCAGCTCGAGGAGCGACGAGTTGCAGCGGAGGCGCAGAGAGAGGTCGACGACGCTGCAGCCGCGGCCAAATCGGTCGCCGACGAAGCCGCCGCGACAGCCGAAGAGCAAACAGCCCCAGCCTCAGGCCTTTTCGCAAAGCCAGCGGCCTAGCGCTCAGCGAGTAGTCAGGTGACTTTGTTACCTACTCGCTGAACTCCTTGGGTCCAGGGTCCGGCGGGTAAGAAACATTCCGTCGCCAAAGGACAACATGCGATAGCCCTCGTCGATCGCAATTTGATACAGCTCGCGCCAGCGAGGGCCAATGAATGCGTCGATCATTACCAACAGGGTCGACCTTGGCATGTGAAAGTTCGTCAGTAACGCATCGACAACGCCAAACTCATATGGCGAACGAATAAACAGGTTGGTTCGCCCCGATAGCTCGCCCGTCGCCACAACCGATTCGAGTGCACGCACAACGGTTGTTCCGACTGCGACGACCCGCTCGGCTTGTCCAATTAGCTCCCAGGTCTGCTCTGGAACAGCGTATATCTCGGTGTGCATGACATGGTGGTCGAGCGGCCCCTCGCCCAACGGGCGGAAGGTGTCGAGGCCAACCCTTAGCTGCACCCGGGCGATTGATGCTCCAGCGTCGTTCATCGCAGCAATTGTGTGCTCGGTGAGATGCAGACCTGCGGTTGGCGCTGCCACCGATCCGGGGTGGGTGGCGTAAACGGTCTGGTAGCGGCCAAAATCGGGCACCGGCGCCGTAATATAGGGTGGTAGTGGCAGTTCGCCATTTGCGGCGAGCGCCGCTTCGACCGAACCGCTGGTCCTTAGCTCGACGATGCGACGGCCGCCTGCGATACGTTCGCCTACGACGATCTCGAAACCCGGCGCGATTTCGACTAGCTGCCCTTCGGGAAGCTTCTTGCTAGGGCGCACCAAAGCTTGCCAGCGGCCATCGAGTTGGGGCTCGAGGAGCAAGATTTCGCCTGCACCGCCGGTCGGTCGTCGGAAACGAATCCGAGCCGGAATCACCTTGGTGTCGTTGAGAACAACCAGGTCGCCAGGCCTAATGAGGCTGGCGAGTTCGGACATCGAACGATGCTCCGGACCTGCCTCGGCGTCGACTAAGAGACGTGCGCCGTCGCGGCGTAGTGCCGGAGCTTGGGCGATGCTGGCCGTCGGGAGCTCGTAGTCGAAGTCTTTGGCCGAAGGGTCGTTGTTAGCGCTATTCACTATCGCCAGAAACCAAAGCCGTCTGTCAGCCCTCGTCGAACAGCCGGGGCTCGGTGGCGCCAGCCGAAGTCGCCGGAGGTTGCAATCCAAGATGCTGCCATGCCGCCATTGTGGCCACACGACCCTGGGGTGTTCGCATCAAGAACCCCTGTTGGATCAGATACGGCTCATAGACGTCCTCAACCGTTTCGGTTGGCTCAGAAACACTAATTGCCAAGGTCTTGAGGCCGACAGGACCGCCGCCAAATGTGTCGCAGACCGAAGAAAGCAAGCCCCGCGAGGGCTTGTCGAGCCCGCGATCGTCGACCCCAAAGAACTTCAGGCCGTCGCGTGCCACGGTTAAGTCGATCAGGCCGTCGCGATCGACCTCGGAGAAGTCGCGCACCTGTCGCAACAACCTGTTTGCGATTCTTGGTGTGCCGCGCGACCGTCCGGAAATTTCGGCAGCACCCTCTTGATCGATATCGACCGAGAGGATTCCGGCAGCCCGAAGAACAATCGATTCGAGTTCGTCCGGTTCGTAGTAGTCGAGACGGGTCTCTAGGTCGAAGCGGTCGCGCAAGGGTCCGGTGAGCAAGCCGACCCTGGTCGTTGCACCCACCAAAGTGAACTGCGCGACCGGCAAAGGTATCGTGCGCGCCGATGGCCCCTTCCCCAAAACAATGTCGACGCGGAAGTCCTCCATCGCCGGGTACAAGACCTCTTCGACCGCCCGCGAGAGCCGGTGAATCTCGTCGATGAAAAGGACATCGCCCTCTTCGAGCTGGTTGAGAATCGACGCTAAGTCGCCGGGGCGTTCGAGCGCAGGGCCCGAAGTAATAAGCAGCTCTGCCGCCATTTCGTTTGCCACAATGTGCGCAAGCGTGGTCTTGCCCAACCCGGGTGGCCCGGAGAACAACATGTGCCCGGCAGCCCGGTTGCGTTTACGAGCAGCGCCGAGCACAACCCTGAGCTTCTCTTTCAGTTCTCGCTGACCTACAAAGTCGGCCAGCGAGCGCGGCCGCAGCCCCACCTCGTCTGAATCGAGACTCTCGATACTTGCATTCATCGAGGCTTGCTCTGGATCTTCGGCGCCAGCGACTTCCTCGGCCCAGTTGGCTTGTCCAAGATCGATCTCGCTACGCCCGCTCATCGCGGTAGAGCCAACCTATTCAAGGCTGCCTTGAGCAGGTCGGCCGAATCGCGGTCGCCACTCGAGTCGAGCGAAGCGAGCGCCGACCGGATCTCCTCGGGGCTATACCCCAGTCCGGTGAGGGCGTCGCGCACGTCGCTGAGCCGTGATCCCTCTTCGGTCGGGCCATCGGAATTGAGCGCGGTTAGATCGACAACATCGGGTAGGTCGAGCTTGCTTTTGAGTTCCACCAGCAGCCGGGTAGCCGTCTTCTTACCTACGCCTGGAACCAAACACAGAGCATCGACATCGTCGCTAGCCAGCACCGACCTGAGCTCGACGGGAGAATGCACCGACAATATGTCCAACCCCAACTTTGGACCCACACCGTGGGCACCGATCAATGCTTCGAATGCGACCCGCTCCTCTTTGGATAGGAAGCCGTAGAGGGTCTGGGAGTCTTCGCGAATGTGATGATGCACGTGCAGGAACAGTTCGTTGCCAACGCCCGGCAATCGACTCACCGAACCGGCGCTCAGAAAGAGCCGGTAGCCAACCCCGGCAACCTCGACAAGGACTTCGTTAGAAAAGCGGTCGAGGAGTTGTCCTCGGATAGATCCGATCATGAGGTGATCTTTCCACGTATGTCGGCGCGATTCAGTGATCGTCCGTTCGGTGCTTGCGCCAGATGACACAACGCTATTGCCAAGGCGTCGGCGACGTCGGCTGGACCTAACTCGACCTTAATGTTCAGCAAGGTTCGCACCATGCGCTCAACTTGGTCTTTGTCGGCGCCGCCCCAACCGGCCACGGCCAACTTCACCTCGTTCGGTGAATACTCCAGCACGGCACAACCGGCCGCAGAAGCCTCAGCCATTACCACACCGCTCGCCTGGCCAACAGCCATTGCGGTACTGACATTTACTTGAAACAGCACCCGCTCGATCGCCACCACGTCGGGACGTTGCTCGGCGATAAGGCCACGAATATCAGCCTGAAGATCGGCTAAACGGCGAGGCGTAGCATGGCTTGGCTCGGTCCGAATAACACCAGCACTTCGCGCGACCTGCTTGCGCCCGACCTGTTCGACACAGCCGTAACCACACCGGGTCAAACCCGGGTCGATCCCAAGAACCTTCATCCGACAAGAACGGCCACTACGAACACACGTACGACTCTACTACCTTTTCTCCGCCTTCGGCTCCGGCGCTTCGCTACCTTCCGCTACCCGCAAACTCGCCCTTGCTAGCGCGGCGGGACTACTCGGTCCTGCTATCTCCGCCTTCGGCTTGCTTGCTGGCGTTCCCCCCACGCACAAGTTCTGGCGCCCAGCGCCAGAACTTGGTAAGAGAGCGAAGCGAACGACGGCCGCCGGACTCAGACTCCGGGCTAGCGCCCTCCGCCTTACAGCCCTACTGATGCCCAAGGTTGCTACCGGCGCGCCGCGGCGGCCT
>CBERPN010000014.1:0-31932 GCA_965524675.1 uncultured bacterium
GCGCCGCAATCACACGCCGACCCGCTGCAGTTGCAGATCGCGGCGTAGGCGGTGCCCGGGCGAAGGACGAAGTCGGTTGGAGCAACCGCTAGCGCAGAACCCACCAGTGCGGTCTTTCGCAAGAACCCTCTCCGGCCCGAGCGCCGGTCTAGAAAAGCTGAAGTTCGTTCGACGAGTGCGCTACTCATAGCCCGCTGACCTCAAATGTTGCAACCTGTTTGGCAGGCGGCGCGAACAATCTAGGGAGCGCGGTGAATACTAGGAACACAAGATAGGTAACTAGCCCAACGAATGCCACGAACACCAACCCGCCGAGCGGCTGATCTGTGAGTACCGATTCAATGTCGTCGACGGGCCACACGATCGCCAGAACAGCGACGAATAGTGAGGCAATATTGGCGCCGGTGTGGATTAGCGATGGAGGGGTATCGGCGCTGCCGAAACAACCACAGGATGCAACCTGGTCGTTTTTGCGACGCAGTGTCTCAGCTACCGCCGCAAAGCAGAAGTAGGCAAACGCCACAGCGATAGCCAACTCCCAGCCGGCCTCAATTATCGCCGCCACACCAAGTCCCATTTCAGCCACGCCGATGAGGCGAACCAATCCAGGAGTTACTGGCAGACCCAGGTTTGAGAGGGCTCCCTCGGCAACCGAAGGAGCGACTATCTTCAGCGCTCCGCTGAGTACGATGATAAGAGAAATCGCGAAGAACGGTCCTGCCACCAACAGATCGTAGCTAGCAGACCAAGGCAAAGCGCGAACCGGTCGGTGTTCGAGCGGCTGGCGTCGCCGGTAGTGTGATCTTCGATGAGCGCCAAACGGATTCTCGTGGTTTCCAGCGAACCGCTGGGTCAGCAGATGGCCGGGCCTGCGCTTCGGGTTCGCGCTATCGAGGCGACTCTGAGCAACGCTGGTCACCGGGTCGTCACCGCCGACCTGCGAACGGTGCACGCTGTGGAGATTGACTCACTCGATATGGCGGTGACCCAAGGCGGAGTTCTGCGCGATCTACCCGACCTCGTCGCTAGCGAGATTCCGATCGTCGTCGATCTCTACGATCCATTTCACCTCGAAGCGTTGCATCGCGGCGGTGACGACCGGGTACGCCGCCTAGATCTTTTAGAGGGGAGTCTGGACAACCTTCGCCAGCAGTTGGCTCGTGGCGACTTCTTCTTGTGTGCGTCGCGCAGCCAGCGCCATCTCTGGCTCGGGCACTTGGCCTCGGCAGGACGGCTCAACCCTGCGACTCACGAACAAGACCCGGCATTTCGGGCGCTGTTAGCGCTTGCTCCGTTCGGAGTCGACCGTCAGCCGTTCGCACCAGCGGGAGCTATCACCGACCACCTCCCAGCGGCCACCGGTAGTCCAATCCTACTTTGGGCGGGCGGCCTGCACGACTGGCTCGATCCGCTGACCGTGATAGAGGCGATGCCAAGCATCCGGAAGTATCACCCGGACGCACAGCTGATTTTGCTCGGCGGCCGGCATCCAAACTCAGCTGGCGGCACTTCCACGATGGTTACCCGAGCGCGGCGACGGGCCGAATCTCTAGGGTTGGATGAAGCTGCGGTCATCGTCCACGACGGCTGGATTGCTGGCGACGACCGTGCCGACCTCTTGTACGCCGCCGATCTGGGAGTGCTCGCTCAACCCGATCACGTCGAGACTGAGTTCTCCTTCCGCACCCGCCTGCTCGATCATCTGTGGACTGGACTGCCCACCGTAAGCACAGTGGGTGACGACCTAAGTCGCGAATTCGCGGTCCACGGAGCTGGGCGAGTCGTGCCGTCGGCCGACCCAGAGGGATTCGCCGACGCCTGCGTAGCGCTTCTCGAACCCGGTCCCAATCAAGCGGCACGCGTTCAGGCTCAAGATCGAGCCACTCATCACCAGTGGGATGACGCGCTAGTCCCGCTGTTGGCATTCGCCGACAACCCATCGACCGCTCCCGACCGCAGCGACCCTGCGATCCGGCGCATGATCGACAGTATTTCGGCCAGCTCACAGACCGACCTCACCAGTCCCCTAGCCCGCGCTCAACGACACCTCGACGTTGGCGGCCCCCGCGAACTCGTGGAGCAGTCGCTTGGGGTTCTGCGACGCAGGTTCGACGAACTACGTGGCCGCTAAAGAAGCGAGCCACGGCAAGCGCCTTCGCGTGGTCGTGGTCAATCACAATTCTGGTGACTTGCTGGCCCGCTGCGTTAAAGACATTCTGGCCATCGATTGGCGAGGCTCGCTCGAAGTCGTGGTCGTCGACAACGCCTCGACCGACGACAGTCTTGCATCCATCAGCGCAAAAGCCGACCCTAGAATCCGGTTGCTCTCGCTCGACAGCAACGGCGGATTCGGGGCCAACAACCTGGCGCTCGATGATCTGAAATCGGTCGACTGGGTGGCGCTGGTGAACCCCGACGCGTTCGTTCCGGAGAACTTTGCTGTCGATCTCATCCGAGCATTTGACGATCCAGATGTCGGAGCCGCATCGCCGAAGATCGTATTCGACGACCTGTTCTCGCCGATCGAAGTTCGGATCGACGGCGATCGAGATGTCCGACTGGTAGACGTGTCGGTAGCTGGCCAAGACATGACCAACCGGGTGCAGGTACTCGGTAAAGACGCTGCGCGACTCCCGGAGCCCTCCGGTCCGCAGTGGCATCTTGGCCAAGTTTGCACCCTGCTGGTACCCGCCGGCGCCGCCGGGCAAGTGGCTCAGCTGTCGCTACGCGCAGCATCGGTCGCGAACATCACCGTCTCCCCTAAGCCAATCGCCTCAATTGACGGACAGCCGACGATCGTGACTACCAGAACCACCTCGGTCGAAGTGCCCTTGAGTAGTCCTGGTGCGCAGTACATCCAGAACGCAGGCTCGTCTGTGGATCGTTACGGTGTTGGCCATAGCCGCGGATTCTTGTCTCGCGACAGCGACGCGGAGTCACGGGCAGGGCCAGACGATCATCCCGTCGATGTGTTCGCATGGTGCGGGGCCGCGGTGATGCTCTCATCGAACTATCTGCTCGATGTTGGACTATTCGAACCCGACTTTTTTCTCTACTACGAAGACACCGATCTCTCATGGCGGGCACAGAGTCGCGGCTGGACCCATCGCTATGTGCCCGAGGTGGTGGTGCGTCATCGGCACTCGGCATCGACCGGTCAGGGCTCGGCGATAACCGACGTCTACCAACAGCGCAATCGTCTACGCATGCTCGGCCGGAACGCATCATTGCCAGCTTTGGCGCGCGGTTTCGGTCACAGTATTGCTGCTACGACAAAGATCGGGCTGCGACGAACGCTCGCTATAGGACAACCCAACACGAAGGGTCACAGCCAACTCTTTTCTCGCCGGGCTCGTGGCATCGCCGCCGCTGTGGGCGACATGAGGTCGACTGCGCGGGCACGCAAGACCCTCAACAGCCGACGCACGGTGCCACGTAAAGAGGTGGAGTCCCAACTGAAGGACCAGGGTGAGGACGCTAGCTAGTCGTCTCGCGGCTCTCGATCAGGAATCTGGTCGCGGTTAGGCCGACTGGGCCGGTCTAGCCGCGAAAAATTCGGGTGGCGTAGACTTCACCGTGGTGCAGATCGTCTACCTGACAACCCGACCCGGCGTCTTTCGCGAGACGTTGAATCATGTTCGCGAATTGATGCCTTTCGTCGACGACGTGGTTGCGGTGGTACCGAGCGCAAAGCGGCCCGACATGGCCGCCGCGACGAGCGACTGTGGTTTCGACAACGTGACGCTCATAGTCGACGAAGAACTTCTGCCCGACGCCGACCTAGCGACGCTCGATCACAGCTCCCGCAACTATCGACTGCGAGTTGCGATGCTCGAACATGAGGCGGTCGCAGCAGAATTCATCATGTCCGATGACGACTCGCGGCCTCTCAAAGAGTTAGGGCCAGAGGTCTTTCGCACCCCGAACGGGCAAGCTCGCCGGTTCTACTTCTATGACCTGCGCAGCTGGCGAGGCAGCGAAACCCCATTCGACAAATCGCAGATGCACTCTCTGCTCGCGCTCCAGCAACTTGGCATAACCCGGCCACTGGCGTTCGGATCGCACATGCCCCAACTCATCGTACGCGACCTGTTTCGGGCTGCCGCTGAAAGAGTCGCCAGCGCTGCCGAACGCTACTCACTGTGCGAATGGACGATTTACGCAAACCTCGCAGCGACGATCGACGGGGCCGCCTTCGTTGCACCCGAACCCTTCACAACCCTCGCCTGGCCCCAGTACCCCTCGCAGTGGCCGCGCCAAGTGGTGCCCGACCAGTATCTTTTCGAGAACTTCCATCCCGAGCTCTATCTCGACAATGGGCTGTTCGCAGGTCTCGCCACCGCAGTTGATCGCGAAACCGTCGATGCCATAACCCTCGAGAAGGTTGTTCGTTGGCACCGCCTTGAGCGCTCGGTCAACAGTCTCGACTTTCCCAGCGATATCGACAACCCATGGATCAAGGGGTCAGCGGTTCGAAAGCTGGCCTTCGGAGCAGCGAAGGCTGCGAAGAAAGTTGTCGACTACACGAACCTCGATGATCGCAGCGCGCTTAGCGAGCTAACCGAGCGAGTGCGGCTGCTCGAATCACGCCTCGACGAGTAGTAGAGCGTGCCGACAAATATGCATCAAGCGGGCGATCGAGACGCTACCTCTTCGCTGATCAGCTGGGGAATCGTGGCGGTGGTGGTTGCTTGTGGGCTGGTTCTTCGGGTCATCGCATCGTCGCCGCTGTGGCTTGACGAAGCTTTATCGGTAAACATCGCAGAGTCAGCTTCGATCGAACAGGCACTGCGACACGACGGCCATCCGCCGCTTTACTACCTGCTGTTGGGTTGGTGGATCGACATCGCCGGTTCCGGCGATCGCTCCGTCCGCTCACTCTCGGCATTGTTCTCGATCGCGACGCTACCCTTTGCGTACCTGATCGGAAAACGTATCGGTGGCGAGCGCCTGGCCCGCCTGGCGTTGATGGTTCTGGCGGCCGCACCCTTCGCAATCCGCTACGCCAACGAAACCCGCATGTACGCACTGGTAACACTGCTCGCCTTTGCGGGCTGGTGGCTGGCTGAAGGCGCTCGCCGCAAGCCGACTATCGAGCGGCTCGGCGCAGTTGCGCTTGTGACCGCGCTGTTGCTCTACACCCACTACTGGTCGTTATGGCTGCTCGCTGCCTTCGCCATATGGCTGTTACTCGCCGCCACTGGCCGAGTCGAGTCTTTCAACGCGATCGCTGCCAAGCGCCTCCTCGCCGCATTGGCCATCGGCGGAATCGCCTTTGTGCCGTGGCTGTCGGTACTTTTCGATCAGGCGGCCAACACCGGCACTCCCTGGGCCGAGCCCGATCGACCCACCACCGACCTAGTCCTTCTCATATTTGAACTTGGCGGCGGGCTTCGTAGCGAGGCTCAACTACTGGGCATGGCGATGGTTGGATTAACGGGACTCGGCTTGTTTGCACAGCGTTCTTCCGGCGGCCTGACGCTCTCCTCGATCTCGGCAACGGCTCGCGAACCAGCAGCCATGGCAGGGCTGACGCTATTGATCGGGCTAGTGGTTGGCGTTGCCTCGGGCTCGGTATTTCAACCTCGCTACAGCGCTGTGTTCTTTCCGTTTCTCGTAATCTTGCTGGCACTAGGGCTTGAAAAACTCACGGGCCGAGTCGCAGCGGTGACCCTGACGGTGCTGGTTCTCATAGGTTTTGCGGTAAGCGGGGTCGAGGCCAGCACCACTCGTAGCCAAGGGCGCGAAGTCGCACGGTCGATCAACGCCGCGGCTAGCAGCGTGGACCTGATTATTTGGTGCCCTGATCAGCTCGGCCCAGCCACCAGCCGCTACCTCGACACCGCCGCGGAGTTACAGGTGTTTCCCAGCAAGGGCTCGCCGGCAACCGTCGATTGGCGTGACTACGAGGCAAGAAACCGTGCGGCAGATGTCGAGAGCTTTGCTGAGTCGGCTGTGAGTGCATCTTCAGCCGGCACCATCTGGCTGGTCGCTGCTACCAACTACCGTACCTACGAAGGCAAGTGTGAAGGTCTCGTGACAGCGCTGGGCGCGCAACGTCGCGCCGAGCTGGTGGTGAGCGGCAGGTCCGACATCTTTGAGCCTGCAACGCTGTATCGATTCGACCCGCCAGCCAAATGAGAAACCGTTCTCCGACGCGACTCTGCGAACCGGGATGGTTTCGATCGGCGCTACTGCGAACGCTTCCGGCATGGGTTGGGGCGCGAGTTCTTATCGCTGCGGGTTTCGCAGTCGCCTACCTGGTCAGCGTGTCGCAGCGGCCACTCACCCTCGATCAGGGTCTGCTGTCGTGGGACGCTAGCTGGTACCGCTGGATCGCCGACCTCGGTTACGGCGACGCGCCCGACGGTGCCATTCGATTCTTCCCGCTGCTCCCGTTGTTCGGCCGATGGCTGGGTCTGCTCACGGCGGGACGCACCGACATCAGCCTGGTGATAATTACCAGCCTGGTGGCACTACTAGCCACCATCGCGCTTCACGAACTGATCCGCTTTGAGCTAACCGATTCAGCCGCTCGCCTATCCGTTTGGATCTTCTCGTTGTTTCCTACCGCCTTTGTACTGGTGGCGCCGTACACCGAGGGCCTGTTGGTGCTGTTCGGTAGCTGTTACGCACTCGCTCTTCGCCAGCGACGACCAGAATTGGCCATCGTCTTTGGTCTATTGGCCGGGTTGAGTCGACCGCTCGGCGCCCTGCTGGTTGTATTCGCTCTGGCCGAACTCTTCGGTCGACGAGATCGAGCTTCGTCGCCGCAAGCGTCGCCACCAGAAATTGTCGCTGCCGTAGCCCCGGCGATCGGTGTGGCATTGTTCGCTGCCTGGGCTCAGTTAGCTGGGCACGGATTCTTCGCTCCGTTCGATGCCCAGCGAGAGTTGCGAGGTTCGTTTCGCGACCCGCTAAGCCGTTTCATCGAAGCGATTTGGAACGGGGCTGGCGGGGATATGACCGAACTACTGCACGCTCTAGCCACGGTTGGATTCGGGTTGCTCGTACTGCTGTTGTGGCGCCGCGACCTTCGTCCCTACGCGATCTACGCTGGAGTTGGCCTGCTGGTTGCGATCTCGTCGAGCAACCTGAACTCTCTGATTCGCTACGGACACGGGATGTTTCCATTCACAATCGGACTGGTCATCGTTCTTGGCGATAGGCGCATTGCCCGACGCGTTGCCCTTGTCGCCGCTGCCATTTCCGTCGTGGCCTTCACCGCGGCGATCCTAAACCAGAGGTACGTTCCCTGATATGGCCAGCCCGCTGCGAGTAGGTCTCAAACCCCGCACCGATCTCGAGGTCAACCCCGACCCCGACTACGAGTGGCGGGTAATCGGGTCGCGGCCCAGCTTTGAAGTCGAAGTCGACGATCTCGACACGACCGAGGGCTGGTTTCGCCTTCGCGCCGACTACCGCGCCGATGATCCACGCCGAACCGCGCCAGTGCTACGAACGGTTCATCCAATAGGCGGCACGAGTCGAGCACTTCAGATAGCCACAAACGACGAGATCGACAAGGTGTTTCACGTCTTGTCCGGCACGACGGCGCTGTTCGTGGACGTGCCGGTGACCACCGGTGGCTTCACGATGTCGGCGCCCAGCCTCTGCCCAATCTCTCAGCCCGAAGCTGCGCTGCGGATGACCAGCAAGGTTTTAAGGAGTCTTCGCAAAGAGCCCGAGGCTCGTTCGACGCTCATCAGCCGGACCTTGAACACAATTCGCCGTGGTGGCCCGAGCGCGCTGCGCGACCAGTTGGTGGCCGACTACGAAGGACTACAACGCCGTCAGGCCGGGCCACTAACGATCGACTACGGCTCGTGGGTGAAGTGGCACGACACGCTCGACGATCTCGACCGCACCGCTGTGGCCAGCATCGTCGACGAGCTGATCGATCCGCCGCTCATCTCGGTGGTGATGCCCACCTACAACACGCCAGAGCGTTGGTTGCGACGAGCGATCGACTCGGTAATCGAGCAGTGGTATCCGCACTGGCAGCTCTGCATTGCCGACGACGCCTCTAGCGAGGCCCACGTGAGCAAGATTCTGGCCGAGTACGCCGAGGCCGACAACCGCATTAGCATTGAGATCCGCGAGCTCAACGGCCACATCTCGGCGGCGTCTAACTCGGCGCTAAGGCTGGCGGCCGGCAGCCATGTGGCGCTGCTAGACCACGATGATGAACTCGCCCCTCACGCCCTATTTCTTGTCGCACAGGCGATCATCGGCGACCCAGACGTCGACGTCATTTATAGCGATGAGGACAAACTCGACCACAGGGGTCGGCGCGTCGATCCGCACTTCAAACCCGACTACAACTACGACCTGCTTCTCGGGCAAAACTATCTGAGCCACCTCACGGTTATCCGCCGGGCTCTCGTCGATGATGTCGGCGGGTTTCGCCAGGGGTTTGAGGGCAGTCAGGATTACGACTTGGTGCTTCGCTGCATCGAACAAAGCGAACCCGGTCGGATTACTCATCTGCCTTTCGTGCTCTACCACTGGCGAGCGATCGAAGGATCTACAGCCAGCTCGACGGCCGCTAAGGACTACCCCGAAGCCGCCGCTATCCGGGCTCTGAGCGAACACCTCGAGCGCGTTGGTACCCCAGCTCTGGTCGAGACCGGACCCGCGCCGACCGCCTACCGGGTCCGCTGGAAACTGCCGAAGAATCGGCCATTGGTTTCGATAATCATCCCTACCCGAAATGGCAAGGACCTGGTTGCGCAGTGCATCGACAGTATCGAACGTGTCACGACCTATCCCAATATCGAGCTAATCCTCGTCGACAACCAGTCCGACGAGAGCGCATCTCGGGCGTATTTCGATCTGCTCGATCACCAAGGCCGTGCGAAGGTCTTGCGCTACGACGCCCCGTTTAACTACGCGGCGATAAACAATGCCGGGGTTAGGGCGTCGAGCGGTGAGCTGCTGTGCCTTTTAAACAACGACATCGAGGTGATCAGCCCAAATTGGCTCGACGAAATGGTGGCCCAAATGCTGCGGCCGGGGGTTGGGGCGGTGGGTGCAAAGCTGCGCTACCCCGACGACACGATCCAACACGCTGGGGTAGTACTGGGCCTAGGCGGCGTGGCGGGCCATGGTCACAAACGGTTTACCCACAGCGACTTCGGCTATTTCTCACGACTGGTCATCGCCCACGAGGTTGGAGCCGTTACCGCCGCCTGCCTGGTAACCAGTCGCCAGGTTTGGGACCAAGTGGGGGGCCTCGATGCCAACAACCTCGCTGTCGCCTTCAACGACATCGACTATTGCCTGCGAATCAGAAAGGCTGGCCATAGGGTCGTGTTTACTCCCTTCGCCGAGTTGTACCACTACGAGTCGGTGAGCCGCGGCGGCGAGGACACCCCCGATAAACAGGCCCGATTTCGCAGTGAAGTCGGATACATGCTCGACACCTGGGGTGCAGAACTGCTTGCAGATCCGGCCTACAGCCCGAACCTGTCGCTGGAAGTCGAAAGCTTTTCGTCAGCGCGGGTTCCGCGCGTGGCGTATGAGTGGCGCCCCGGCGGCGCTAGTCTTCGCCCAGGTAGTTTGCCGACGATTCCCGGTATCGAACGTCCGGAATCCCTCTAACCCAGCCCAAATTTGGGAATACCAATAGCATTGAGAACAGTGGCTACAGAAAATCCACCGGTGGTATTCACCCCGGCGTCACAGCAACGATCTCTCGTCGAGTCGTTCCGCGAGGTCTTCGCGTACAGGGGCTATGTCGGCTACCTGGTGAAACGCGACCTTCGCACAAACTATTTACAAACCTACCTCGGCTGGATCTGGTCACTGGCCCAGCCGTTGCTAACACTTGCGATCTACTCGATCGTGTTCGGCTACATCCTGCAAGTGAACCGCGGTACCGCAAGCCCCACCGGTCTCGACAACTTTCCGGCATTCCTATTTGCAGCCCTGATCGTCTGGGGGTTCTTTCGCCAGAGTGCCAACGGCACGATGAATGCCTTCGCCGGGTCGATGACGCTGCGCAAGAAACTCTACTTCCCGCCCGTTGTGCCCAGCCTCGCTCGCACTCTCACCAACAGCGTCGAACTCATCCCCGAAGTCATGATGCTGATGGTGTTCTACATCACCCTTTGGGCGATCGGTGGCCCCCGAACCGTTGGTATCACCTGGCTCGCTATCATTCCGATCATCATCATGGTCGGCTTGTTCGGCATGGGGGTGGGGCTCTTCATGGCTGTTCCCAACGTCCGCTATGGCGACGTGAGCATGCTGTTCAACGTCTTCATCCGCTTGTACTTCTACCTAACGCCGATCATCTGGCCGCTCTCGGTCGCTCAAAAACGCTTTGGCAACCGTCCGATGCTGCTAAACATAGTCACCTGGAGCCCGGCCACACAGTTCGTCGAGGCCTCTCGCGATGTTCTTTACCGGCTACAGATGCCCTCGCTTAACAGCTGGGTCTATCTGTTCGTAATCTCGACAGCGATGTTTTTTGGCGGCTGGACCAGGTTTCATCGCCGGGCCGGAAAAGCCGCTGAGGGTCAGTAAATGAGTATCGATACAGCCAGTTCAAGCCATACTCAACAACCCGATGCCACCACGCCACAAGCGACCGACGAGGCCGAACCCGAGATGGCTATTCGGGTGCAGAACGTCTCCAAGGTCTTCGAGCTGCGCGGCGACGCCGGCACCGGTGTCCGCGGTGCACTCACCGGATTTCACCGAGCCAAACGCAAAGAGTTTTGGGCGGTTAACGACGTAAGCGTCGACGTTCCACGCGGCTCTATGCTCGGCATCATTGGTCGCAACGGCTCCGGTAAGTCGACCCTGCTTCGCACCATGTGTGGGGTCTATGCGCCTTCCAAGGGTCGAATCGAGGTGCGTGGCCGGATCACGGCTTTACTCGAACTCGGCGCAGGGTTTCACGCCGACCTAACCGGCCGCGAGAACATCTTCATGAACGCCGCCGTGATGGGCATCCCTCGCTCGCGAGCTGAAGCGATCGTTCCCGATGTGGAGAATCTCGCCGACATCGGTGAATTCTTCGACAACCCGGTCGACACCTACTCGAGCGGAATGCGGGCCCGGCTCGGTTTTGCGGTGTCGGTGCATCTCGAGCCCGACATCCTCTTGGCCGACGAAATCATCTCGGTAGGCGATATCAGCTTTTCCAAAAATGGCCTTCAACACATGGAGCGGATGCGCGGCGAAGGCGTCACAATCGTGCTCGTGGCGCACGGCTTAGCCATCATGGAACGGCTTTGCGATCAGGTGCTATGGCTTCACGAAGGGCGACCCCAGATGCTGGGCGAACCCCGCGAGATCGTCCGTGAGTACCGCGACTTCATGACGATGGGTGAAGCAGCGCTACCGACCGAAGATGCCGACGATTCAAACCCAATAACGCATGTCGAAGTCAGCTCTGACGATGGCATTCCCTTCGGGTACACCGGCGCACCGCTATCGATTCACGCCGCCTACGATCTGGCCGAGCCGGTGGACGATGCCTACCTGACCATCAGGTTCCAAGCCCAAGAAACCGACGTGTTCCTCGGTTCAACTTCGGCGGCATTAAACCAAAGGTTGGAAGGTCGCGGAACCGTCGATGTCGGGATACCGATCCTGCCAATCCCGCCAGGGCAGTACGCCGTCGAGTTCCAGATCACCGAAGGGTCCGGACGCAACGCCAGAATCGTCGCCAAACGTATGGCAAGACTTCCAGTGCGACCCCTCGAAGAGATCCAGATCCACGACTTCGTAGACATAAACGCGGACTGGCGCATCAAATAGCCAGTCGCCCGAAATTGCGCTGGTTTTCCAGGAATATCCGCGCTGAGAAACGCAATTTGGGACTATGCCTCGACGAAGTACTCGGTTCCGAAGATTCCCTCTAGTAGCGAGGTCGGGAACATGCCGGGGGCGATTGCGTACTGTGACCGGTGACAGGCCAAGGCCTTCATCTTCTGCCCTGCGAAGTCCCTGACATCGACCTCGATATAGTCGCCTGGAAGTCGGCTTGGCGGGCTCGGTTCTTCATTCGAGCGAGGCCGAGCGGCCTGGCCTCTTCCGGCGGCAAGGTCGGCACGGCCCGGCGATAGAACAAAACACGTGACGCTGGTGTTCGCTACCACATGAGCATTGCGCGGCTGACCGTTTGCGATCCCGTCCTCGCCGACGAAACTGCCTGGTCCGGTTTGAGCGAGCTGGGTGAGTGAGCCAGCGTCATCCTCGGCGATGATGTCGACCGAACCAGAAAGCACTAAGAACAAGTCGCCCGGCGGCTCGCCTTGCTCGAGGATGAAGGTACCGGCCGGATAGAACCGAACCGCTAGCCGATCGGCCGCATAGCCGAGCATCGATGAACCGTCGGCAAAGAGCATTAGGCCGTTGGCGAACTCTGTCGTACCCATAAATCGACCGTCGAGACCACTCAACCAATCGACGATGAGGCTCATCAACATCGTGCCACTGCGAGGAAAGACTGCGTGCAGCATCAGCGGTTTGATGTCACTCATGGCTGCCGCTTTGCTGCTGATCTTTGATGCGGCGACATGATCGGGATGGCCATAGGCGCCGTCGAGACCGAAGGAGATCAAAATGTCGGGCTCGAACCGGTCGATGATCTCGACCACGCGCTCGACGAGCTGTTCGAACGGCTGATCGGCCAATGCACCATCTGGGTAGTCGAGGCATTCGGTATCGGTCACGCCCAACATCTGAGCCGACCGGGTGAGCTCCAAAGAACGAACCTCGCCAAGGGTTCGGCGCGACGCAACGTTCACATCGCGTATCTCGCCCGCCTCTCCCCTGGTCAGCGACACGATCTTGCCGACAGCGCCTTCGGCGATGAACTTCGCCATCGTGCCACCGAGACAGAAGACCTCATCGTCGGGATGTGCGAACACTCCCAGAACTCGCGCTGGCCGATCGTTCGCTACCGCAATTCTGCGCACGGCTACCGGCTGGCGATCAATTTACGAACATAGTCGCTGGCGTTCGCACGATCGATCGAAGGGACCTCGGCGAGAGTCCAGTCGTTGGCATAACCGAACTCGGCGAGGATCGGGGTGGCAAAGGGCTCGAAAACGAACATGTCCGCTGGGGTTAGCCAATTTCGCCAATCGCCGTGCGCTCGGGTGCGGGCGACCCTCGCTAGATCACCGTCGATAATCGGTTGAGCGAGGGTGTCTACCCCCAACAGTGTGGCCAACTCTGCGGTGTTTCCGGTCACGAAGTCTTCATAGCGCACCAAGGTCCATTGGGTCCCCTGATTCCGCCAAAACGCTCGCATTCGTTGCGCAGCGCGAGCTGCCGCGCTGAAAAGGTCGACACCAGAGAACTTCCAATACTCGTGATGCAAAGCCAGCAATGGCACGCTGAGCGGATCGGCCTCCTTGGCCTCGAGCATCTCTAGGAAGGGGGCGATGGCGCTGGGATCATCGGCCTCGATACGTCCGTGCGCGTCGTAGAGCAAGGAACTGATGAACCGGTCACGAGGATCACGCACGATAAACAAGCACTGGTCGAAGGCGTCATAGACGGCGCCTTCTCCTCGGTCGTGAGGGCCGAACAGTTTCTTGACGACAAGATGATCGGGCGTGAGGTCGACCGCGGTGAGATCATCGGGTTCGAATACCTCAACCGAATCCGGAAGCGCCTCGCTCACCGAGCGCATGAGCGCGGTGGTGCCCGACTTCGGTTGGCCAAAGACGAGCACCCGCACGAACAGCTACACCTCCACCGGCGAAAGGCCAAGGCCAGCGACCGGCAGAACCGGGCGGACGCCGGTGTCGAGATCGTACGGATCGTAGTGACGCGAGCTCATGAAAGCGCCAGGCACGACCTCATAGGGCCGAAAATGCGTGGTGAATTTGACGTAGTTCGGTTGCACCGACACCGGGATGTAGTGCACGACAACACTTCGGCGAGTGGCTTCGGGAATCAACTGCTTGGTTCCACCGTGTGCCAGGTCGGCGTGCCATAGCAGCACATCGCCCCGCTTGGGAAGGAAAGACGTGCGCTCGATGCCTCGCTCTTCGGCCTGGCGATCGAGGCCATTGAGGAAATCCTTGTGCATATCTTGGCCGTCGCGGTTCTTGTTCCACGATTTCGACGGCTCACCCTCGGGCCCAAAGATAAAGTCCTCGAACTTGTGGCTACCCGGGTAGTACTCCAGTTCGCCAGTGCCTGGCTCGACATCTTCGAGAGCGATCCAGGCGGCCGCGATCCGGATGGGTTCGCTCACGACCACATAGGCGGTGTCTTGGTGCATGGCTTGTTGAGAGCCACGCTCGAAGTAAAGCGACTGAAACGCCAGCGGTTCCTCGTCGAAAATGGCGCTGAGGAAATCCTTGATCTCGGGAATGAACGCTGCGAGTTGGGCACTGGCAGCATTGACGATGGGGTCGATTATCCGTCGCGGCCCGTCGACCGGAAACTCATGAGCCCAGCCAAGCCCTACCTTGTTGTTACGCCCGACAAAGCCGCTGCCGGGTTTCCAGGCCGACTCGACCTCGCGATCGATCGCATCGAGTAGCTCTTCGGGCACTGCTCCTCGGAGCACTAGATAGCCGTCGCTCTCGAAGACCCGAATGTGTTGGGCGAGGGTTTCGTCAACTCGTCCGTCGGCGAGCCTGGCAGCAAGCTCTTCTTCGAATTGGTCGCTGTCGATCCAATTGCCGCCGAACGGGCTATGAAACGTTGCGTTTTCAGTATTCACTTTGAACCTCACTCAATTGGGGGACGGGCTACATTGGCCTCGAGCAGCTTGGCCATAGGCAGCGATGCGAGTTCATAGACCGGCGGTTCTATCGCTTCGGTCCATCGTATTAGCGAGCGGCTGAGTTGCTCCTCTAGACGAGAAACTACTTCTCCGAACACGCTAGTGGTAAGGGGCATCACGTCGCTGGCGTCGAGTTCTCTGGTCCAGGCCCGCTGTTGCTTCATCGCAGCGTCGACCACCTCAGAGCTCGGATTGGGCGTCACATTCGACAGCTCGGGTCTCGAACAGAAGGCTAGGGCATCGGCGGTCATCTCGACGTCGGTTCCCTCGATAGAGTGCACCTCACCGGCGCGAAGCATCACAAAACGTGGGGTCAGGCCACGGTTCGACCAACGAGACTCGGCGCCACCAATCTCGATGCCGAGGTGCTGACCAACCGCTGTCGCCGCGATCAGCGGGTCAGCGGCAATGTCGTCCTCATAGATCAATACCAGGCCACGATCGCCGAAGCTCTCCTGAAATCGCTGCACTACCGGCACGTAGTCGACTCGGATAAGAGGATTTTCTAGGGTCTTGGCAAAACCGACATCGAACTTCGCTCGAAGCAGTTTGTGGTTGTAGTGCGACCAAGCTCGAATCAATGGGTGCCGCAGTACCAACAGGGCACGTACATCTGGTCCGCACAGAGAGTGAATCCGGTCGTAAGACCTCGGATTGCGAAAGTAGCTGGGGGTAATATCGCCTACCAGCCGCTCGCCCGAGTAGCCACTGTAGCGATCGTTGTACCACTCGATACCACGGTCGAACTCCAGATTGAAGAAGAAGTGCTCTTTGAAACGGCCTAGGTAGACATCGGGATGCTGGTCGAGCATGCGATGCAGACTCGTCGTTCCGCATTTCTCCACACCAACGCAGACAAAGGCGGGCATAGGTGCCGGAGGGCTAGCCATCTCAAAACTTCTCGAACCGGTAGCCGAACCGGTCGACCACCGGCTGGGTGATCGATTTTACCAAGGTGATCTCGTCAGAATCGAGCACGCTCTCGAACTGATTGGCCTCTGGCGTGACACCCGACAGCTCGACTGGGGCTTCGATGCTCACGAACCCGCAAAGCGCTTCCATCTGAGCGACCGGGTTTCGAGTTAGTTCTTCGTAACCGATCGATAACATCCGCTGGGGGTTACATGCTCGCCACGACTCGGCGATCGCAACCGATTCGCGCCAGTAGTTCGACGCAGCCACCGGATCGTCGAGCTTCATGACCTTGCCAACCTTTAGGCTCGCCACAACGTTGAGCGGGTTACGATAGACATGCACAAACCGGCTTTCGGGATAGTCAAAGCCCAAAAGCAGTAGTCCAAAGACATTCTGAGGTGTCTTGTCGAACCACCGAGCGTTCGCTGGCGCGTTCTGACCTTCGAGAAACATTGCCAGATAGCCATCGCAGAACTCGCGTCGACTCTTCGCCCGAGCAAACAAATCCTCAATCTGAGCGTCGGAGACTCCATCGATTTCGCGGTGGCGGGCCAGAACCTTGTTGTTGAGGTAGTTGCCTCGAAACTGCGGCACCCGATACGGCTGGCCCCACCGGTAGAAGTGAGTCTCCTCAGGGCAGTACAGGCCCGGAACCGATCGCAGCAGGTTGCGAAGCATGGTGGTGCCGCTGCGCGGGCAGCCAACGATGAAGAATGGTTCGGTCACGGGGCGGTGCGGCCGCCCGTTGCCTCGAGCAACTCGACGTAGAGCGCTCGGTAATCGCCTGCCATTTGTTCGACGGTTCGCACATTGGCAACGGTTGCCTGTGATGCGAGCTCGGTGTAGCGGACCCGGTCGCGGGCCGCCTCGACCGCTTCGTCGACGATCTGGGTGGGGTCGAGGGTAGCGACCACCACGCCCCCGCCGTGCTCGCGAACTCGCTCGGCCGGGGCACCCAGCGGGCCCACCAAAACGGGTATGCCGCACGCCCAGGCTTCCGAGACGACATAACAATGGGTTTCCGCCCAGATCGAGAAGACGCCAATAAAGGTGGGGCGCAGAGTCGCCAACAGCACCGGGAGATCATCGCGCTCGTAGCTACCATGAGCCTTGATCTCGCCTTCGTACCCCGGCTCGACATCGCCGAGCAACTCCACGTGGACGTTTCTTGGCCCACCCTCAGCAGCAATCCGTTCCGCTAGCTCGGCCCCCTTCGATGCGTTGATCGCTCCTACCAAGAGAATTGAGATTGGCTGATCGTCTTCGGGGCTGCGAGCGAAGGCACGAGGTTGGTCGAAGTCGCGGCCGTGCTCGATTGCTCGGATTCGACCCGATACATCGTCACCGAAGAGTCGTTCGAAGTGTTCGAGCGTGTTAACCGATGGTGTGACGAGAGCATCGACCTCGGCCAGTACACCTCGGGTCTCGCTCCGCCAAAGGTTCACGAAACTGTGCTTTAAGTCGATGTCGGGTTCGAGCCAGACGGGCGTGTGGCAACGACCATTGCCAGCGGTGCAAGTACCGCCACAGAAGCTGTTGGTCTCGTCCAACAAATTCACCGAAGGGCAGGCCATGTAGAAGTCGTGCAAGGTCATTGCGACCGGGACGCCGAGCGACTTGGCGATTCGGGGCAGATCGAAGGTATGGCCGATGAGGTGATGGATGTGCACGATCTCGATACTGTGCCGGGTCAGTAACTCGACGAAGACTGCGGCTACTTCAGGGTCGCAGAATCGGCGCACGTCCCACGGCTTGGAGAGAGTCCAGCGATCGATCTCGACCCGTTGCTTCGGGTCGTCGGCCGACCACAACACCAGATCGTCGCCCTGAGGGATCAGTAACAGCGGCTCGTACTCATCGGCGAGTGCACGCAGGAGGTCGGACGCATGGTAATCGGTGCCGCCGCCGCCATCGTGGCTGACGATTAGCGACCTGATATGCACGGCCGGATCTGCGTCGGCCAATGCCCTCGTAGCATTGTCGCGAGCCTGTTCAAACTCGCTGGAATCTACAAACTCTTGGGCTACCGAGCGGTACTCGGGATAGCGCTGGTCGAGCACCTTTAGACCAGCATCGATGAGTTCGGTGCGAGCTTTAGCACCGAACGACGCCGATTCTTCATGGAAGATCGCGACATCGTCGGCCACAACGTGCTTCCAGCCGAGAGCTCCCAGCTTCATACAGAAGTCGTTTTCCTCACCGTAGCCACGGGGAAAGGCCTCGGCATCGAGACTGGCGACGTCGGCGAGAGCTTCGGCTTTGACGAACAAACAAAAGCCGTTGCCGGTAGGCCCAGTAGGTCGCAAAAACCGCGAGCCTTGGGCCACCAGAGCTGCAGTTCGTGCTGCCTGATCAAGCCCGATCGGTAGCGGACAACTGAACGAAAACACCCCAGCGGCATTAGAAAGCGGGGTCACTGTGCCGTAGCGAAGGTCCTCATGAGCTGCAGTTCGAAGCCGTTGAATCCAGCGCGGCGTGACGATGGTGTCGCTATTGAGAATCACGACATCGCCCACGACTCCTTCGGCGGCGAGATCTAGACCGCGATTCACCGAATGCGTGAAGCCGAGGTTCTCCTCGTTGCGCACGACCGTGGTGTTGGGGCGGTTGGCGATCTGGTCGAGTACCACCGCTATGCGTTCGTCGGGCGAGGCGTCGTCCACAACGATTAGGCCAACCTCGTCTGGGGTGAACCTTCTCAACGATTCGAAACACCGTTGCACCGCTTCAACCGCGTTGTAAACCGGAATGATGATCGTGAGCTTGCGGGAGAACAATCCGGCATCGATGGCCTCCACCACCGCTGCAAAGTCCGCTGGCTTCTTATTTGTATCGGGTTGATCTTCGGTAGCTGGGATTGCCGGCTCTGGTTTGGAGGAGATCGCACCGAGTTTATGAAGACCGTTAGCCGCCCGCATCGCCCACTTCACGGCTCGGCGCCTATTGAGACGATCAAGTTCGTTGTTGGCAAGGTTCGAGTGGTGAACCGCCGTTAGACGCTCGATCCGCTCCTGATCGAGCGCACCGTATGCCGCTGCCAATTCGGTTTTAACCGCTGAGTTGGCGTGCTCTGCGGCTGCACCAACACTTCGGAGACGATCGAGTTCACCAAGGGTAAGGCCAAGGGTAAGGTCGAGTTCTTCCTCGAAAGTCGTCCGCAGATCCTCTTCTAGGGTGGTCAGCGCATGGCCGAAACCGGCCGCTGATTCAAATACCAGATCGAGTCCGGGCGTTTCGGGAATCTCGGAAAGGTCGATTTGGAATTCGCCATGATTTCCTTCAGCCTCGTGAAGAGCAGCGAGTAGTCGCAGCTGTTCAGGAGTCAACAGATCGTGGTCGGTGTCGGGACCGCCATCGTGGTGGCGCAGACTGGGATCGATCACCTGGTGAATCTGTTCCTCGATGTCGAGCGGTACAGCTACGTCGAGGCTCTTGGCAGCGAATTCGACAAGCTCTATTACCGGCTGGCCACCAGCGGCCACCCCCGCGAATGTGGTGACATGAACAGTCATCCCGTGCAGCGATTCGACCACCGAGCGTAGGTAACGCTCCCACAGCGCCAGGGCGAACGGAAGAGAGAATTGATCGCGAGCCCGCAGCGATCGGGCAATTGCCATTGGATCGCGCAACACGAGCACCACCGGACTCGGGGCTAGGACATGACGCCAAAAGGGCATTGTGAGGCTGACACGAGGATCTTTAAAGAGCCAGCGGGTCGACTGAAACGCATTACCGAACACCCTGAGCGCTTCAGAATCGAGTCCGATCTCGGGCTGGCTCAGCCGTGTCATCTCGTTGAGAGCTTCGGTGGTCGGAGCGAACCAAGTCGCGCCCGCGCGCTCTAGCAGCATCTGGTTGAACTCGGTTAGGGCCAGTACCTCCCAATGACCGCGGGGGTTGGAGTCGTTGCCACCCACCATCTGCTCGGCGTCGGGTAAATCGAACGGCAAAGCGGCCAATGCCTCGGTGATAGCCGAGGTACCGCTGCGATGCATGCCGACGACGTATAGACCCATGGACGAATGCTATCGGTAGATCGCGCCCCGGTGGTGGTGGTTGGCCAGCAGCAAACCCGTACACTCTTTGGGCGGGCAACCACGGAGTTTTTCCTTACGATGCATTTCCTGTCTCGAAGGTTCAGGCACAACCTTTCGGTAGTGCTGGCAACCTTGATGTTTGGCGCAATCCTCGCGTCCGCGACCGCCATATCCCCCCCACCGGCAGCAGCCGACGAGCAACAGAGCTTTAGCTTCGACGGAGGAGGCTGGGGTCACGGTGTAGGTATGAGCCAGTTCGGGGCATTTGGCCGCGCCGCCGCTGGCCAGGGTTCGACCGAGATCCTCCAGGCGTATTACCAGGGCATCGGAATCGAACAGCGAGATGTAACAAATAACATCAAGGTCCAGCTATCGATCTCCAGCGCGACCACACTCCAGTTCGGTAAAAAGGCCAGAATCAAACTCGATGGCAACCTGATTGCCGAGGTGGCTGCCTGGCAGGAAATCGCGGTCACTCGGCTGGCCGACCGCTGGGCGATAATCGCTGCAGGGGTCGATATTTGTGCTCCTCAACCGGTTCCGGAGGGGGCCGAACCCGTACCGAGTCCTTGCATTGGTTGGCAGTTGCGGTTCGGCGTGAAGGACTTGGTCGAACAACAGCTGTCGACCAGCGATCACTCCTACCGCCACGGCCGTCTCGAGCTGACCCCCAACGGCAACGGGGCTAGCGACTTTCACGTTGTGCTCGGTCAACTAACCATGGACGAATACCTCTACGGACTCGCCGAAATGCCATCGAGCTGGCCAGCGGAGGCGCTAAAGGCGCAGGCGATCGCGGGAAGGTCCTATGCCGAGTCGCGGATCACTACCCGACGCAATGCCAGTTGGTGGCACAACCCTTTTGACCTCTACTCCTCGACACTCGACCAGGCCTTCACCGGGAGTTCGAAGGAGTTGGGCGCATTCAGCGAGAACTGGCGAGCCGCGGTAGATCAAACCCACGGCACCGTCGCGACCCACAGCGGCGCGGTTATCGACGCGTTGTACAGCTCGTCACACGGTGGCCATTCCGAGAACAGCGAGTATGTGTTTTCGGCCACTGTTCCTTACCTCAGAGGGGTCCCCGATCCATTCGATAGCCACGAAAACCCGCTTCATAGCTGGAGCCGAACCTACAGCGCCGCGGACCTGAGCCGCTGGCTAGCCCAAAGCGCCGACACGAACGTAGGCACGCTTCGCAATCTCAGCATCGACGGAAACATCGGCGTTTCGGGCAGGGTTAATCGCGCCACGATCACCCTCGAAGGAAGCGACGCCACCAAGTCGGTTAGCGGCGGTCGCTTCCGAATCGTCGTTAACAGGGGCCTCGCCAGCGATGGTCGATTCAACCGCAGCGATCAACTGCTCAGCACCAACTATTCATACCGCGGCCCGACCGACCAAGCGCCGATCGGTAAGTTCAAGCGGGTGAAGCTCAAACCAAACCGCATCGTGGTTTCAGGCTGGGCGATGGATCTCGATATCAGCGGCCCCTCCAAGGTAAAGGTCACCGTCGACGGCGAGCGGGCCAAAACCCGCAAAGCCAAGCGCCGCAAACCAGCGCTAGAGCCAACCTACGGCAACGGCATCAATCACGGTTTCCGAATCAAGGTCAAGGCGTCGCCGGGTACCCACGAAGTCTGTGTTATCGCGCTCAACAACGTTCGCAGGAACACGAGAACCCACCTAGGGTGCCGGACCGTAGAAGTGCCAGCGCCGGTAGCCAGTCCAGACCCCGGGCAGCCTCCGGCGGGCGACATCCCGGTCGGCACGGTAGAGGTTGTGCGGGTTACCTCGGGCAATTCGGCGTTGCGTGTCGCGGGTTGGGCTCTCGATCCTAAATCGAGTGACTCGATCAAGGTCGCTTTCGATATCGATCAGAAAGAGGTCGCATCGACGACCGCTCGATTCGAGCACGATGGGCTCGATTCTTACGGCAAGGGGTCGGCCCACGGGTTCGACGTGACCCTGCCGGTTAGCCGCGGCGAACATCAGCTCTGTGTCAGGGCATTCTCCTCAGACCGAAAAGTCGCCGTAGTACTCGGCTGCCAACAGATCGTCGTCTAACGGCTTAGGAGCAATCGCCTACGGCGCATCTGGATCCAGGCTAACCATGCCTGGCGCTTGCGTAGCGGCTTCCACATCTGTATCCTTACTTTCATGTCCAATGTAAAGACAACTCGTCACAAGGGTGCTAAAATCAGCTCCAAACATCAGATCACAATCCCTGTCGAAGCGCTACGAAACGCCGGACTCGAAGTCGGCGACCGCGTCGTCGCTCATGCTGATGGGGCCGGCCGAGTCATCCTCGAACGTCAACACGACGTTGTTAACGAACTTGCGGGAGCGCTAACCGGCGTCTACGAGCGCAACGAGCTCGATTCCCTTCGCTCCGAATGGCACTAACCCACCTCGATGCTGGCGTCATCATTGGATTCCTCGACGGCGACGATGCTCACCATGGTGCTGCCCGCACCGCGCTGGCTCAAGCCTTGATAGACGGAGACCAGATCGCGATGGCTGCGTCTGCGCTCGCTGAATGCCTTGTCGGGCCGGCCAGACAAGGCGAATCCTCGATACAGATCGTCCGAGACGCACTCGACCGGCTCCCCGTCAAGATCGTCGAGCTGAGCACCGAAATCGCCACCGAGGCAGCCAGGCTCCGCTCTAACCACCGCTCACTGCGATTGCCCGACGCCCTCATAATCGCTACCGCCGCGGTATCCGACGCCGACGAGCTCGTGACGACCGACCGACGCTGGCCAACACAGCAAGCAATGAAGCTCGAGCTGAAAATCACCCAACTCTGACAACGCTTCAAATCAGAACAGCCGCCACAGGACGGAGTAACCAGCTAGTGACGAGAGCGGCGCCTGCGACAACCTGGCAAACAACCCTCACCTGCTGGCTAAGCCCCCTTAGGCTTGCCTGAGTTTGTGAACTAGCTCGCCCAAGGGTTCTCGAAAATCTCTTAACCGGTCGATTCCGCGAGTCTTCAGTTCGGCGTTCTCTAGCACCGAGTTGGCAGGTCGGGGCGCTGGCCGGGCCGGAACTAGTTCCTCGGTAGAAATCGGGTCTACCCGCGAGGGATCTTCGCCAGCGGCTCGCAGAACTTCTTGAGTGAACTCATGCCAGGAGACAGCTCCGGCGTTTGTGACGTGAAACAGCCCACCGATTCGTTCGTCGGCCAATAACCGCACCGTCTTGGCTAGGTCGGCGGTGAAGGTCGGGTGGCCCCGCTGATCGTCTACGAAGCTCAGACGTGGATACTTCTCGATTGCTCCCAGAATCGTCTTGACCATGTTGTTTCCGTGCTCGCCGCACACCCACGACGTGCGCACGATAGTGAAGCCATCGTCAACTGCAGCTTCGCCAGCAAGCTTGGAGCTGCCATAGACCGACTGAGGATTCGGCTCGTCGGTTTCCAGATAAGGGCTCGGCTTAGTTCCATCGAACACGTAGTCGGTACTGATGTGTACGAGGTGGGCGCCCACGCTAAGGCATGCATCGTTCAGATAACCCACGGCCTGCGCGTTATCGCGCAGCGCCCGATCCGGGTCAGCTTCGCACGCATCGACCGCGGTCCAAGCGCCCGCATTGATCACGATGTCGGGGTTCAGATCGCCAACGAATTGTTGTACCTGGGCGCGGTCGCCGACATCGAGATCGGCCCGGGTTGCGGCCGTCACGGATTGATCGGCGTACAGCAGCACGCAATCGGCTCCGAGTTGCCCAGCAGCTCCCGTTATCAGCACTTTCGACATTGCCTAAACCACCCCTCCCCACAGCTGTTCGGCCACCTCTACAACCAATTCGAGCTTGGCCCGCTGCTCGCCCTCGCCGATCTTGTTGCCTTCCTCGGTCGACGCGAAACCACATTGCGGAGCAATCCCGAGTTGACTCATGTCGACATATTGTGCGGCCTCGTCGAATCGCTTGCGAAGGTCGTCGATCGACTCGAGTTCGGCCGTCTTGGTCGTAATGAACCCAGCCATTATCCGCTTGTCGCCCTTGGGTAAGAGGCGTAACAGTTCGAGTCCTCCGGCCCGCTCGCTGTCGTACTCCATGAAGTAGACATCGACGCTGGTGTTGTTGAATATGGCATCGGCCGCCGGGTCGTAGCCGCCCTGAGCGACCCAGGTCGACTGAAAGTTGCCGCGGCACATGTGCATCGCTATGGTCATGTCGTCGGGACGGCTCGAGATTGCACTCTCGAGCGTTTCGGCGTAGTCGACGATGAGTTGATCTGGGTCGAAGCCTTCGCTGCGTTTCAGTTCTCGCTGTTTCTCGTCGCATAGATACGCGAAGAAGATGTCGTCGAGTTGAAGGTATCGACAACCGGCGTCATAGAAGGCCTGTACCGCTTTGGCGTAGGTGGCGGCGATATCGCCTAGAAGTACCTGCTGGTCTGCGTACTTGGCTGGGCTGATGTCGGCCTTAGCGGTTCGGAAGTGACACGCACTAGGTCCTGGGATTGAGATCTTCGCCGGGCCATCGCTGATCGATGCCAAGAAGCGGTAATGGTCGAGCATTGGATGGTCGACAGGGAAGTCGATGGTGTCGGTGATCGTCGGGAAGAAGGGCCGAATCGCCGCCCCCGAGAACTGAAGCCCCGCCGTGCCCAGGCGTTCGACGACCTCGAGTCCGTCTAGCCCGTTCATGAAGTCGTAGTGCCAAAACGTCCTGCGATACTCACCGTCGGTGACGATCTTGAGGCCTGCTTCGTGCTGCATTTTCACCGCTTCGACGATGGCGGCATTCTCGCTGTCGGCGAGGTTTAGCGACGACAGTTCACCCGAATCGATGAGACGTGCTCGCGCCTGTTTTAAGGCATCGGGCCGCAACAGACTGCCAACATGGTCAGCCCGGAATCGGATCTTGTTTTGTAGGCTCATCTTTACCTTTGCGTCTCGTCGTTGCTCGAGACGATAGTGCGACAACAACTCAGAGCTAGCCTGGCAGGTTCTTTAGTGGTTCCCACCACGCCCGGTTGTCGCGGTACCACTCAACGGTCAACTCCAACGCCTCGCCAAAGTCGCGTGCCGGGGCCCAACCAAGATCGCGAACCTTAGAACAATCGATTGAGTAGCGACGATCGTGCCCGAGTCGGTCGGCCACGTATTCGATCGAAGACTCATCCTTGCCGCATAGCTCGAGCAATCGGCTGGTTAGCTCGACATTGGTGATTTCGTTGCCACCACCGATGTTGTACAACTCGCCAGGTTGCCCGTCGCGCAGCACGAGATCGACAGCTCGGCAGTTATCTTCTACGAACAACCAGTCGCGTATGTTCAAGCCATCGCCATAGAGAGGCACCTGGAGGCCATCGAGCAGATTGGTAGTGAAAAGTGGGATGACCTTCTCGGGATACTGCGAGGGCCCAAACTGATTCGATGAGCGGGTGACCACGACCGGCATCTCATAGGTGGTGAAATACGACAAGGCGATGAGGTCGGACCCGGCCTTTGATGCCGAGTACGGCGAGCGCGGCTCCAATGGGTCGCCCTCGAGCGAAGATCCCTGCTCGATCGATCCGTAGACCTCGTCGGTTCCGATGTGTAGCAAACGCTCCACCTCGACTTCGCGGGCCACGTCGCAAACGACGTTGGTACCGAGGCAATTTGTGTTGACAAAGACGTCGGGTCCCTCGATCGAACGATCGACGTGGCTCTCGGCGGCAAAGTGCACCACCAGATCGTGGCCGCGCATGGCGTCTCGCACCGCTTCACGGTCGGTTACATCTCCCTGCACAAACTTGTAGCGATCGTTCGCTTCGAATTCGGTGAGGTTGGCAGGGTTGCCCGCATAGGTGAGCGAGTCGAACACCGTGACCTCATCGTCGCCGTTAGCAAACAGGTACCGCACGAAATTTGAACCAATAAAGCCCGCGGCCCCGGTTACGAATATCTTCTTGCTCACGTTCTGTTCCTATCCGGTTCGGAGGCTGACATGGGGTTGCCACATCGGCTCAAGATCGTCGCGGTTTGGGTTGGCTGCATCGCGTGCCGACAAAACGGGGTCGTCGAGGCCCCAATCGGCCGCAATACCCGGGTCGTCCCAGGCAACGCCGAGCTCGTCGGCCGGGTTGTAATAGCCGTCGACCAAGTAGGTGATGGTGAGATCGGTCAAGGAGGCGAACCCGTGCGCCACTCCAGGCGGAATGTAAACCCCGCGATGACTCATTTGGCCATCGCTCTGTACGCCTAAGTCGAAGCAGAGGGTGTTTCCGTCGGTAGGCGACCCTTGGCGCAAGTCGTGCAGAACTACCCGGGCGGTACCGGTGGTGATGTACCAGTAGTCGCTTTGATGGAGGTGATAGTGCAGGCCGACAACGCAGCCAGCAGAGCGGTCGCCGCGGTTGGATTGGATCATCTCGCGACCTGCAGGGAACCACTGTCGACGGTACGTCTCGACAAACATGCCGCGTTCGTCGGAGTGAACATCAGGATCGGCGAAGAACGCGCCAGCGATCTCAGGTGTTTCAGAAACTGTTGCCATGTGTGGCTTCCTACTTCGTAGTTATGGGAGTTCGACCCGCGAATGGTCACCCAACATCAACCGGGTAGCGCGCGGCAAGACATCGTTGTGGCTGACATCGACATGGCGACCAATCAGCGAGTCGGTGAGACGTTCGATGTTCGCAACGCGACTGTTCGCCAGAATGACGGAGTGGTCGAGCTCGGATGAGACTATCTCGCAATTATCTGAGATCGAACTGTAGGGGCCGATATAGCTGTCGACCACGACCGTGCCCGCACCGATTACAGCGGGGCCGCGAATCGTAGAGTTCCTGATCTCTGCACCCGCTTCGACTATTACCCGACCCTCGACATTAGATTTATCATCGACACTGCCCACGATCGAAGGTTCGATCGAGTCGAGCACAAGCCGATTGCACTCGAGTAGCGGATCCTTCTTGCCGGTGTCGATCCACCAGCCTTTGAGAACCTCGTGGCGGACCTCATGGCCTTGGTCGACCAGCCACTGGATGGCATCTGTGATCTCGAGCTCGCCACGCGGTGAAGGCTCGATTGCGTTAACAGCCTCAAGGATCGTGCGATCAAAGAGGTACACACCAACGAGCGCCAGATTCGACGGCGGGTTCTCGGGCTTTTCCACGAGTTGTCGGACCGAGCCATTATCGTCGATATCGGCCACGCCAAACGAACGAGGATCATCGACCTCCGCTAGGAGAATCTGTGCCACTGCCGCAGACTTGTGCTCGCTACCGAGCTGAGGCGAATTGGACGATTCTCGGCTCGTCTCGAAACCATTTACAAACTCGGTCAGGCCCTGTTCGAGCATGTTGTCGCCGAGGTACATGACGAAGTCGTCCTCGCCAAGAAAGTCCGCTGCGATCTTCACACAGTGAGCCAACCCAAGCGGCTCATCCTGAGAAATGTAGGTTACTTCAACCCCAAACCGTGACCCGTCGCCAACCGCTTCGCGAATATCGGCCCCTGTTTCACCAACGATGATTGCGATGTCGGTTATGCCAGCCTCGGCCATGTCCTCGATGCCATAGAACAGGATTGGCTTGTTAGCGATGGGGACCAGTTGTTTGGCACTAGTGTGAGTAATTGGCCGAAGGCGAGTGCCTGAACCGCCGGACAGGATCAGTCCCTTCACAACGCAGCCTTATGTAGATCGATGTGCATCAGGCGCTAACTATAGGCGGGCTCTGCAGTCGCACCGTGCGCAATCCGTGCCGACAAAGAACCGCCATCAAAAGCGTGGTCGAAAGCACCGCAACGATTAGGCCTAGCTCTACTCTCAGAAACAGATCATCAGCTAAGGAGACGCCGGGTATGAACATCGCCACTCCAATGAACCAACCGAGCACCGCATAACCCTGATGCTCCAGGGCTATGAGCCCAATCGCCAAAGACAACGCTGCCATGAACAACCCACTCGATGCCGCCAGCAAGGCCATATCGGTACGACTCATCACATCATCGAACAACAGGTCGACGATGAATGGTCCTGCAACCCAGGCAAACGCAACTCCAAACGCGGCGATCGCGACAACCGCTGAGAGCAACCGAACCAAGACGGTGCGAAAGCGCTCGAAATCTCGACGTCCGACGGCATCGGCCAGGTTGGGTAGTAGCGCAGCTTTGACGGCTTGGAAGAAGAAGAGCGGCACCCGAGCGGTCAGCAGTCCATTGAGAAACCGTCCGGCTTCGACCTCTTCGCCGGCTCCGGCCAAGGTATCGACGGCCACCGGTCCAATATTGAGCAGAAAAGCTTCGAACAACGCTGCCCCGAGAAGAAACCCTAGCGAAGGCGTGATTTCGTTCCAGGCAGCGTCGGGCCCCGGGCGCGCCAGCGGTTCGCGACCGCGCGATGCTGCGATCGCAGCCAAGACGATACCGCCGCCCACGGCTAGACCGAACGGACCGACCGCCTTTACCCCGACCGCTGCCAACACGATCGCAGAGACAAGGCGAACCAAGCCATCTACTCCGAAGAAGATTCCATACCTGCCATAGCGATGTCGTCCGGCCAAGATGCCACGGATGAGTTGGCTCCCAGAGAACGCCACCATCGCAAGTATCAAACTCACCAGCAGGAGGGGTTCACTATCGAGTCGCGAATCGAGCCCCAAGGGCCATGCAATCACCAGACCGACCGTGACGATGCCAAGCAGTCCTGCTCCCAAGATGGCAGTCTTTGCCAAGATCGGTGCGCTGCCCTCGCCGCGACTAGCTCTAGCCGCGGTGGCCCGAGATAACTCTTGTTCGAGTGGTTGGAAAAACCCCGGCCCGAATATGAAAACCAGCGCCCACAGCACGGCAAGGCCGCTGTATGCCTCGTCGCCGAGCGCACGATTAGCAATCGTCAAAAAGCCAAAGGTGGCGATGCCGTTGATGACCAGCCCCCCACCGATAGCAAAGCTTCCCGGGGGTAGCGGATTGCCTTCTTTGAGCTGTTCGAAGCGCGGTAAAGACCGATTGGTCAACAAGGTTGAAACCTTACTCAGAACCGAGCATGAAATCGCTGATCAGCGGGCGACCGAGGCGACCACCTCGACCAGCTTGTCAACCTCTTCGCTTGTGTTGAAGTAGTGCACTCCGGCCCGAACGACCGCTGGAATTGCCCGTTGGCCGAGGTCTAGTTGCGAGAGTTGCACCCCAATAGCCGAGGTATTGATCGCGTGGTCTCGCAACGTGCTGGTCACCCGCGCCGATTCACACCCGGCCACAGCAAACGTGACGATGCCGCTTTGGCGCGCACCCTGGTCGTGCACGGTTACCCCACCGACAGCGACTAGGCCTGCTCGCATCTCGGCCGCTAACTCGAAGACTCTCGCCTCGATTTCGTCGAGGCCAAGCCGCAGCGCATAGTCGAGCGCCACAGCGAAACCTGCCTTGGCTGCGAAAGACACCTCTCCGAGTTCGAACCGGAGCGCCGTCGGCGCTAGCTCATAGCTTGAGGGTCCGGTCCAAATCGCCGACCGGCCGTCGATTACCGATGGGTCGACCAAGTCGTCCAGCACCGACAACCGCGCGTAGAGCAGACCGGTCCCGCGCGGGCCGCGGAGAAACTTTCGACCAGTGAATGACAGAAAATCACAGCCAATCTCTTCGACGTCGAGCTGAACCTGCCCCGCAGCTTGGCAAGCATCGACGATGTAGTAGGCGCCAGAATTCTTTACGATCCGCCCGACCTCAGCGACCGGCTGAACCATTCCATTACTCATCGCAATCTGGGTGACAGACACCATCTTTACTCGCTCGTCGAGCATCCGCTCCAACGCTTCGAGATCGATCTCGCCGGTCGACGTCGCTGGCACCTGCTCGATCTCGACGCCTCGCTGCGCGGCCTGTATGAACGCGAAGCCGTTCGCCTGATATTCGGTACTGCTGATTAGAATTCGATCGCCGGCGGCCAATGGAACAGCATCGAATGAACGCCACCAACCCTGAGCAGCACCGGTGGTGAAGGCAATCTCGGCGGGGTCACAGCCAAGCATCTGCGCACCGGCTTCATACACTCGGTCGAGGCTGGCGACCTCTCTGTCGTAGGCTTCATACCCGCCGATTTCGGCCTCGAGTTCGATGTAGTCGGTACAGGCCAAGACCACCGACTTCGGCGGCAGCGACGACCCACAATTGTTGAAATGAACTAGGTCCGATACGGCTGGGGTGTCGGCCCGAACGGCGGCAACGTCTATTGGCATCTGTGCAAAGTACTGCGTGCAGCCACCAATTTCTGCGAGTATCGAACGATGCCCAAGCTTGACGCCTCTTCCGCCTCCCAAGAATCCTCACAGAAGTCTTACGCTCAAACAGCGTTCAAAGCTCCTGCTGGTGCCACCGAAATCCTCTTGGTTCGCCACGGAGCGTCTCAGGTGTTTGTCCCTGGCGGCCCATTCCCAATGCTCGACGGGCAAGGCGACCCAGCGCTGTCTCCCGAGGGCCACGAGCAGGCGAAACTCGTAGGTGAGCGGCTCGCTGGCGAACCCGCAACGGCAGCGTATGTGTCGACCCTTCAGCGCACAGCCCAAACCGCGTCTCCATTCCTTGACCATAGTGGTCTCACCGCTTCGGTGAAGCCCGATCTAAGAGAGATCTTTCTTGGCGAATGGGAGGGCGGGCTCTCGCGAATCAAGATGACCGAACGAACCGATCCGGTCGCCATCAAGGTTTTTGAGACCGGACGATGGGACCACGTTCCCGGCGCCGAAAATTTTCAGGACTTCAGCGCCCGCTGCATGAAGTCGCTACGAGAGATCGCCGCCGCTCATCCAGATGGCAAGGTGGTGGCATTCGTCCACGGTGGCGTCATCGGTGCAATCGCCACGGCAATCATGGCGGCCGAACCGCGCTGGATGTCGGTCGACAACTGCTCAATCTCGCACGTCGTCGCAACCGAGAACCAATTCATGCTCAAGAGCTTCAACGACACAGCCCACCTCGGGCCTACGTTTACATAGTTACTCTTCTTGCAGGCGTTCCCCGGCCACGCACAAGTTGTGGCGCCCAGCGCCACAACTTGGTAAGAGAGCGAAGCGAGCTATTCGATCCTTATCTGGTTTGCCTTGGCGTGGGTCACTTCGTTCGCGGGGTCGATGGGTATGCGGTACTCGAAGAACTCCATCTCTAAGGCGTCGAAGGTCAGCAAACGCCCTATCAGCGGCCGGCCGATACCGAGCAACGCCTTGATGGCTTCCACCGCCTGGATCGAGCCGATGATTCCGGGCAATACGCCGAGCACCCCAGCCTCGGCGCAGTTTGGCGCTAGCTCTGGCGGTGGTGCCTCCGGGACCAGGTCGCGATAGCTCGGACCGCTATGAGGATCAAAGACCGTTACCTGGCCTTCGAACCGAAATATCGAGCCGTGCACAACCGGGATTCCAAGCTTCACCGAAGCGTCGTTTAGGAGGTAGCGGGTGGCGAAGTTGTCGGCGCCGTCGATTACGACGTCGAAGCCGGTCAAGATGTCGACGACGTTCTCGGCGCCGAGACATACATCGAATGCCACCACATCGATGTCAGGGTTGAGCAGCGTCAGCGTCTTCTTGGCCGAATCTACCTTGCGATCGCCAATGCGGTCAGTGTTGTGCAGGATCTGGCGTTGCAGATTCGACCGATCGACCACATCCATGTCGATTATGCCGAGGGTTCCGACTCCCGCCGCGGCCAAGTACATTGCCGCTGGTGAACCCAAACCGCCTGCACCGAGCAACAACACTCGCGAGTCGAGCAGTTTGAGCTGGCCTTCCGAGCCGATTTCAGGCAGCAATAGGTGACGGCTGTATTGAGTGCGTTGTTCGGCACTTAGCGCTGCCGGGGCTGACCAGTGACGGCCTTCGCTCTTCCATCGATCAAAGCCACCATCCATCGAGACCACGTCGCCGTAGCCGAGCTCGCTAAGGGTCTTCGCTGCAAAGGCCGATCGAACACCTCCTGCACACATGACGACGATCTGAGTATCGTGTGCCGCGATTCTCGACTCGATTTGTGACTCGAGGTTGCCGCGAGCGATGTGTACCGAATTGGGAATCGCGCCTTGGTCGAACTCCTCCGATTCGCGGACATCGAGCAACGTCGCTCCTCGAGCCAGCAGAGCGACTGCGGCCTCGGGGTCTACCTCGGTAATTTCGGCTTTGGTGCGCTTAAGAAACTCGCGAAAACTCGCCATAACCAATTCTACCCACCAACCAACTGGTCGGGGGGGGGGGGGCGCGAGGGGGGCGCCCCCCCCCCCCCC
>CBERPN010000015.1:0-31192 GCA_965524675.1 uncultured bacterium
GGTCGCCACGTGGGTGATGATTCCAATAGGCAAGGTGGCGCAGAATGTGATGAAGATGTGTTGGGTGTAGATCCTCGGAAATGGACCCTCGAGCAGTTGCCAAATGAGATCCATCAGCTGTTGATCCGACATTGCGGAAAGGTCGGGACGATCGACCCTTAGCTGGTTGAGCATCGCCTCGTCGGCAGCTGCTTCGACAAGCCCGTCGGTGGTGAGGATCCACTGGAAAGTCTCGGCGATTCTGGCGGTACACGCAGGATTGTCGTCGCCATCCTGAACCACGAACTCGGGCACGCCAGGTGCGTCACCGAAGAAGCTCGCATCGATGTCTTGGGCGGTCATGTCGGGAGCGCGATGGCCAAGCAACCTCATCGCGGAGGCGTTGAGATACGCATAGCCACCCTTTACACCGAGGAATACACATTCGTCGGGTGGGAACTCGTCGTGATCGAACGCTCCGATCTTCACATACGCATCACGAAAGGCCTGCTCGGATGCACCCAACGTGGCGCCATCTTGAAACGCGAAGTTAAACGTCAGCGGTACGACCGGATCGGGGAACACCTCCCCCACGTTGGCTCGGGTATAGAGCGGAAACCGCTCGCTGCTTACCGTTTCGACCAACCATGAATCAACCACTACGCCCCCTGGTGTCAGACACGTCCCTAATCGAGCGTCCCTAATCATTCTCTGCGAACTGTTTAGTCGGAAAGTATCAGCTTCTGAAATAGCGCGGGTTAGAGGCCTGCGATGTTGGCAGCCCGCTGGAAGAGTCCGACTGCGGCTTCGTGGAGTCGGTCGCCGATATCGCGCTGGGCGAGGCCGGCGTCGGCGCGAGCATTAGTGCCCTCGAGGATGCTGCCCAGTCGGTAGGCGGCGAGCGCCGTGTACCAATCGATGTTCGACAGGTCGCGCTCGCTGTTATCGGCGTAGTGATGTAAGAGGTCGTCGCTGGAACAGAACCCGCCAGGGTTCACGCCGTGCAGCGAAGCCGGATTGCCCTCGCTAGGCCACATCGCCAACAGTTGCCCGAGGTCGATAAGCGGGTCGCCGATGGTGGCTAATTCCCAGTCGACAACCGCAGCAAGATCGCCCGACTCGTAGCTAAACAATACGTTAGCGATATGGAAATCGCCGTGGATGATGCCGGTCTTCCAATGCTTTGGCCGGTGCGCTTCAAGCCAGTCGCCAAGCTCGTCGGCCGCCGGAAGCTGCACCCCTGTGTACCCTGCGAGCTGGGAGTACGACTCGAGTTGACCCCGCCACCTCGGCACCTGACGTTCGAGATACCCAGGCTTACCAAAGTCGGCGAGACCAACCGCCTCATGATCTATCGCTCCAAGCGCTGCGATGGCTTCCACCATCGACAAACCCATGCGATGCTGCAGCGCCGGGTCGCTGGCATGTGGCTGGGGTAGACCTTCGCTCGTTGCGAGGAAGCCATCGACATGGTCCATAAGGAAGAAGGCGGCGCCAATTACCTCAAGGCTTGGTTCGCCAGCGATAAAGGCTGGATGCGGAACGTCTGAACCCGCTAAGGCGGCCAGAACGCGCGACTCACGACGCATCGTTTCATCGCTGTTCTTGCGCTTGTGCTCGGGCGGCCGACGTAGCACGTAGACGACATCACTGCGATTGAACCTCATCAAGAAGTTCTGCGTGCCACCAACCAGTAGCGCAGCGTTGGTCAGCTCTCCGCTACCGAGGTGGCGCCCGTCCATCCAAGCTCGCAACGCGATCGGGTCGATTAGTTCACTAGCAACAGGCCACGCCATCGATCTATAACCTCACCCGTTTGTTCATGGGGTCATAGAACGATCGAATCGAGGTTGTGGCCGGGTAGCGCTGTCCCGCTACCTCGATCTCCCACAGTCCCGAGTCGAGCCAGTCCTTGGTTATCGCGGTACCCCCTGGGTGGTCGATGTACCCCATCGCCAGCGATGCCCCCTCGATATAGCTCCACATGGCTGAAGCGGTTCGACCAACCAACTCGCCGCTGCGATAGATCGGCTCGTCGTGGTACAACAACCTGTCTGGGTCGCCTAGGCGGAACTGAATTAGCCGCTTCGACCGCGGAGCGTCTTTCTGAGCGAGCAACGCTTCCCGACCGTTGAAAGCTGGCTTATCCCAGCAGATTGTGAAGCCGAGTCCAGCTTCGAGAGGGGTGTCTTCGTCGCTGATGTCGTCGCCCCAGTGGCGGTATCCCGACTCGACTCGAAGGGTGTTCATCGCGTGATAACCAGCGTGGACCAAACCATGTTTGGGGCCCGCGCCGACGATGGCATCGTATACATCGGTAGCAACAGGATAAGGAATGTAGAGCTCCCAACCCAGTTCTCCGACGTAACTCAACCGCAACGCAAGCACCTCCTCACCAGCTATTTCGATGTGTTGAGCTGTTGCGAATGGGAAGTCGTCGTTCGATAACGATGTGTTGGTAATTTCGCTGAGCAAGGCTCGCGAGTTCGGCCCCATCACACCCAACATGGCGACCCGTTCGGTGACATCTGTGATGGTGACATTGCGGCTGGCCACGTTGCGGCGCAGCCACGCAAGATCGCGCACCGAGCCAGCCGCCGCGGTGACCACCAAAAAGCCGTTCTCGGCCAGTCGGGTAACGGTGAGGTCGGCTTCGATTCCGCCGCGGTCGTTACACCATTGGGTATAGACCGCGCGGCCTAACCCCACGTCCATATCGGCGACGCTCAGCTGGTTGAGAACCGCAAGCGCGTCGGGTCCTTCGACATCGAACTTTGCGAACGAGGTTTGATCGAACAAGGCCACCCGGTTGCGTGCGGCATCGCACTCGCGGCCCGACGCGTCGAACCAGTTCTGTTTGTCGTAGGAGTACTCATAGCGTCGGGTCTCTCCGTCGGCGGCATACCAGTTGGGGCGTTCCCACCCGGCCAGCTCGCCAAAGACAGCGCCCGCTTTTTCGAGACGAACATGGAACGGCGACTTCTTAATGCCACGAGCACTCTCGTACTGAAGGAAGGGCCAATGCATGGCGTAGAGCAAGCCGAGGCTCTCGGGAATTCGCTCCTCGAGGTAGCCCTGGTCGCCTTGGAATGGTTTGACGCGTCGAATATCAACCCCGGAAAGGTCCATGGGTGGGTACCCGTCGGCAATCCAATCGGCCAAGACCCAACCAACACCCCCGGCCGACTGAATTCCCACCGAATTAAAGCCCGCCGCCACAAAGCACCGATCTACCTCCGGCGTCTCCCCGAGGTAATAGGCTCCGTCGGGCGTAAAGGACTCGGGGCCGTTAAAGAACAGCTGCAAGCCAACCTCACCAAGAGCTGGCACCCGGCGGATGGCCCGTTCGAATACCGGACCGAGATGATCCCAATCCTCCGCGATGGTTCCAAAGGAGAAATCGCGCGGAATCCCATCGGGTTTCCAAACCTTGCCTCGGGGCTCGAAGAAGCCGACCATGATCTTGCCCGTCTCCTCCTTGAAGTAGGAGTGGTTGGTTGGGTCGCGCAACGTTGCTAGGCCGGTCTCTACGCCTTCGATTTGCTCGGTTACGAGATAGAAGTGCTCACACGCCTGGAGCGGCACGTTGACAGCGATTTTCTTGGCGAGGTGGCGAGTCCACATTCCACAAGCCAATACCACGGTGTCGGCTTCGATTGGGCCCTGTTCGGTCTGAACGCCGCACACCTGGCCAGCAACGACATCGATATCGGTAACCGCTACCCCTTCGATGATTCGTGCCCCGCGACTGCGTGCGCCTCTGGCCAAAGCCATCGTGGTGTCGACCGGCGATGTGACGCCGTCGTGAGGTAAGTGTAGAGCACCAACCAAGTCGTCGGTGCGCATTAGCGGCCACAGTTCGGCCGCCTGCTCGATGGAGATCACGTTGGCCTCCACACCAACGGTTTTGGCCATCGAGGCGGTTCGAAGAAGCTCCTCCCAGCGGTCGCTGTCGGACGCTACCGCAAGAGAACCAGGTGCTCGAAAGCCTGTGGCCTGTCCGGTTTCGTCCTCGAGCTCTTCAAATAGCTTCACCGAATGATGCGCCAATATCGTCTGGCTATAGGTTGACCTCATCTGGGCCACAAGCCCGGCGGCGTGCCATGTAGTGCCAGCCGTGAGGCTGTTCTGCTCCAGAAGAACTACATCACTAACCCCACGGCGTGTTAGGTGATATGCGATCGAACAGCCAACGATTCCGCCTCCGACAACAACTACTTGCGCCCTCGCGGGCAGCTCTACTTCGGCCATTCGCACCTGCAATTCAAACTGTAGCTCTGCTATGAGATCTCCGACATAGTTACAGCTCGGCTACGTTCATGACAGCGCCGAGACGAATCGAGTCAGATGCCAACCGACATTACCGCTGCAGTATTGCGGGGAGCCAACGACCCGTTCACAATCGAGTCGCTCGTCCTCGAGGACCCGCAAGCTAATGAAGTGTTGGTAAAGATGGCGGGAGTTGGCCTCTGTCACACCGATCTCCTGTCGCGAGAGCTTCCGCCCGAGTTCTTTGTTGGCCCAACCGTTCACGGCCACGAGGGGTCAGGAGTAGTGGCTGGCGTCGGCAGCGACGTTACGAAGGTGGCTCCCGGCGATCACGTGGTGCTCACGTTCAACTACTGCGGGGCTTGTCGGGCGTGTGATAAAAACCGCTTTCCGCACTGCGACAACTTCTTGGTCTACAACATGATGGGTGCGCGCCCCGATGGCTCGAAGGCGCTGAAAACTAGCGACGGCGACCCTGTCGGCTCGCACTACTTCGGACAATCATCATTTGCCAGCCACGCGCTCGCCACCGAGCAAAACGTAGTCAAGGTCGATTCCACTCTTCCGCTCGAATTGCTGGGGCCCCTCGGCTGCGGGGTTCAGACGGGCGCGGGGGCTGTGCTCAACACGCTTGGCGCCGAATCGGGTTCGGCTATCGCCATCTGGGGAGCGGGCGCTCTTGGCCTCAGTGCTGTGATGGCCGCCAAGGTTGCGGGCGCCGAAATCATCGTGGCCATCGACCGCCACCAAAGCCGACTCGACAAGGCAACTGCACTGGGCGCCACCCACACCGTCAAGGTTCCCGACGTCGACGCTGGCGCCGAAATCCAACAAATCGTCCTTGGGGGTGTCGACTACGGCTTTGACTCCACCGGAAACGCGGGCGTGGTACGCACCGCCTTCGATTCACTCAACGGGATCGGAACGCTCGCGGTCGCTGGTGTCGGGCTGGGCACTCTCGAACTCGACATGATGAGCCTAGTCTCGGGCCGCACCCTCACCGGAGTAATGGAGGGCGACAGCGTACCCGATCTGTTCATCCCCCAACTCGCCGATCTTTTCGCGAAAGGTGAGTTCCCGTTCGATGAACTGATCACGACATTCGCGCTCGACCAGATAAACGAAGCCGAACGCGCCAGCGCTGCTGGCGAGGTCATCAAGGCCGTATTCGTATTCGAATAACCGCCGCCCAGCCACCTAGAAGCTAGTTCGCGTGCAGGTCTTGGTTTAGCCCCTGCCAGCTAGCGCTGGCTCGGGCGAGAGCTTCAACAGCACCGGTGAGGCTGTTGCGCCGGAACAACATGCCGTCGACACCTGAAAGATCACGCGCTTTGGCCTTTGACCCATCGGGAAGAATGACCACGGTGCCGGCCGTTAGAAAGAGGCCAGCCTCAACAATGCAATCGTCGCCTAGGGCGATCCCGAGGCCGCTGTTTGCGCCGAGCAAACAGTTCTTGCCAACGCTGATGACCTCTTTGCCGCCGCCGGACAACGTTCCCAGGATCGACGCGCCACCACCCACGTCGGAGCCGTCGCCAATGACGATGCCCGCCCCGATTCGGCCCTCGACCATCGACGTACCGAGGGTTCCGCCATTGAAGTTGCAAAAGCCCTCGTGCATGACCGTCGTACCATCTGCTAGGTGGGCTCCCAACCTCACCCGGTTGGCGTCGGCGATCCGCACACCGCTAGGCACCACGTAGTCGAGCATCCGCGGAAACTTATCGACGAGATGAACCTCGACTTGATGGCCCATTGCTCGCAGTTCCATTCGGGTGACTTCGAAATCGGCCACTTCGAAGGGGCCGAGGTTCGTCCAGACAACGTTGGTCAGCGTGCCAAAGATTCCGCTCACGCTGATGCCGTGAGGCTTCACTAGGCGATGCGACAAGAGATGTAGACGTAGGTAGCTGTCGATAGCATTGGTTGGATCGTCGTCGAGGTCGCCGATGAAGGCCGCGAACAAGACCCGTTCGCCACCAAGCGATGGGGTTTTGGCCACCTCGATCAGAGCCCGCCAGGCCGCCAGATTCGGATGGGGAGTATCCACGGCTTCAGCGGGGGCGATCAACGCGATCGCCTCTTCGAGTAGGTCGATCCCGAGTCGATAGGTGGCGGTGCCCGCGCTGTGACCAAGAACTCGCGCTAAGGCCACCGCGGGAAACGAGTGGCCCGCCAAGTTCACGTGAGGGTACGCGACGTCTAGAACATCTCCGGATGGGCCCACCGTCGCGATACCAACGCCATACGCCGCCGGTGCGTCATACCCATCGATCGAGGCCGCGAGCGCTTCTTTGGCCGCGGCGATTTCTGCAAGCGTGCTGTAGCTATCCATTCCGGAAAACTACATGACCCAAACCGTTCTGCCACCGTAAAACGCCCCTCTGGGGGCGTTTTTAGGTGGCAGAAGGGAGATTTTGGGCGGCTAGACGTTGATAGATCTCCCCGGCCGCGTCGTGAAAGCCTTGGGGCATATCTTGATCGGCCATCGCCGTCGCTAGCTGTTCCATCTCACCGACAAAGCGCCACGCCTTTGGGCCCGTAGCAGCGCGGGTTAATTCAACCCGGTCACCAAGGTGGGGAAATCGTCGATCCCATTCCTCGAGCAGAACCGGCAACACGCCGGTCCGGTCGGCATATGCCTCGACCGAAAGCAGTAATGCCGAGCTCACCTTGGTCCAGGTGGCAAACGCGGTCTTGAGAGCCGACGCAGAACCGACCCGGTCATCGATGACGACCACATCGAACAGGGTCTCTTCGAATAACTCAGCAACTCGCTCGGAGTCGCCCCCCGACAAGAACAGCCTGGTGGTTCCTGTCTCGACTGGTGGAAGTCCGACAATTCCACCGTCGACAAAACTTGCCCCAGCTTCGGTAACAATGCCAGAGATCGCCTCAGCCGCCGACGGCGCGATCGCGTTGGCGTCTAGGTAGATACCCGAGAAACCGTGCTTGGCGATATCGGTCGCGGTTTGAAGGGCAGCGTGTGGCGGGCAAACCGAGACGATGAAATCGCCGTGATCGACGAGAGCAGCAAGCGAGCCGACATCGATGAGGCCAGCCGCTTCGGCACGGCTGTTGGTCTCGGCGCTGCGGCCACCGCTAGCCCAGATGACACGATGACCGGCATCTGTCAGGTGGTCGCCGACGCTCGCACCCATAGCGCCGGGATGGACCACTCCGACTGTTGCGAGTGTCACGGACCTAACGCCCCTTGAACTCGGGCTGACGTTTCTCTGCGAACGCAAGCATCGCTTCGACGGTGTCGGAACTGGCAAAGTTCACGCACTGAGCCGCGTTCTCAGCCTCGAGAGAGGCACTCAGCGACGAGTTGTAACTGTTATTGATGAGCCGCTTCGTCATGCTGAGAGCTAGGGGAGGTCCGGCGGCGAGCGTGGCGGCGATTCCGTCTACCTCCGCATCGAGCTGCTCGTGAGGCACAACCCGATTCACCAGACCAATAGAGAGCGCGGTCGACGCATCGAGAATCTCTGCCAGCAGAGCCATCTCTTTGGCACGCTGAAATCCAACGGCGCGAGGCAAGAGCCAAGACATTCCACAGTCGACGGTGAGGCCACGCTTGGCAAAGATGGCCGAGAACCGCGAGCGCTCCGAAGCGATCAGCAAATCGCAACCCAACGCCATACTCAACCCAGCGCCCACAGCGACACCATCGATGCGAGCGATAACCGGTTGAGGCGTGTCGACGATGGCTGCTGGTGTCCGGTGGATCCGTCGCATCCGGTTGAGACCGGGCTCGTTTTCGCGATCGCCCGCGCCAAGGTCGGCTCCTGCACAAAAATCTGTGCCTTCGCCAGTGAGTATTATGGCGCGCACCGATGTGTCGAGCGACAACTCACTAAAGGCGTTGCCGATCGCCTCGAACATCGGTGTTGTGGCGGCGTTCTTCTTGGTTGGCTGGTTGATGGTGACGGTAGCGACACCGTCGTTGGTTGTGACATCGATTGAACCCATGGCCCGAACCTTTGCCCAGCAACACAGCTTCGGCAAGTTCTAGCGGCGAGCGGGTAGGTGAGAGCCCATCCCCGGTTGCTGTTGCCTGACACCTGTGGCGGCGGCTAGTCCAGTTGATCGGTGGGATCGACTAGGCCGAGATCCTCGACTGCATCGGCTCGACGGTGCGGCTGGTTCACTGCGGTCAAGGCATTGATTTGACCGCCGATCAGCACCGCCAACGACGAGACCCAGAGCCAGGTCAGGAACACGACGAGCCCTCCGAGTACGCCAACGACGTTGTTCGAACCAGGGACGAGCGAGGCGTAGTAGCCGACACCTATGGTGGCCACGGCGACGCCGACAGCTGCCACTAGCGCACCAGGAAGATCGTGTGACCATTTCGTCCGTTGCCGTGGCGCCCAGTGGTACAGAGTTGCCGTCCAGGTTGTCAGCAAACCCAGAACTCCGACTGCGACAAGGGGACGAATCAGCGAAGCGTTACTACCCACCTCGGTAATAGCAAAGACGCCAGCCAACGTAACGCCGAGAACCACCAGCGAGAGAACACCCAAAACCACACCCACAGCGCGGGTAATGATGAACCCGGCCGGCCCTCGCCGCGGCTTGCGCTCGTAGATCCGGTCGAGAGTTCCGACCAGTGTTGTGAATCCGCGCGACGCAAAGTAGGCCGTGACGATGGCACCGACGGTGAGTGCGCCGCTGTTGCTGTTAGCAAAGAGGTCTCTAAAGGCATTGTCGACGGTGGACTGCTGTCCGAATACTCGTTCTACCAGGTCGAGCAGTTGTCCTTCGGCGTCGCCCGCCAGATCGGATCCGATCACCGCGTCGATCGACCCGAGAGCACCAACCATGATCAGTAGCATCGGGGCGAGGCTCGACAGATTCCAGAATGCGAGTTCGGCTGCCGAGCCGGTCAGACGATTTCGGTCAGCCGCGAAGAAGACTTCTTTGATAAACGCCCAGAGGCGCAGCGGGTTGAGCGAGATCATGACCCTGTAAAAGTATCGGGCCGACGCGCGTTCTTCGCTCATGGCAGTGTGTTCCATGCCCGATAACGCTGTAGCTCTTGAAGAATTGTTCGCCATTGTTGGCGATGTCGGCCTTTTCCGAGGCGACGAGATGGAGCCGTTTCTCACCGATTGGCTGGAGCACTACCACGGAACTGCGCTTGCGGTTGTGCGTCCCAGCACTACCGAAGAGGTGTCTGCTGTCGTTCGTTGCTGCGCTCGCCACGGTGTCTCGGTCGTGCCACAAGGAGGAAACACCGGCCTCTGTGGTGGCGCGATCCCTACCGAAACACCCAGCGTCGTGTTGTCGCTTCGGCGCATGAACACGATTGAATCGGTGGATCCTGAGCGCTTCTCCATGACGGTTCAGGCCGGGGTAACGGTGGAGGCAATCCAGGACGCCGCCAGCGAAGCAGGCAGAAGTTTTGCACCCGATTGGGGGGCGAGGGGCAGCGCCACAATTGGCGGCGCCATTTCGACCAATGCGGGCGGTATCAACGTTCTGCAATCGGGGCCCATGCGCGAGAACATTCTCGGGCTCGAAGTGGTGCTCGCTGACGGCCGGGTTTGGAATGGGCTGAGGGCCCTCCGCAAAGACAGCTCGGGCCTCGATCTAAAACACCTGTTCATCGGTACCGAGGGCACCCTCGGCGTGGTCACCAAGGCAGTGGTGCGACTACGGCCGCAGCTCCATCATCATCAGACCGCCTTCGCGGCCATCGCCGATATCGACAGGCTGCTTGAACTGCTGACGATTGCGCAGAGCCATGGGCAGGGTTCGCTGACCGCTTTTGAACTCGTCCCCGAGTTGGGCGTCGCAGCGGTGTGCGAAAACTTTCCGAGTGTGCAGCGGCCACTCGCTACCAAGGCCGAGTGGTATGCGCTCATTCGCATGTCGGGCAGCGAACCGGTAACCGATCGCCTGACAGCGTTACTAGCGAAGGCTGAAGAGCAGCGCCTCGTGGTCGACGCCGCCATCGCCAGCACTGCGGACCAGGAAGCAAATATTTGGATGCTGCGCGATGAACTGCCACCGCAGCGACTATTTCCACACGGCGATGCTGGTCTGAAGCTAGACGTAGCCGTTCCGATCGATGTGGTTCCGCAGTACCTAGCAGAGGTTGTGCGTCGGGCCGCAGAAATGATTCCTGGAACACTCCCCTACGCTTTCGGACACGCTGGCGACGGTAATCTTCATCTCTACCTAATGCCGGCAATCGACGCCGGCCCGGCCGAAGTAGCCAACTTCACGGCCAACCGCGAAGCCCTCGAAGCCGAAGTAAACAAGATCACCTGGCGCTACGGCGGCACGATCTCAGCCGAGCACGGTATCGGCCAATCGCTCAGAGAAAAGATTGCTGGGCAGAAGTCCGATGTGGAATTCGATCTGATGCGAACGGTTAAGCACGCCCTCGACCCTGACGGCCTGTTCAACCCCGGGAAGCTCCTTCCTGATCTTGATCGGTAGCCTGAGCAGCTATGCGTTGGTCAAACCTATTCATTCCCACTCTGCGCGATGCCCCCGCCGACGCGGAGGCCGCAAGTCACAAGCTCCTGATTCGGGGTGGCTTTATTCGCCAGCTCATGTCGGGTCACTACTCGCTGCTGCCGCTTGGCCTGAAGGTGCACGACAAGGTCGCCAACATCGTCCGCGAAGAGATGAACGCCATTGGGGGCCAAGAGTTTCTCCTGCCCGCCATGCATCCGAAGTCGATCTGGGAAGCCAGTGGGCGCTGGTCGACAATGGGTGACGAAATGTTCCGCCTGCAGGATCGCAAAGGGGCCGATCTCGCCTTGGGCATGACCCACGAGGAGATCTTCGCGACCGTCGCCACCGAAATCAACAGCTATAAGCAACTGCCACAAATCTGGTATCAGATTCAGTGGAAGTTTCGTGACGAACCGCGTCCGAAGAGTGGCTTGCTACGGGTGCGCGAGTTCGCGATGAAGGATGCCTACACCTTCGATGTCGATGAGGCTGGCCTCGACATCGGCTACGAGAAACATCGTGAAGCCTACGTGCGGATCTTTCACCGTCTGGGGCTTGACGCCACAGCTGTGCAGGCATCGTCGGGAGCGATGGGCGGCTCAGGATCGTCAGAGTTCATGGTGCCAAGCAGTGCTGGCGAGGACGACGTGGCCATGTGCCCTAAGTGTGGCTACGCGGCCAATGTCGAACGGGCGTGCACGGCGCTTCCCGCTATCGCTGACGAGCCGGGTCCCGACGAGCCCGTGAAGTTTCCCACCCCTGACGTGCGCACAATCGCTGCTCTTGAAGAGATCGATGGCGGCGCCACTGCCGAGCGCCAGATCAAGACAATGGTGTACGTGGTCGACGGAGCGGTCACGCTGTTTCTGCTTCGGGGCGACCACAAGCTCAACGAGCAGAAGGTCATCGACAACTCCGGCACAGCCGATGTACGCCCAGCTACGCCCGACGAGACCGTGAAATTCCTCGGGGCCAGCCCCGGCTCGCTCGGCGCTCTGGGCGTCAGCGACGACATTGAGATCTACGCCGATGAGGCACTTCGGGGCCGCTCGAACCTGACCACAGGCGCTAACGACGACGACTGGCATTGGTCTGGAGTCGATATCGCTCGCGATATCGAGGTCGACACTTGGTGCGATCTACGAACTGTCAGCGCTGGCGAACCCTGCCCCGATTGCAACACGCCGATCGAAATTGTTAGGTGTATCGAGGTGGGCCACATCTTTAAGCTCGGCAGCCAATACGCCGAGGCGATGGGAGCGACAATTCTGGATCAGAACGGCAAGGCCCAGACCATCGTGATGGGCAGCTACGGAATCGGCATAGGTCGCAACATGGCAACAATCGCCGAAACGAACAACGACGAATCGGGAATCGTTTGGCCCGTATCGGTAGCACCCTTCGAGGCGGTGATCACCGTTGTTCGGATTAACGACGAGCCATCGATGACCGCTGCCGAAACCATCTACAGCGAGCTCCTAGATTCCGGAATCGATGTAGTTCTCGACGACCGCAACGAACGACCTGGCGTGAAATTCAAAGACGCCGAGCTCATTGGAATCCCTTACCGGATCACCGTTGGACCAAAAGGTCTCGAGAAGAACGCCGTCGAGCTGACTGAGCGAGCTACGGGCGAGACGGTCGATGTGGCCCTCGATGTGGTGGTGGCTCAACTAACTCAAACAATATCCGATGCTCGCAAGCCCGCAATGACCTAACGTTCCGAGTAGGCGATTGGCCAACGAGTCGGTACGATCGTGAGCTGCCCTTCGGGGATGGTGTAATTGGTAACACAGCTGGTTCTGGTCCAGTCGTTGGGGGTTCAAGTCCTCCTCCCCGAGCAAAGCAAGTCAGTCAAGAGATAGCTAAGAAACGAAAGTCCTCGCCCCGTTCGTCTAGTGGCCTAGGACGCCTGCCTCTCACGCAGGTAACACGGGTTCAAATCCCGTACGGGGTACAAAAAACACTTTCCACCGGTCAGAAATCGATTCGTAGCAACTCGACAGCCATTTCGCCGACAACAACTCCGGTGCTCATCCCGTGCTTTAAGCCGGTTTGGTGGCTACCCGAAGGCGGTTGCCGTCGGGGTCTGTGAGCTTGATCTCGCGTCCCCAGGGTTGGTCATGAATTTCGGCACCGAACTCGACTGCGACCGCGGCGACGTCGTCGACCCAAAAATAGACGAGCGTGCCGGGTCGAGCATCGCCTGTGTGCTCAGAAAGATGGAGCTGAACTCCGTCGCGATCCAAGAACATGTAAAGCGGAAGGCCCGGCTCGAAACGGTGCTCACCGACGACCTCGAACCCCAACCTGCGATACCACTTGGCCGTTTCGGCTGCATCGGCGACCCGAAAAATTGGGATCATCAGCTCAGTCATTTGCTGACTGTAGCCGACGACCGTCTCTCAATCCCGGGCCCATGTCGGTTGTGAACCTCCCCAGTCCAGCGACGAGCCTGCTAGAGCAGGAACACATCCTGAAGATCGTCGAATATGGTGGCCCGCCAACGAGCCAGAGGGCTCTGACCCTCGAGTAGCTCACGGGTGGCCTCGAGCACAACGTCGAGCGGCATGAGGTAACAATACGGATCGTGGGCAGACCGTACGCCGACGTCGTCCGCGGCGTCGACCGGCGGCTGCCATGCCACCATCTGGCGATGGCCACCATCGATCAGCGAACGGACGGCCACGTTACCCATTCGACTCCCGAGCAATCGGTCAAATGCACTGGGTCGGCCGCCCCGCACCACATGGCCGAGAACTGTCACACGAGTCTCGATGTCGACCAATTCCTCGCCCGTGCGGGCCGTTAGGCGAGCGTCGACCAGTTCCTTGAGCCGATCCGATGGGGTTTCGATACCCTCGGCCTTGATGGCGATCACCTTTTGCGATCCGGCGCGGTCTCGAACCGCCAACACCGCCTCAACCACCGAATCCACAAGTTCCTCCTCGGTCCGATCAGCTTCGGGGAACAAAACCATGTCGGCACCTGAAGCGATGGCACTGGTCATCGCCAGATAGCCACATTCGCGGCCCATTACCTCGACAAGGAACACCCGATCGTGAGCGCTAGCCGTGTCGGCGATCTTGTCGCAGGCCTCAACGATTGTGTTCATCGCGGTGTCGACACCGATCGACAAGCTGGTGAGTGCAACATCGTTATCGATCGATGCCGGGATACCCACCACCCTGACCGGCCAATCGCCAGCCTCTGCCGGATCGCTCAGATGCAGCGCTCCGGTGAGTGTTCCGTTGCCGCCGATAACGATGAGCCCATCGACCCCAGCTTCGGTGAGGACGTCCCTCGCTGTTTGGCGCACTTCGGGCTCATGAAACTCCATGCACCGGGCCGACTGGAGCATGGTTCCTCCTCGTCGCAATCCGTCGGCCACGCTCGCCAAATCCAGTTGCTCGAGTTCGCCGCCGATCAGGCCTCGGTAGCCGTGACGCACCCCGATCGGCTCATGACCTAGAGCGAGGGTGACAACCGTCGCCGCTCGGATCGCCGCGTTCATTCCTGGGGCGTCACCGCCGCTGGTCAAGATCGCAATTCTCATCGTCATTCTCCCAATTCGCGCTGGCCCGACTGTATACCGCGGCCTCGATTCCGTGGCCTATCGTGGGTTCAATGCAGCAACTAGCGCTCGTTAGTGTCGTCGTCGACGACTACGACGAAGCAATCACTTTCTTTGTGGACGGCCTCGGATTCGAATTGTCCGAAGATCGCGATGAGGGCCACAAACGATGGGTCGTAGTCAGACCGCCAGGGTCGACCGGGTGCGGCCTCGTGCTCGCCAAAGCGAGCGACGCCGATCAGCAAACTCGGGTCGGAGACCAAACCGGTGGCCGAGTGTTTCTGTTCCTTCAGACCGATGACTTCGATGGCGATCGCCGCCGAATGACCGAGTACGGAGTCGAGTTCCTCGAGGAACCCCGGCAGGAACCTTATGGAACCGTGGCTGTGTTCCTAGACCTCTATGGCAACAAATGGGATCTGCTCGAACCAGCGAACGATTGATCTAAAAGGATCTTCTTATGCAGACGGTTAGCGACATCGAACAACTCGAAGTGATCTACGGAGCCGTCAACCCCAGCTCGCTCACCAAGCAGACCGCGGTGGTCACACCCGAGTACCGCCGACTCATCGAGGCTTCGCCATTTGCGGCACTCGCGACCGTCGGCCCGTCGGGAATGGACTGCTCACCGCGCGGCGATCGCCCAGGGGTTGTGCGTGTGATCGACGAGCTGACGATTCAGCTACCCGACCGACGCGGGAATGGGCGCATCGACAGCCTTCGCAACATCGTCGAGGACGGGCGAGTCGCGCTGCTGTTTCTGATTCCGGGCATAACCGAATGCATGCGAGTAAACGGAACCGCCGTGCTCCGCACCGACCCTGAGTTACTCGCTGCGTACGATGTCGCTGGCAATACCCCGGCATCGGTGATCGAGATCACGGTCGCCGATGTGTACTTTCAATGCGCCCGAGCCGTCAAGCGAGCCCAACTATGGGACCCGCAAGTCCAGGTCGACCGCGACGCTTTGCCGACTCCGGGTCAGATCATGACCGCTATTACCGACGGCGATTTCGATGGCGAGACATACGACGCCGAGCTACAAGCCCGCCAAGCCAAGACGCTCTATTAGGCCATTAGGGACAACCGATTAGGGACGTGTCTGACACCATTCATGAGGCCCAGTTGCTTAGGCGGCGGAACCCAATTATTCGCCCCACCGCTACGCCGACGGTTTCGCGCACTAGTTGCGATGTTGCCGAGCTGCTATTGGTTGGTGACACATTGGCGTCGAGGCCAACCTCGTCGGCGATCCGGTCGGCGCGTAACGAATGATAAGGATCCGACACCAATACGACATTGGTAAGCCCAAGCGGGCGGAGCTGGTTGGCGGCCGCCGACAACTCTTCCCACGTGTTTGACCCGTCGACGATCACCACAATGTCGGCATCGGGCACACCGCGGTCGCGCAAGTAGTCATAGCCAGCGAACCCTTGAGTGAATCGGTCACCCTCCTGATTGGAACCGGTGGTGACAATCTTGTCTGCCACCCCTTCGGAGTACAGCTCCAACGCATGCTCGAGCCGCGCTTCGAGCACCGGCGATGGACGGCCGTCGTACTGTGCGGCGCCCAGAACAACCAATGCGTCGGCGGTGCCGCGATAATCAGCCCGAGACGCCGACCAAACCTGCACGAATGTTATGCCCACATACAGCAGCACAAGTAGAGCCAATGCGATCGCGATGCGCAAGAGTCGCCTCATCGATTAATGATCGCACATCGGTCCGACAGAAAGCGGCTCGTTAGAGTCGGCCAAGAGTTGCCTGCAGGCGTACAATGGTCTGCTCGCGACCAAGAGCGACAAGGCCGTCCCAAAGCGGGATACCAAAGTTGCGACCTGTTACGGCCACTCGCACCGGAACCTGGCTTCGTGCCCCGAGATCGTCGCCAACGGCGCGAACGGTGTCGGCCAGGGTTTCGGCCTCCCAATCGCAGGTTGCGAATCGCTCGATGACACCCGCGAGAATCTCAGGCACGAGTTTCGCCTTGACGATTCCTTTCGCCCACGACTTCTCGTCGTAGCTGATCTCATCGTTGAAAACCCAATCGACGAAGTCTGTTGTGTCGGCGTGGGTGGCGACGCGCTGCTGAACCTCAGAAGCTAGCCTGGCGAAGACCTCGGCCGAGTAGTTCTTCGCGGGCCACGGCGTGTCAGCGGCGGTGAGGTAAGGCTCGGCATCGGAAATGAAGGTGTCTAGGTCTTGGGCTCTCACGTATTCAGCGTTGATGCTGTCAAGCTTCTTCACATCGAAGAACGCTGCACCCTTGGTGACGTTTTCGAGATCGAACAGCTCAATAATTTCGGCGACAGGGCGCACTTCGACCTCGTCGGGCGGACCCCAGCCCAGCAGGGCCAGATGGTTCAGCATCGCTTCTGGCATGTACCCGCGGCGACGAAACTCGCCAAGCGAGACATCGTCCTTTCGCTTCGAGAGCTTCTTGCGCTGCTCGTTAACCAACAGCGGCAGGTGTGCGTAGGTAGGAGTGTCGCCGAAACCGAGCGCCTGCCACAGCATGACCACCTTTGGGGTGGTGCTGAGCATGTCTTCGCCTCGCACAACGTGAGTGATTCCCATGTCGTGGTCGTCGACGGCGTTTGCAACCAGAAACCCCGATGAACCGTCGCTGCGACGGATCACAAAGTCTTCGATATGTGCGTTTTCGAACTCGACCCGGCCACGAATAACATCGTCGATCACCGTCGTGCCCTCGTCGGGGGCACGGAACCGTATTACGGTTCCTTCGCCGTCGGGCAGCCCCTTGTCGCGTGAGAACCCGTGATAGCCAGCGGGTAGGCCCTGCGCCTCGCAGAGCTCGTTTACCTGCTCGCGTGAAAGGTCGCAGTAGTAGGCCTGCCCCGACTCGACGAGTTGCTCGACCGCCTCGCTATACAGCTGGGTCCGCTCGCTCTGAAAGAACGGACCCTCGTCCCAGTCGAGACCCAGCCATTGCAGCGGACCGGTAATCGCGTCGATGAACTCGTCGCGTTTGAGTGCCTCATTGGTGTCTTCGATGCGAAGAACCAGCACACCACCGGTGTGGCGGGCATATAGCCAGTTAAACAACGCCGACCGGGCGCTACCGATATGGAGGAAGCCGGTAGGCGCGGGCGCAAATCGAACTCTAGTTTTGTTTGACACCTAGTAAGGCTACTGACCCATCGCTAGGAGCAGGCTTCCCCGGCTCAGGCTTTGACGACCACCGAGCTGAGGATCTTGTCGTGGAAGGTTTGGCTTTGCTTATCCCACAACATCCAGAAATAGCCAATGTAGCAAAAGAACGCCGAGAGGTTCCTCGCAAACAAGCGTCCGATCGCTTTGCCAAAGCCAATCGGTTGGCCGGTGTTGATATCGACCGTCTTGATACCCATCGTTCGTTTGCCAATGGTTTGACCTTGGCGGCCCTCGTACTTACCCCAGTACCAGAACTGGGCGATTATCGCGAGCAGGCCGAGTAGGCCAACGACTCCGAAAAGGATGGCGGTAGATGAGTCGGTGAATGGTTCGCAGCTATAGAGGTCGCCGTCGAAGTCCTCACAAAGGCCTCGTTCTTCTCGAGGCAGAACGGCGATGAGCGCCGCGCCCACAGCGACTGCGGGAAGATAGAACAAGGCCAGAAGTAACCCGTCGATCATGATGGCGGCGAATCGTTGAATGATGCTTGCGTATTCGCCAACCGCGGAGGTTTGGGCATAGCCACCTGGTGGTGGAGTATCTGGATAGGCCTGGTACCCGGCGACTGGTTGCGGCGCAGGCTGCTGTGACGGGGGTGGCGGTGCTCCGTAGGCCGGCTGGGCTGGTGCAGTTGGAGGCGGAGGCGCCAACGGTGTCTCGAACCCACCGCCAGACGGAGATGGAGGCGGCGGCGCCGAGGGTGTCTCGAACCCACCGCTAGACGGAGGTGGAGGCGGCGGCGCGGCTTGCGCAGGGGCAACGGGGGCAGGAGGCTCAGGCACCACTGGAGTGGCGGGTGGTGGGGGGGGCGGCGCGCTCGGCTGTGCAGGCGTCGTGCCCGGAGGTGGAGGAGGCGCTGGCATCGCGCCGCCCGCTGGTGGCTCGGCAGCTTCGCCCCAAGGCTTATTCAGATCTGACATCTACCAATTACCCGCTTGCTCATTGCTTCGGCCATCGGCGGGTCGGCACGGGCTCCCCCGAACTCCGAACCGACCCACTCAATTTCTTGCTAGCTATGCGACGACTACCCGTGTCGTCACGATCTTGTCGTGCCAGGTCTGGCTCTCGCCGTCCCAAAGCATCCAGAAGAATCCCAGGAGGCACGGAATGGCCGAGATCCAGCGGGCGAAGTAGCGCCCGACGCCCTTTCCGAGACCAATGTTGCCGCCGGTATTCTGGTCGACCACTTTGATGTTGAGAACCTGCTTGCCAAGTGTCTGACCGCGCTCCCCTTCAAGATACGAGTAATACGCTATGCCGATCAGAAAGCCAAGAAAACGCCCAAAGCCACCAATTCCAGCACCCAAGATACCGGTAATTACACCAATCAAAATGGCATCGATTAGCCAGGCGCCGAACCGGAGACCGAAGTTAGCGGGGACACCTACTCCCCCACCTTGAACCTCGGCATAGCCGCCAGGAGGAGGGGCAGCCGGATAGGCCTGACCAGGCATTTGGCCTGGCAATCCGCTCGCTGCTGGCGGCGGCGGGGCAAAGCCACCAGGAGCCTGGGGAGCGACACCCCCAGGAGGTGCGGCAGGCGCCGGTGGCGGAGCCTGTGGCACTGGAGGAGCCTGAGGTGCCGATGGAACTGGAGGAGTCTGGGGGGCAGGTGGCGGTTGCGGAGCCTGTGGTGCCGGAGGAGGAGTCTGTGGTGCCGGAGCTGCGGGGGGCGGTGGAGGTGCTGCGCCTCCGCCCGGAGGCGGCGGCGGTGGGGTTGCCCCACCAGGAGTTCCTAAGCCACCGGGTGGAGGAGGCGGCGGCGTGCCGCCCGCTGGTGGTTCTGGTGGATTGACATCTGACATATATGTGCCCTCCTCAGGCGGTTAGATAAAATCGAATCTGTGAAGCTGCAGCAACCAAAGCGGTGCCAACAAGATCCATGGCAGCTTTGGCGCAGCTGCACGCAAACGTTCTGGCGGCTCTATTGAAGCGATCATCCGCCACAGGGGCGGAACGAAGGCGATAGCAACAACTGCAATGAGTATCAGGGCCATTGGATTAGCAGCTACCGCTGCACCGACATCGCCTCGGGCGAGCGCCAACGTGGCGGTGGTCATACCACAAAAGGGGCATGGCACACCGGTAACTCGACGCAGCGGACACAGCGGCCCAAGCGCCGGCAGTACCGATAATGCAGCACCCCCGACCGCCATAGCGCCGCCCAGCATGCGAAACTCAAGGTCGCGCCCGGCGGGTTGGATCAGAGCTGTCGAAACGCCTTGAAACTGTTGTTGGGATGCTGTTGTGTCGCGTCCCGCCTGGACCATCATGACGACGACCCTAGTCGATACCCCGACAGCTCTCCTACTATCTAGCTGACCGAGTGGTTGAATAATCTTTGCCAGCTACCTCGATAAGCGTCGTCAACCTCGCTAGGGGTCAGCAATAGCGCCTGGGTGGTTACCGAGTCGGCAACAGCACGGGACTGGACGTAGTGCACCGGGTGGTGCACTCCTTGAAACAGCGATCGCCGCATCTCGACTAGCTCGGCCGGTGCCTTATCGTCGAGGAACCCAAAGATGGTAAACGCCACGGTGAGGTCATGGATTACGGGTGCTCGACCAAACAGCGACGACCGTCGCATCGCTACTGCGACGGTTCCCCATTCGACATCGTGAATGTCTTCGCCGTCGGCTAGATGGAGTCGACCATCGAACTGGCGAACCAGTTTCAGTGCATAACCCTGGTCGGGGCCAGGCGCCCCAAGACGTTCACCCGAGGTCTCAGCGGCTCGGTCACCGGGCCGGTCGGCCAACCAAGACTCAGCACGCCGAGGCGGCGACGAATAGACCTTCGCCGCCAAGCTCGCAGGAACATATTCAGGAGCAGCCATAAAGCCCATCCTAGCCAAGCCAAGCAGGCTGCCAGCGCGCCGCGGCCGCCTCCGTGGCGTGAACGGCCAGGCCGGAGGCCAGTGATCAGGCCCCGCCCAGAAAACATCGGCCCAATAGCGCCTACGTCGCGGCAACGTGCAACGCGCAACGCGCTAAGCCAGCACCCTAACGGGCAATAGAAAACCCGGAGACCCAAAACAACGCCAACAGCCGCAAAATCAGCCAAGCCAAGCAGACTGCCAGCGCGCCGCGGCCGCCTCCGTGGCGTGAGCGGCCGGGCCGGAGGCCAAACTCCGTGGCGTGAGCGGCCGGGCCGGAGGCCAAACTCCGTGGCGTGAACGGCCAGGCCGGAGGCCAGACTCAGTGCAACAGGCCGAAAACTACCGAATCGGCTAGCGCTTGCCATGAAGCTTCGATGATGTTTGCCGAGACCCCTATCGTGGTCCACGAACTCGAACCATTGGTGCTGTCGAGCAGTACGCGTGTAACCGCACCCGTGCCGGCGCCGGTGTCGAGGACCCGAACCTTGTAGTCGGTGAGGCGCATAGAACCAAGCTTGTCGAAGCGGCCGCCAAGTGCCGCCCTAAGAGCCTCGTCGAGCGCGTTGACAGGGCCATTTCCTTCACCGAATCCCAGGCTGCGGTCGTCGCCGATTCGGATCTTAACAACCGCGTCGGTTACCAGGTCGGCGTCGAGATCGTTCCAGACCCGAGCTCCGGAGCCGGACCGATGATCGACCGAGACCTTGTACGACTCGAGCTCGAAGAACTCTTGTTGCCAGCCTTGGGCTTCTCGCACCAGCAGTTCCAGAGATGCATCTGCGGCCTCAAAGAAATAGCCCTCGTGTTCGAGCCTTTTTAGCCGGTCGCTAAGCTCGCTCAACTCGGCTCCATCGAGCTCGAGACCAAACTCTTCGGCCTTGAGCGCGATAGTCGATCGGCCCCCGAGATCGCTAACCAAGAAGCGGGTGGCGTTACCGACATCGACCGGGTCGATATGTTCATAGCTGTCGGGCCGACGAGCGATCGCGGAGGTGTGTAGCCCTGCCTTGTGGGCAAACGCCGAGACACCCACATATGGCTGCTGATGCTGTGGTGCAAGGTTGACGATCTCGGCGACTGCGTGCGACACCGATGTGAGCCGTTCGATTCGATCGTCGGGCAGCGTTTCGATACCCATCTTTAGGGTGAGGTTGGGCACTAGGGCCGTGAGGTCGCAGTTGCCGGTGCGTTCGCCATAGCCGTTCATGGTGCCTTGAACGTGCGTCGATCCGGCTCGCACCCCGGCGATGGCGTTGGCCAGCGCGCACCCCGTGTCGTTCTGCGTGTGCATACCAATCGCCACCCCATCAAAATGGCCCACAACGTCTCGCACGACCGTCTCGACATCGTGCGGTAGCGAGCCACCGTTGGTGTCGCAGAGAACCAAACAGTCGGCCCCGGCCATTGCGGCACCTTCAAGGACGCGGAGCGTGAACTCTGGGTTGCGCTGGTAGCCGTCGAAGAAGTGTTCGCAGTCGAAGAACACCCGCAGGCCTTGGGCTTTGAGAAACTCGACCGAATCCCGAACCATCGCTACGCCTTCGTCGAGCGAGGTTCGCAGTGCCTGAGTTACGTGGTAGTCCCAAGTTTTTCCAACTAGGCAAACGGTTTCGGTTCCAGCCTCGACCAGGTTGCGCAGCGTGGGGTCGTCGTCGACCTTCCCCTTAGCGCGACGAGTCATCCCAAAGGCGATTAGCCCAGAAGTCTTTAACTTCAGTTCTGTCTTGGCTCTGGTGAAGAACTCTTCGTCTTTGGGGTTGGCGCCGGGCCAGCCACCCTCGATCCAGTGAACGCCTAGCAGATCGAGTTGTTCGGCAACTCGCAACTTGTCGTTGACGGTAAGGGAGATTCCTTCGAATTGAGCACCGTCGCGCAGAGTTGTGTCGAAGATCTCGACCTGGCTCGGCCAAGCGGAGTCGTACTGTGGCGATCGATCGACAGGTGGAGCGGTGACGGCGGGGTCGCTGGACTGCTGGCTCACGGGCCAACCCTAGAAGCGATCAGGTCGCCGATCTCGCTCGTCGAACCGTCGCTTGAGCCGACCTCTGCGGCTGCGATCCGAATGCGGTCGGCCGCTGCCGTCTCACCTAGATGGTCGAGCATCAGCGCTCCCGACAGCACCGCTGCGGTCGGATTGGCCTTGTTCTGGCCAGCGATATCAGGGGCCGAGCCGTGGACGGGCTCGAACATCGAAACTCCCTCGGGATTGAGGTTGGCCGACGAAGCAAAACCAATGCCGCCCGAAACTGCTCCGCCAAGATCGGTGAGAATGTCGCCGAAGAGGTTGTCAGTGACGATCACGTCGTACTGACCAGGGCTTTGAACCATGTAGATGCAAGCTGCATCGATATGGTTGTATGCGGTAGCTACATCGGGGTACTCGAGGGCGACCGCGTCGAAGGTGCGCTGCCACAGATCGCCCGAGAACGTCAGCACGTTGGTCTTGTGCACAAGGGTCAAGTGTTTGCGTGGTCGCGACTTTGCTAGCTCGTACGCAAACCGCACACAACGCTCGACTCCGTGGCGAGTGTTGACCGAACCTTGAGTGGCGATCTCGTCAGGGGTGTTCTTTCGCAGGAAGCCACCTTCGCCAGCGTATGTTCCCTCGGTGTTCTCGCGAATCACGACGAACTCGTGTGGACCGCGCTGATCGTCGCCGTCGAACTCGAAGGGCCGTTGGTTGATATAGAGATCGAGTTCGAACCGCATTCGCAGCAGCAACCCTCGCTCGATCACACCTGGCGGCACCTCGGGCGTACCTACCGCTCCGAGGTAGAGCGCGTCGAGGCCACGCCACTCGTCAAGAATCTCATCGCTAAGAACAACCCCGTCGCGCAGGTAGCGAGTGCCGCCGAGGTCGTAGTCGATGGTGTCGAGTTGCACTCCGGCTGCGGCAATAACCTTGAGGCCTTCGGCCAGTACCTCGGGGCCGATGCCGTCGCCACCAATTATCCCAACTCTGTAAGTCATTGGGGAATACTAACTAGGAGTCTGCCGATTGATCCTGTCGACCTCGGAATCTGGGGCAGAGTTCTCGTCACCCCGGGTAGTATTGATCGAATGGCCGCAACGCAACTTTCTCAAGCAGCGTACGACCGCCTGAAGGCCGAACACGACGACCTCACCACGCGCGGACGTATCGATATTGCCCGCAAGATAGAAACCGCCCGCGAACTGGGCGACCTCTCCGAAAACGGCGACTACCATGCCGCTAAAGAGGAGCAGGGCAAGATGGAGGGGCGAATCATTCACCTCGCGAAGATGATCGACGAACCCGAGATCATCAGCGCCAGCGGTGCCGATTCGGTGATGGCTGGCTCGATTGTGGGCATCTCCTACGAGGGCGATGATGAAGTCGAGCGATACCTTGTCGGTTCCATCGAAGAGCGAGTCGATGACCTCGACGTAATTTCACCAGGGTCGCCTTTGGGCGCAGCGCTCATCGGCTCAACTGTGGGCGACACGGTTGGCTACGAAGCGCCTGGTGGAACCTTGCGGGTTAAGGTCGCCAGCATCGAATGACCCAGCGCAAATGAATCGAGCAGAATGAATAATGTGGCTGGTGACCCCGGGCTACCGGCGGGTCAGATCATCGAACTAGCCGGTCGCGGTCGCACCCATGTTCGATATATCGCCGGCCCGCCGGGCGCTGCGACCGTGCTGTTGTTGCATGGATGGTTCGTGAACGCCGACCTCAATTGGTTTCATAGCTACGAACCGCTCAGCGAGCACTACAACGTCGTGGCCCTCGACCATCGCGGCCACGGTCAGGGAATTCGCTCGAGCAAACGATTTTCTCTTGAGGACGCAGCCGACGACGCCGCAGCACTGCTCGACCTGCTCGGAATCGACAGTTGCATAGCTGCAGGCTATTCGATGGGAGGCCCGATCGCCATGAACCTCTGGCGACGCCACCCCGATCGAGTGCAGGCGATGGTGTTGTGCGCCACCGCCCCCAATTTCACGCCCACCCGCGCCGAACAGACTCGGTTCCGGCTGCTCGGGCCGATAGCTCGCGCCACTCGTCGCGTTCCAGCAGCGATGACACAACGAGCATTCGAACGCTTGCTCGACTGGCGAATTGGGTCTATCAAATTCAACCCATGGATGCGCAAGCAAATACTGGCTGGCGACCCTGGCATCGTGCTCGAAGCTGGCTATGACCTCGGCCGCTTCAACTCGTGCGACTGGATCGGCGGCATCGACCCCTCGACTCCCGTATCGGTAGTGGTGGTAACCGACGACACGATGGTGCCGCCAGCCCGCCAGCGCTCACTAGCCGATTCAATTCCCCACGCGGTCACGTTTCAAGCAACAGGCACACACGACACACCAGTACTTCACCCCAGCAAGTTCCTGCCGCCCTTCCTTTCTGCTGTAGCCCACGCCGCGGTCTCACCGGCGCCATTTGTGTCCTGAGTCAACGTCTTTCGCAGTCTCGTAACCTAGGCGAAAGGACTCCGCCTTAGGAGTCGTTCCAGACCCCGTTCCACGCGTTTCTCGGTCGTCAGGCCGCGTCTTTTGGCGCGACCAGAGAGCTGAGCATTGGCTGGGGTGCGCCTATCTCGAAACCTTGGGCGTAGTCGACGCCCAGCTCGACTAGGACTTCGAGCTGCTCGGGGGTCTCGACGCCTTCGGCAATAGTCGGGACTCCGAGCCGGTCGTTGATGGTTACCACCAAGTCGACAAAGCGTTCGTCTACATCCGGGTGAACGAACGAGCCGTCGATTTTCACCGCGTCGAGCGGGAACGAAAGCAATGTCTGCAGGCTGGCTTCGCCGACACCGAAATCGTCGAGGAAGACTTTGAATCCCGCCGACTTGAAGCGCCTTAGATTCTCGAGGACCACCGATTCGGGTACCGCCAACACCTCTTCGGTTATCTCAAACGCCAACGCCTCTGGCGGGACTGCGAAGTTTTCGACCTCTTCGAGGATGTCGGCGGTGAGCATTTGGTCGGTGAGTTGCTGGGCCGACAGGTTCATCGACAAGAAGGCGTGGTCGTGTGAGATCTGAGCCAGGTCATGGCATGCGAGACGGATCAATTCACGACCAAGGTTCTGCATCTGACCCGTGATCTCGGCAACAGGGATAAAACGCCCGGGTCCGACTAGTCCATCTTGGGGATGGAGCCAGCGAGCGTATACCTCAACACCGCGAGGGTTGTTCCAGTTCGACCCAAGCGGCACTACCGGCTGGTGGAACAACACGAATCGTTCGTCGCCAATCGAGTGGTCGAGGTCGGCTTCGTCGCGAAGCCGAGCCGAAATCGCTTCGCCCAGATTTGGCTCCAAAGCCTCGACCCCGCCACCACGCACTCTTGCTGCCTCGAGCGCGAGATCGGCACCTAACAATAGAGATTCGCCATCTGCGGCACGGTCGCCGAGGGCGACCCCGATAGCGGCGCGAACATTCTGAGGTTCGCCGAAAGTGCGGATTGGTTGCTCGAGCGCCTCGACGACACGTTCGATTACGGGGGTTAGCGCCTTGGCGTCGACAATGTCGGCACCGATCACGACCCATCCGTTTCGATACGGCCGAAGATGGTCGCCGTCGCGCAGGATCCTCTCGAGCCGCTCGCCCAACACTAGGTTGGTTTCTTCGTCTGCGTCCTCGCCGTTGATTCGACCGGTGCAGGCGATGACAGCAGCGCGGCTGCCGTCGAGACGACTAAGGCGGATCGTGTCGCTGATCAAGTCAACGAGGGGAACCGTGTTGATGACTTCGATGTTGTCCACAATCATTTCATCGTCGCGTTCGCAGCGAACCTTGATCGCAGACTTATGAACATGGCAAGGGTTTGCTCGGGTCGTTACGACCGGAGCGAGGATCGCCCGTATTTCCAGCCACCTTGGGATCTATTCGCGTTTGGGGTGGCTGCGCCCGCGGTCGCTGTTTGGTGGTCGTGGGGGTGGTGTTTCTTGGGGTGTGGCTGGTCGGGTTCGCCAATGCCCGTCGGTTTGTTGGTAAAGGGTTAAACGTTGCTCGTGTAGGCGTTCAGTTTCGCGATCGGACGCCCCGGTAGAAGCTTGATGGGCTGCTAATAGTTCGGCCTCTAACGCTGAAAGTGATGCCTGGTAGGCCAGGATTCGGGCTAACGCCCCAACCAACGGTTGGGTGCGCAGAAACCCGGTAACCAACGCAAACGCCATATCGGCCTCAAGGACCGACCCCAACCCCTCCGAAGCGTCGTCACCATCAGATCCAGCGCCGCCACCAGCGCTGCGGCCGTCGTTGTCGGCAGCGTTGTTGGCGTCGCCAGCAGCAGAAGTGTCCGCGCCGACGGTGGGCCCGTCGCCGCCCATACCTTCGAAACGTAAATCCTCGAACAACGTCATAACCACACCATAGACAGGGGGTATGACATAGATTGACGAACAAGCGTCGAACAACCTTCGAATAGCTGACAATAGCCGACTCCACGGCTAGCCATGAGCCCTCGACCAGTCTTGGCGCCCGATGACCTACGGGAAGGCCCCGCCCAAGGTCACAGCCGCAGCCTTCAAGAGCGAGACGCCACAGAAATCGCCTTCGCTGCGAGCACGACCGCCTGCCCGTGAAGCTCTCCGGGCGAGCTGGTTAGCCGTTCGATCGGGCCGCTCACGCCTACGGCAGCCACCACTTGCCCACCGATCCAAACAGCCGCACTTACGCTGGCCACCCCCGGCTCGCGCTGAGCGACGCTGTCGAACCAGGCGTCGTCGTCGCTCGTAGCGGCCAGAGCCATCCCTCCCGACCCAGCCGTCAACGACAGCGCTGCGCCGCGTTCAACAATGGTGCGAAGTCCGTGGGAGGACTCGACAGCGGCTACACAGACTCGCCGTTCTCCATCGCGCACGTAGAGCTGCGCCGACTCGGCCGTGGTGGCCACCAGTTGTTCAAGAGCTGGAAGAGCTGACTCAGCTAACGGGAACGAACGTTCAGCGGAACGGCCGAGGCTAAGAACCCGAAATCCCATCGCATAGCGACCCTCAGCTGTTCGGCGAAGCAAGCCGTGCAACTCGAGCGCTCCGGCAAGGCGATGGGCCGTGGCGCGGCTATAGCCGGTGGCTTCGACAAGCTCTACGAGAGACTTCGGACGCTCCTCAATCGAATAGAGAATGGTTAAGGCCTTGTCGAGCACTCCAACAGCGCTTATGATCTGTTCCACAACACGAGATTATCGTCTCAATATATGAGACGCGTCAAGAGCGTCGTGGATTCGGACACTAGGAGCCAGCCCATGCAGTCTTCGAGAAACACACTTAGCGACAAGGTTTGGGAACGGCACGTCGTGCACTCGAGCGAGGGCGAGCCCGATCTGCTCTACATCGATCTACATCTAGTGCACGAGGTCACCTCGCCCCAAGCATTCGATGGACTGAGGCTGGCAGGGCGAGGGGTCCGTCGACCCGACCTCACCATCGCCACCGAAGACCACAACGTCCCGACCGCAGATATCGATCAGCCGATCGCTGATCCGGTTAGCGCCAAGCAGATAGAAACGCTCCGCAACAACTGCGAAGAGTTCGCAATCACGCTCTACCGGATGGGCGAGTTCAACCAGGGAATCGTCCACGTCATCGGCCCCGAACTGGGCCTCACCCAGCCGGGCATGACAGTGGTGTGCGGCGACAGCCACACCAGCACCCACGGAGCGTTCGGCGGGTTGGCATTCGGCATTGGCACCAGCGAGGTAGAACACGTTCTGGCTACCCAGACCTTGCCTCAGAGTCCCCAGGAAACAATGTCCATCACGGTAGAAGGCGAACTGCCGGACGGGTCGACGGCAAAAGATGTTGTGCTCGCAATCCTCGGTGCGACCAATACCGGAGGCGGCATTGGCGCCATCGCTGAGTTTCGCGGACCCGTAATCGAAGCCCTCTCGATGGAGGGCCGCATGACGGTGTGCAATATGTCAATCGAGTTCGGGGCAAAAGCCGGAATGATCGCTCCCGACGACGTGACCTTCGCCTACCTAGAAGGCCGCGAGTTCGCCCCAAAGGGGGCCCAGTGGGAGGCTGCGCTCGACGACTGGCGTGCGCTGCGCAGCGACCCTCGGGCCACCTTCGACCGCGAGTTGGTCATCGACGGCGCCAGCATCGTCCCGCACCTCACCTGGGGTACCAACCCAGGCCAGGTCGCTCCCGTCGCAGCAAATGTGCCGGACCCCGATTCCTTTGCTGAGCCCGCCGCACGCAACGCCGCTGCCCGGGCTCTCGACTACATGGGCCTGACCGCTGGAACGCCCCTTAAGGAAGTAGCTGTCGACACGGTTTTCATCGGCTCATGCACCAACAGCCGAATCGAGGACCTCCGCGCGGCCGCTGCGGTGGCCGAAGGCCGAACGGTTAATAGTGGTGTGCGGACCCTCGTGGTCCCAGGATCGGGGCGGGTGAAGGCTCAAGCCGAGGCCGAGGGGCTCGACAAGATCTTTAAGGCTGCCGGATTCGATTGGCGCGAACCAGGGTGTTCGATGTGTCTGGCCATGAACCCCGACAAGCTCAGCCCGGGCGAACGCTGCGCCAGCACCAGCAACCGAAACTTCGAAGGCCGTCAAGGCCGAGGTGGCAGAACCCACCTCGTTTCGCCAGCCGTGGCGGCGGCAACCGCCATTGCCGGCAGCTTCGCCACACCCGCCGACCTCGAACCGCAGAACTAGGAGATCACGATGAATCCAGTACAAATAATCCAAGGCACCGCCGTCCCCCTCGACCGGTCTGATGTAGATACCGACCAGATCATTCCCAGCGACTGGCTAAAGCAGGTCGAGCGCACCGGCTTCGAAAAAGGTCTATTCTCCGAATGGCGCGACGGCGAAGACTTCGTCCTAAACGACGAGGTATACGCGGGCGCCAACATCTTGCTGGGCGGACCCAATTTCGGCACCGGTTCATCGCGCGAGCACGCGGTGTGGGCTATTCAGCAATACGGGTTCGCCGCTGTTATCTCAGCCAGGTTCGGGCCAATCTTTAAGAACAACTCCACCAAGAACGGACTCGTGCCGGTCGAGGTCGATGCCGACGTCGCCCAGCAACTAATGGCGGCGGTTCAGGCCGACCCGACGCTAGAGATCACCATCGATGTCGAACGAGCCACCATCGAGGCGCCGGCAATTGGGCTCGAAGCAGAGTTCGATCTCTCACAATCGATCCGCCAGCGCTTGCTCGGCGGCCTCGACGATATTGCGCTCAGTCTCCAACTCGACGCCGAAATTTCCGCCTTCGAGAACCAACGCCCCAGCTACGCCCGCTGAGAGCAACACCCCGTTCTGTTTGAAGATGTCCCGTCTCTGCATGGGGAAACTTTAAGCAGAACGGGCTCGAAGCGAAATATTTGGGATTTACTGGGAACCAGCCGATGGAGTTGTGTCGTCATAGATGCAACCACCCACGACCGATCCCCCTCAGGAGCACGCCATGCGTCGCCTTCTCGCACTTCTCACCTTCATCATGCTGATCGCCTCGGCATGTTCGAACAGCGCCCCCACGGCGTCATCGAGCGGCGGTTCGCCAGACCCAGATGCTGTCATCGATCTCGGAAGCGACGACGACATCGCGTTCGCGTCCGCCCTCAAGCCTTTCGCCGAGTGTTCATCGCTACTCGACCACCTCAAGGCCGAGGCGTCCGAGCGGGTAGGACCCTGGGGCCTCAACGGCGGCGGGTACTACTTCGGCGACGATGTGGACCTGGCTGTAGAAGACTCAGGCGCCGACGACAGCGTTGAACTGAACCAGGGAGTCCCCGAAGCACCGGCCGCGGCTGGAGATGAAGGATTCACTGAAATCAGCGGATCGGTCGACGGCGACAGCGAGGGCAGCTATTCCTCGACCAACGTGCAAGAGCTCGGGGTCGACGAGCCCGACATCGTCAAGACCGACGGCAAGCGCATCTACGTAGTCAAAGACAACCGTCTTATCGTCTTCGACGTGACCGGCGCCGAACCGCAGCGTCTGCACGACATAACCCTCGGCGATGGTTGGGGTAGCGAGATGTTCATCACCGACGGCAAGGTTTACGTGATGGGCCAAGGCAACGGCGAAATGCCGCTGGCGGCCGACGTTGCTCGCACCAGCGAGCCCGGCGGCTACTACGTAGCCAGCACCATGATCACCGAGGTGGATCTATCCGACGCCGAGGCCGAACCCCAGCTACGCACGCTCTACATCGAAGGCAGTTCCGTTAGCGCCCGCCTGGTCGGCAGCGACCTTCGCCTTGTGGTCAGCACCTTCCCCAACAACCTTCCCTTCGTCGCACCTGGCAACAACAATCAAAAAGCCCAGGACCGGGCCACCGAGGTCAACAAAGAGGTCATCGCAGAATCAACCCTCGAAGACTGGCTTCCTTCCTACTCACTGGTAGTAAACGGCGAAACCAGCTCGGGCCTGTTGGCCGAATGCAATGAAGTGAATCAGCCCGCAACCTTCGCGGGCTTCGGGTCGCTATCGGTAGTGAGCCTCGACACAAATACACCGCTCGACAACGGAAACGTGACAAGCGTGCTCAGCGAAGGCCAGACCGTATACGCCTCAACAGAATCGCTGTACGTAACCACCAACAGCTGGATCGACCCGGCCAGTTGGAACGATCCGGAGTTTCGCCCGAGCAACGACTGGTCTACCTCGATCCACAAGTTCAGCACTCCAGTCGGCGCTCCTGCCAGCTACCAAGCCTCGGGCAAGGTCGACGGCATGTTGCTCAACCAATTCTCGATGTCAGAACACAAAGAAATTTTCCGGGTAGCTACCACCGACGGAAACCCGTGGGATGGCGACGGTAGCGAAAGCTTCGTAACCACCTTCGAGCAACGCGGCGAAGAGTTGGTGCAGGTTGGACAGGTCGGAGGCCTAGGAAAAGGCGAGCAGA